>SYHD01000258.1 GCA_005799265.1 Planctomycetia bacterium | reverse complement strand
GAACGAGTGCATGCGCGCGCACGGCGGTTACGAGCACAACCGCCACGGGCTGCGCATCGTCGAATTGCTCGAATATCGCTATCCCGATTTTCCCGGCTTGAACCTGACCTGGGAGGTGCTGGAAGCCCAGGCATTCCACAGCAAACAGCCCGAGGCGCCGGAAGTGAAGCCCTACCTGGGCGTTGGCCAACCGCTCCTGGAAGCGCAGGTCGTCGATGCCGCCGACAGCCTCGCCTACGATTGCCATGACGTCGATGACGCCCTCAGCGTCGGCTTGATCACGCCCGCCGAGCTTACCAGCGTCCCGTTCTGGAACCTGGCGCAAGAACGCGTTCGGCAAGAGCATCGCGACGTTCAGCCGAAGCAATTGCAGCCCACGGTGATTCGCAAGCTCATCGATTGGCAGGTCGACGACCTATTGGCGACGACGCGGCTAAACCTCGCGACAGACAAGATCGGCAGCATCGAGGACGTGCGGCGCTCGAGTCGAATCCTCGTCGGTCCCAGCGCGGCCGTGCGCGATCTAAAGGCCGAGTTGGAAGCGTTCCTGCACGAAAATGTTTATCGCCACCATCGCGTGATGCGCATGGCGCACAAAGGGCAGCGGATCCTCGAGGCGATGTTCGACGAATTCCGCCGCCATCCACGCTCCCTGCCCACGCGTTATCGCCAGCGTGCCGAGAAGGGCGAACTAGAGCAGACGATCTGTGATTACCTTGCCGGCATGACCGACCGATATGCCGAGGACGAATATATGAGGCTTTTCCAGCCGTCGTCAATTGTGTAAGATAGACGCGAGGAAAATGAATCGTGCCGTTTTCCCGAACCGTTCGTAAGGGCCCCCACTCCAAAAGCCCCGCTTTTCGATGCCCCCTGCGTCATGATCTGCAACAACTTCAATGACTCTCGCCCAGGAGGTTGTCTTGGCTACAAAATTCGACGAATTGTTCGGCGGATCCAACAAGCTCTTGTGGATCGCCCGCGTATTGTTTGTCTTCATGGTTGTCAGCATCGCGACCGATTCATTTATCTTCTCGCTCGACAGGCTCGAAGAACGTAATTTGGTGGGGTTCTCGCTGGGGTTGGTCTTGTCTGGCATGACGCTCGCGTTCTGCTTCGGCGTCATCGTGCTGGACGCCATCACCCGCAACAAGCAAATCACGACCCTGTCGGCGGTTTACTTCGGCTTACTCATGGGCTTCCTGATCGGCCAGCTTTTCTGGCAGGCAATGGCGCCGCTCATGGAATCCTACCTCAAAATGGTCAATCTCGACGAGACGCGCGTCAAGTATTTGCTGCAATTGATGATAAATATTTTCTCGTGCTACGTGGTCGTTTCAACTCTGCTGCAGACCAAAGACGAGTTCCGCTTCATCATTCCCTACATCGAGTTCTCCAAGCAGCTCAAAGGGGCAAAACCGCTGGTTCTCGATACCAGTGTGATTATCGACGGGCGAATTGCCGATATTTGTGATACGGGAATCATCGACACCAAATTGATCGTGCCGCGGTTCGTTTTGCAAGAATTACAAGGCATCGCCGACAGCTCCGACAAGATTCGCCGCAACCGCGGCCGGCGCGGGCTGGACGTGCTCAAGAAAATGCAGTCGAACCCGAAGGTCGAACTGCAAATGCACGAGGGCAACCTCCCGGAACTGAGAGAGGTGCAGAAAGTGGATGAACGCCTGGTGGTGCTCGCGAAGTCGATGAGCGGCCGGGTCGTCACCAATGACTTCAACCTGAACAAGATTTGCCAGCTTCAGGGGGTCGAGGTCATCAACCTCAACGAGCTGTCGAATGCCCTGAAGCTCGTGGCGCTGCCGGGCGAGCATTTGCCGGTGAAGATCGCCAAGGCCGGCGATCAGCCTGGTCAAGGCGTCGGCTATCTCGACGACGGCACAATGGTCGTCGTCGAACAGGGACGCCATGCGGTCGGCCAGGACGTGATCATCGTGGTCACCAGCGTTTTGCAAACGCCGGCGGGACGTATGATTTTCGGACGCATCGGCGGCACGGGCGAACACCTTGCCCTGCCTCCCAAATAACGCTTGCAGCTTGGCGCCAGGCGCATCCCACGCGAACGCTAAGCCACGGGCGGCCAGGAGATTGATCGTGCCCCATCGCGGGTTAGCGTTGCTGATGGTTCTGTTCGGCCTCGTCCTGGTGGCGAGTGTCCCTTTCGCTCAGGGTCCGCCCGCCGGCGAGAAGAACGCGGGCGATCTCGAACTCGTGCAGAAACTGCTCCTGCATCGGCGCGAATATCAGAAAATTCTCGAACAGCTCCACGTTCATTATCATCAGATTCAGGACAAGGAACGTGCCCGTTGGGCCGAGGAAGAACTCAAACACTTCCACCGCGGCCCCAAGCACGCGTTCATCCTCGCGCTCGCGGTGCCGCCGCCCAACCTCAACGGCAACCAGAACATCACCGAGGCGAACAAGCTCTTCACCTGGGCGATGCAGTTCAAGGACAAGGGCTTTGGGTTGGACTATATCGACAATCAACGCCGGGCCGAATTGGTGCTTCAAGAGATCCTGACGAAGTATTCAAACTCCGACAAGATTTCCGACGTGGCGTTCATGCTGGGCGACATCTACGAGAGCAAGGCGTACAAGCAGCCTTATCTGGCCGTGGAGTACTACCAGCGCTGCTACCAGTGGAACTCGAGGACGACGTACGAGGCACGCATGCGCGCCGCGCGCATCTACGACAAGCAACTGCAAAATCGCACCAAGGCAATCGAGCTATATCGGGAAGTCACCACGCACGAGATCGATCCGCGCCGCACCCAAGAGGCGCAGAAACGCATCGCCGAGTTGAGCGGGACCAAGTAGCCAATCATTTCCTCTCGTTCCCAAACTCCGTTTGGGAACGCACGTCGAGAATCTCCGTTTCGATGCGGTCGCAACGACGCAAAACAATTTTAGCTCGGAGGTTACGATGGTACAGCGCAGAACTCGTTGATTGACTTCAATCTGTAGACCCGGTATGATGATTTATCATACCAAGGGGCGCTCTATGCGAACGGTCAAGATCGCGATCACTATCGAAGAGAAACTTCTCGACCGGCTCGACCAACTCGTCGCGGAGGACAAATTCCCCAATCGCAGCCGGGCGGTGCAGGAAGCGATTCGCGACAAGCTGCAGCGGATGAAGCGCAGCCGGCTCGTCAGTGAATGCGCGAAGCTCGACGCCAAGGAAGAAAAGGCGCTCGCCGAGGAGGGCTTGACAGGGGACAACGAATGGCCCGAATACTGAGAGGCGACGTGCTGTGGGCGGATCTGACGCCGGTGCGCGGCCGCGAGCAAGGCGGCGCGCGGCCAGTGGTCGTCCTCAGCGAGGATGTCTTCAACGCACGCTCGGACACCGTCATAGCGATGGCCATCACCAGCCAGCCGCAACGCGCCGGCTTCCCGCTCACGCTCGAACTGACCAGCGTCAAACTCCCCAAGCGTTCGTGGGTGAAGATCAGCCAGATTCGCACTCTGTCCGTGGACCGGCTCGGCAAACGTATCGGCCGCGTGTCGGACGAAGAGTTGGCTAAGCTAATCGAAGGATTGAACGAGATCTTGGGAGCGAGCGCGACTCGAAAGGGCGAGGAATAGTGGGCGCTGCTTTGCACTTCACCCAACCACCGCTACCATCAATAGGCACCCCAATGGCATCCATCAACACACGATACGGGTACTCGCAGCCGGTCAGCGATCCCAATGATCCATGGATCACTCACAAGCTGATAGCCGAACTCCGAACCGAGCAATTTGGCGAGCCAGACAACGAGCATACGCAGGTTTCCGTGGGCAATGAGCATTGGGCGGTCACAGCGCAGGTCAGCAGCCTGATCACGTTCGACAACATGGCCCTGCTTGAAGGTGAGGAGTCCGACTTGCCTGAGGAGATGCACCTTCGGGACATCCCGGATGAGCAGCTGGTGCGCATTTGGCAGTCGGTGGTGCGTGGCGACAAGAACTCACTTCACGGCCATCCCTGGAAGCCCCTGAGCGAGTTGCCGCCATATGTTCGCGCCTACTATCGGGGCGGAGAATAACCACTCGTTGAACTTGACCGGAGCCGGTTTCGCGCGTTGCAGCAGACATTACCAGTCCGTTAGAGGTACGTGTGTGGTGCATTCATCCTTTCGTGGCGGTATGTTTGCCTTGTCGGCCGTTGGCGCTTTCCTTGGTCGCCGAATCCGAAGCATGATAGACGCCGCTCCAATACACCGACGCCGACCAACATTTCTCGGCCTCGGAGAAATGCACCGTTCCGTCAACCATAATGTCGTCGGGATTGCCGAGATCGTCCGCGTCGTCCATGTAGAAGGTCAATGACATGCCTTCTACCAGGTCGATGCCAAGACGCTGCAAATCTTCCAGGGTCCCTGCGGTGGTCAGACGGATGCGATTTTGATCGTCCAGATTGTGGAAATCCGCATAGATCTTCGGCAACATCACAGATTCTCCCTAATTCTTGGGCCGCGCGGGATTGTGGATCGTCGGGCGAAACAGCTCGCGCGCCTGTTCCGGCGTCAGACCTTTAAGTGTCGCGTGATTCGGGTTCTTCTTGGTCGGGGAGGGAGCAACATCACCTCCCGCCACGCGAACATTCCCGACCGTCGTGGCGCCGATTTGGTTGTTGAGGATGCCTGGATAACCGGTCGCCGCATTCGGCGCTGCCAGTTCGGCCACAGAAGCGCCCACGGCGCTGTTGACCGAGACCTCGTGGAGCTTGCCGTCACTATCCGTGTCGACTCCCGACCCTTGCTCAAAATTCTTGGGTAGGTTCAGGCCGCCGCGCACAACCAAAGCATCATCCGGCAAAACAGCCATGGTTATTATACCCGATCCGATTCAACAATCCGAGTTCAACATCGCAACGGCATTCGACTTGTTGGATCCGTGCTATACTGCACGCGGTTAGGATTGACTCACTCACTAGCCCGCAGCGCCAGCAAGGGATGTCCGTGGTTGCCCTTGCTAGCGCTGCGGGCTAGTGAGGCAAATGTGTCATTTCCGCCCGAGCGCAGTATACTTCCCTTTCTCCTTCGCTCCCTCCACCTTCCCCTTCTTCAAATCCTCCGTCATCTTCTGATACACCGCACTCAAGCGTTGCACGACCTCCGGATTCGCCAGCGCGACGTTCTTCGTCTCGCTGATGTCCTTCGACAGGTCGTAGAGCTGCACGCCCTTCTTCGGCGGATCGGTCTTGTCCTTCTTCTTGCCGGCTCCTTCGGGCCAGGGATAGAACTTCCACGGACCGGAGCGCATGGCGCCGTTTTGATGCGGGAAGAGATAGTGCTCGTGCGGGCTTTTCGCGTCCTTGGCGCCGAACAGGAGCGGGCGGATGTCCTTGCCGTCGATGGGGCGATCGTCCGGCGCCGATCCGCCTGCGAGCTTCGCGAACGTCGGCAAGAGATCGACCGTGGCGGCGACCTCGTCGTTGACTACGCCCGCGGGAATCTTACTCGGCCAGCGCGCGATGCACGGCACGCGGAAGCCGCCTTCGTACATCGTCGCTTTCTTGCCACGCAAGACTCCGGCCGAGCCTTGATGCACGCCGTTGTCGGACGTGAACAGCACCAGCGTCTTCTGGTCGAGCCCCTGGTCCTTCACCGTCTTCAAGACCTCGCCGACCGACCAATCCAGCTCTTCCATCACATCGCCGAACGTCGAATTCGTACGGCCCTTGAAGTCCTTCGACGCATACAACGGCACGTGCGGCATCGTGTGCGGCATGTAGAGAAAGAACGGCTTCTCCTTGTTGTCCTTGATGAGCCGAATCGCTTCTTCGGTGTAGCGTTTGGTGAGCGTCGATTGATCGACGGGATACTCGATGACCTCCTCGCCGCGCATGAGGGGGGCTTTGCCATTGATCGCTTTCTCTTTGCGGACGGTTTCCTCGGTCTTGCCTTCGCGGAAGAGGATGTCCTTGGCGAACTTAGCGTTGACCGGATCGATGGACATGTCGTTGGAGTAGGGGATGCCGTAGTAGGAGTTGAAGCCGTGCCGCGTCGGCAAAAACCGGTCGAGATGGCCGAGGTGCCATTTGCCGATGATGCCGGTGAAGTAACCGAGCCGCGTCAGCAGTCGGCCGAGCGTGATCTCGTTGAGATTGAGGCCGTTCTTGTTGCCGGGAAACATCACGGGGGGCACGCCGACACGCTGGTAGTGCCTGCCGGTCATGATGGCGGCGCGGGAGCCCGAGCAGACGGAGCAGCCGGTGTAGAACGAGGTGAAGCGTGTCCCCTCGGCGGCCATGCGATCGAGATTCGGCGTCTTGTAGCCCTTGGCTCCGTAGCAGCCGACGTCGCCGTAGCCGAGATCATCCGCGAAGATGAGGATGATGTTCGGCTTGGCGTCCTGGGCGCGGGCGGCGTGAGCGTGAAACGCGAGGCAAACGAGTGCGGCAACGAACGATGTCCTCGTCATGGCGGGTTCTCCGAGTGTGGCGGGGGGACGAGGGGAGATCGTAGCAGAAGGAAGCGTGAATTGCGACAATTCTCTGCCGACACTGCCAAAATAGGAACGACGAGGAGCCTGGCTACTTCTGGGCGATTTTTGCGCCGACATTTCTTGCTTGAGCCGCGGGAGCGTTGCGAACAAACACCCAGAATTCGCATCTGTGTCCGCGGTCAAAATTGAAACCAGGGACATGAATCGAACGCCAATCCCGAGCACCGCGGCTTTGCTGGATGTCCGCATACCCTTCCTCATTCAGCACAAGAACGCTTGGCTCGCCGTCGGCCCGCTGTAGCATGTCTGCCACGCTCGCCTCTTTCATCAGTATCGGATCGTGATTTCGCCCCAGATAGAACGGCAGGCTTGGCCTGGAAAAGTTACCCCCAAGCATCACTGCGGCGCCGGCCGGCGCTTCGGCTTCGATCACCTTGGCGATTTGCGGAGACTGCGAACGCATCGGTTCCATTTGCGGGATGGTGAGAATCCAAGCGGAGAGCAGGCAGGTAACCGGACCAAATAGCAGCAAGCGGACCGCGCTGCGGATGTCGCCGTGGTCGGAGCGCAGACGGGCCATCGCCCACATGGGTACGACGAGGATTATCGCCGCCGGAAGCGCGGCCGCAAAAGCCAGACGCGGCTCATGCAGAAAAAAGACCGCGCCCCCGAGAATCCCGGTCGCGAACACGAACGAGGTAACAAGGGAGAGCCACACGCCAATCCTGACGGAGCGGCGTTTCCACAAGGCGACGGCATCTAAATCGAGGACTTCGTAGGCGAAGAGCAGCGCGAATGCGGGGTAGGCCCCGAGCGCGTAGGTCGGCAATTTGCTCGCTGCGAATTCCCACACCACCCAGCCTGCGGCCAGCCAGCCCGCGAGCGCGCAATACACGGGTTCTTTGCGGCGCTGCCACACGCGCACCAGCGCGGCTGGGATGAAACACGCCCAGGGCAACAGAGTCCAGAAGAAGGTAATCAAGTAATAGCCGGGCGGCCCTCCCTGGTTGAACACGGTACGGGTCGCCCGGTTCTTCACGTACCAGTCGTACATCCAGCGGATCAACTCGCCATCCGTCCGTTCCCACGCCAGCGATCCCCACCACCAAATCGGCACGAGCGACAAGGGGAGCAAGAACCAGGGCTGCAATCCAAGCAGGAGGCGGACGCGCTGGGCGTGGAACACCGTCAGCCAGGCGCCCATGCCGCCACAAAAAATCAAGATCACCGGCCCCTTGGCGAGCGTGCCGAGTGCGACCGAGACCCAGAAGAGCAACGTCCACGGCCATACCCTCTTCGCCTCGGGGCGATCCGCGACGATGCGCATCAGCGCCAGTGCCGCCAGCGTTTCAAAGAGCATCACGAGAGAATCAGTCACGGCGATCTTGCCGAGATTGGGAATGAAGAGCGTCGCGGCCAGAATTGCCGCGGCCAGACACGCGACCCGTTTGCCAAACACGGAACGGCCGATGGTCGCGATCGACACGAAGGTCAACAGCACGGCCAAGACCGTGGGGAACCGGAGCGCGAATTCGTTCTCTCCGAACACCATGAACGAAACCGCGATGCACCAAAAGAGAAGCGGAGTTTTTCGGTGTGGCTCCGACCAGGTGAATTGCGGCACCACCCAATCGCCCGTGCGAATCATGGTCCGCGCGAAACCGGCGTAGGCTGCCTCATCCTGATCCCAGAGGCTCGTCGTCGCATTGCCGATCAGGAGAACCAGAACCACCAGTGCCGCGAAGAATACCGTCAGACCAGGGGTGAGAAAGGGGATTGCGCCATCCGACGAGGGCGATGCCCGTTCGGAAATGCCAGAGGGCTGGCCGGTCTCATCCATTTTCGTTTTCTCGTGCGGGGTTGCGTCCCATTCTGGAATATCTTGTTCGCACATTGGGCCAGAATAGGCAACTCCAAAGCGCTCAGGGGCAGTTTGGATTATTAGCTTTCAGGAACGCCTTGGGAGATTGGGAGACCTGCGCAAAAATGAAAGGAACTTACAGACTCCTCCCGCGTCTGGGGTGGCCTCCTTGGAAGGAATGATTTGGCCGTGCTGGGCACAATCTCTGACTAAAGCGACTATGCCGTCGAATATCCGTCGCTACATGATTCTGCGTGGAAAACAAAAAAAGAGGATCCGGCATCACCCGAATCCTCTTCGATTACGGCAGGTAAAGTTTCTCACCCCGCGACTACCGGCAACGCCGCCAGCGTCTTGCGGGCGACCGGCTCTTCCGCGTCTTTCGTGTCGCAGCACTCGGCTTCTTTCTTCTGCGCGCGTTTCTTGTGCATGTACTGGCGCCGACGCTCCATCCGCTCGCTGCCGGGCGGGACCAGAGCCGTCGTCGTCCCCTGAATCAGCTGGCTGACACCGCGATTGGCCGTCGGCTTCGTCGTCATTTCCTTGTCCTCGGCCTGAAAGCGAACCAGCATGCCCTCGTAGTTGCGCAAGATCACGCAGTCGTCCGATGCCGACACCAAATAGTTCGGCAACAGTGGGATCTTCCCGCCGCCGTGCGGTGCGTCCACGCAGTAAGTCGGAATCGCCAGGCCCGACATGTGGCCGCGCAGACCTTCCATGATTTCCAACCCCTTCCAGATCGAAGTCCGGAAGTGCCCCGCGCCGATGACTGGATCGGCATGGAACAAATAGTAGGGACGAATCTTGACGCGCAACAAGGCGCGCATGAGCTTGCGCATGATCTCAAGATCGTCGTTGATCCCCTTCATGAGAACCGTGTGGTTATTGAGCGGCATGCCGCGCGAGAGAAGACTCTTCGTCACGCGCGCCACCTCCGGCGTGACCTCACGCGGGTGGTTAAAGTGCGTCTGAATCCACACCTTCTCGGCGCTCTCCAGAATGTCGAGAAGTTCCGTGTCATACAGCTTCTGCGGCAATGTCGTCGGCACGCGCGTGCCGATGCGGATGACATCCACATGCGGGATATCACGCAGGCTGTGCAGGAAATACTTGAGTTTCGCGGTCGGCAACGTCAGCGGATCGCCGCCGGAGACGATGACGTCGCGAATCTGCGGATGCTCGCGGACGTACTCGATCATCCGTTCGTCGTCGCGGCTGACGGCGTCCCAGCCGCCGCGCACCATGGTCGCCCGTTTGCGCGTGCAAAAACGGCAGTACATGGTGCAAACGTGGGTGGTGACCATCAGACAACGATCCGGATAGCGGTGCGTGATGCCCGGCACCGGCGAATCCTTGTCTTCTTCGAGAGGGTCTTCGAGTTCGAAGGTGGATTTAGCTTCGAGAGGAGAGGTGACGGATTGCAGCCGAATCGGATCGTTCGGATCGTCGCAATTGATGAGAGAGAAGAAGTATGGCGGGATGGCGAGCTTGTACTCCGCTTCGAGCGCCCCGATGGCTTCGAGGTCTTCGGGAGAAAAGGGGAGCAGGTCGCGAAGCTGACGCACCGAGCGGATGGCGTTTTGCGATTGCCAGCGCCAGTCGTCCCATAGCTTCTTGGGGACTTTGCGCCAGAGCGGATGGCGCTTCGGTTTACCGGGAGGCTCTTCGTCGTCGAACGTGCAGCTTTCATGCTGACGAGCGGCTTGATGTCCATTAGTCCCGGACCGCTCTTCGATGTCGAACATAAAAAATCGGTGACCTCCGACAGGACCCAGATGTCCAAGTGTCCGCCGACGTTCCTTTGGCGTCGGCGTCACCACGTCTAACGGTAAGATAGTACACTGGTGATAAGAATATGCAATAGTGAATGGGCGCGTTCTGCGCGCTTTTTGCGAAATTTCGCCGCGCGCGGCGAATGGGCAAGCGGGGAAGTAAGATGTTGTTCGTATAGGCGCACGCCGCGCCGCCAATTATAGGTATATAATCTTAGAGATAAACATCGTAGCCATGCCGGCGCGGCCCAGCTGCCAGCTGTCGCCTCAATCATGTTCGCCGCGCGCATGCTGTACGGTTCGGTAGATCATGAGGATCCCGCCCGTGACCAGAAATCCCAGCACCAGGCCGGCCAGGACTCCCAGCAGAATGCCGACGATCCACTCCGAAGTAACCAACACGCCGATCACGCCCCCCGCCAGCACGAAAAATACCATGCCGATCGCTTGAAAGAGATTGTCCTTCCAGCGTACGTTCGCGCCAGTAACCGTGTCGGCAACGGTGTTGTAGGTCTGCTTCGCGGACAGCGGCTTCTTCTTTTTCTTCTTCGGCGGCTCGTCGTCGTCTCTTGATTGGCTCATGGCGGGTCCAGGAACGGAAGGGGGCTGATTTCGACAAACAGCACACGCGTATGCTATGGATGTAGCTGGTTCATGAGCATCGTCCAGAAGCGTCGCACCGGGATCATGCCTTCGCAATCTGCAACTCGGCCCAGCGCAGCACCGCCGTTGCGATGCGGACGGCGCGGCGATATTCGCGCCGCGCGACCGGGTCCGTTATGCCGGGATACCGTGTCTCATGGGCATATTGAGTTAATTCCTTCGCCTCGTTCACGTACTTTGGAATTCGGTGGCCGTTTCGCTCCAGCAAACGAAGCAGCTTATCGAGATCGTGGCTAAAAGGGAACGTCTCGCCGCGGTGGATGAACACCGCCTTGATGCCTTTCTCGGCGGCCTGTTGGGCGTCAAAGCAGAGATCTTCCAAATCAGCGTCGGGGATGACGTTTCGAGCCAGCGCCAGATTGCTCCTGGCCCGACTGGTCCATTCGCGCGGATCGTCCGGCGGGAATCGCTCACGCTTCATAGACAACCTTGCCTTCTTTCAGCGCCGGGCAGATCACCAGGCAATGGGAATCTCGATATCGCTCCACTTCTTCAGGAGTAACGACCAGTGCATCGACTCCTATCTCCCCGGACAAATGGCGATAGATCGCAGTCGTGACCCGGCGGCGGTTAAACTTGCCCCCCTTGATGACTAACAAGTCAAGGTCGCTGTCGGTCCTCATCGTGCCGCGCGCCGCCGACCCGAACAGGACGATTTTCTCGGGCTTGGCCGCCTTCACCACGCGCTTGATGATGTCTGCCAGGATCGCCGGGTCCGGCTTGCCCTGTTTGCGTTTGCGTTTGGTTTTCATTGCCATTCCTCCCGCGATGCTTCATCATCATCATACGCGGCGGAGCTCGTTTGCGCCGTATACTGTTCTCGTCCCCTCATTTCTCAGGAGAAACTATGCAGCCTATTTCGATTACACGCCGCACCTTCCTCGGCTCGCTCGGCGTCTTCGCTGTCGCCCTCCCCTCTTTTGCCGGCGATGGCGAGCGCAAAACGCCCAACGTCGTCATGATCGTCGGCGATGACATGCACTGGGGCGACTTCGGCTTCATGGGGCACAAGGTCATCCAGACGCCGCGGCTCGATCGGCTCGCCCGTGAAGGCGCCGTCTTTGCCAACGGCTATGTGCCGACGTCGCTGTGCCGGGCGTCGTTGGCGACGCTGCTCACCGGGTTGTATCCGCATCAGCATCGCATCTGCTGCAACGATCCGCCGCAAGGAATCGATCGCACGCAGATGCACCCGTTCATCCGCAACTCGCCGACGATTCCGCGCCTGCTGCGTGAAGCAAAGTACGACAGCCTGCAAACGGGCAAGTTCTGGGAAGGCAGCTTCGCCAACGCGGGCTTCACGCACGGCGAGACGACCAACACCGATCGGCACATCGCCATCAAGACGCCGCAGATTGGGCGGGCGACGATGCAGCCGATCACCGACTTCATCGATCAACATGAGCGTTCGCCCTTCTTCATCTGGTACGCGCCGATGTTGCCGCACCGGCCGCACAATCCGCCGGAGCGATTCTTGAAGCGTTACAACGTCGGCGGCCGCGATCTGAACATCGCGAAATACATGGCCATGTGCGAATGGTTCGACGAGACATGCGGGCAGTTGCTCGATCATCTCGACAAGCGCAAGTTGACGGACAACACGCTGATCGTCTTCTGCATCGACAACGGCTGGATCACACCCACGGTGGCGGAAGACAAGAAATCCCCCTTCGGCGCCGACCGCGGCAAACGCAGTCCGTACGATGGCGGCATCCGCACGCCGTTCATCCTGCGCTGGCCGAACCACACGCGCGCGGGCCGGTACAGCGATCTGGCATTGACGATTGATTTCACGCCGACGATCCTACGCGCCTGCAACGTCAAGGTGCCGGACGCGATGCAGGGCATGGACCTGATGCAACCCGCCGCCGGCCGAGGCCGGCTCAAACGCGACGCGGTATTCGGCGAGATCTACGTGCACACGTCCACAAACCTCAAAATGCCGCGGCTCGACGTGACGCACCGCTGGGTCCGCGCAGGCGACTGGAAGCTGATCGTGCACCTGACGGAGAAGAAGCAGATCGAGCTGTTCAACCTGGCGAACGATCCGCACGAACGCAGCAATCTCGCGCAAAAGGACGCCGAGCGCGTGCGCGAGTTGCAGCGATTGCTAGAGCGATGGGTGGCGTTGCAATGATTTGCAACTGCACCGCCTGGCGTAGGACGTGCATTGCGAGAGACGAAGTGAACCGCTTGCGGCGTGGCGTTCGCAAATTGGATTGCGAGCGCTAAACCGCAAGCGGATTGGGATTTTCCTAGAACAAATCGCGCACGTATTGGCCGCCATCGACGATGCGAATGGGCCGGCCGATCGGCGTCTGGTTTTCCTTGCGCGGATCGATGCCCATCGCGTGGCAGACCGTGCACATCAGGTCGGGGACGGTGACGCGGCCGTTGGTGACCGAAGAGCCGCCGGCGTCCGTCGCGCCATGCACGCGGCCGCCACGGACGCCGCCGCCCGCAAGCGCAATCGAGAACGCGGCCGGGTAGTGGTCGCGGCCGTTGTTGGCGTTGATGCGCGGCGTGCGGCCGAACTCGCCCGTCCAGATGATGAGCGTGCGATCGAGCCGGCCCCGTTCACGCAGATCGCGCACGAGATTCGCGAAGCCGGCGTCGGCCTGCGTACCCAAGCGAGTCGTGCTGTCGAAGTTGTTCTGGTGCGTGTCCCAGCCGCCCAGACCCACTTCGACGAACGTCACGCCCGCTTCGACAAGGCGACGCGCCAACAGGCAGCCCTGGCCGAAGCCGTTGCGGCCATAGCGATCGCGGGTGGCGGCGGTTTCGCGTGCGAGATCGAACGCCTCGATGCGCGGGCTACGCACCATGCTGGCGGCGCCGTTGACCAGGGCGCGATGATCGGTGACGCGCGCTTGACCGCCCGCCTCGGCGAAATCGCGTTCGAGGTCTTCCATCAGGTTCAAGCGGCGCGTAAAGCGTGCCGCATTGGTGTCCGCGGGGAGCTGGACGTTGGCGGGCATCTGGTTGGCGTCGCCGACGATGAACGGCGTGAATTGCATGCCGAGGAAACCCGAACCGACGCCGCCGCCGAAGCCGCGCCCGCCGACACTGACGAAGTGCGGCAGATCGAAATCGCGCGGCCCGATTTCACTGGCGACGAGGGCGCCGATGCTTGGGAAACGCACGCCGCCGACGGGGAGATAGCCGGTCTTCATGAAATAGGTGGCGCGCTGGTGCTCGCCTTCGCGATTGGTCATCGAGCGGACGAGGGTGATATCGTTCATTTCGCGTGCGACGTTCGTCCATGGCGAGGCGATGCGGGTGCCGTTGACAGCCGTCTGGATCGCCGTGGTCGGGCCGCCGTTGGTGTGGCCTGGCTTGGGATCAAACGTCTCGAACTGGCTGGGGCCGCCGTTCATGAACAACAAGATGCACGACATCTGGCGGCGCCGCAATTCTTGCGCGTTGGCGGCCAGCAGGTCGATGAAGTTGAAGCCCAGCCCGCCGGCCGCGCCGACGGCGGCGGTGCGCAGGAAGCTGCGTCGGCTGCAGACGCCGTCGCGGTTGGTTTGCACGTGCATGAGGGATTGGGTCGTCATGAATATTATCCTTTTTTGTTTAGCCGTGGGTCGCCGACCCGCGCGGGTCTACGACCCGCGGCTAAACGATTGCTTAGCGTTTCATTTGAAATTCGGTGGAATTAATCAGCGCCCAGAGGATGTCCTCGAAGGCTTCCGCGCGGTTGCCGACGGTGCGAATGTGCTCTCGCAGGCGCGTCATTTCACGCTCGGTTGGGCGCCGCGCTAGAGTCCGCAGATAGACGACCTTGAGCGCCTCATCGTTATCCTCGTTGTTCGCAAGGATTCGACCGAGCATGTTGGTGGCGCTGGCCTTGATCTTGGCATTGATCTGCGGATTGTTCATGAGGATGAGGGCCTGGGCGACACTGCCCTCGATTTCCTCGGCTTTCGTCGAAGGATCATAGGCGAATTCAGCCTTGAACTGCGTTTCGAGTCCGCCGAAGCCACCCTTGCCGAAACCGCCGAAGCCCTTGCCGCCGAACCCGCCGCCGGGACCGATGGGGCCGAGCGTGCCGGTGAGGGAGAACCAAAGCGCGTTGGCGTTCATGCGCACGGGGTTATGGGCCGCGAAGAGTTGATGTTCGTCGCCCGATTCGCCGGGCCGAATTTGGCGTTGATAGGTGTCGCTGTTGAGAATATCGCGGAGGAGCTGTTTGGTGTCGTAGCCGTTGCCGCGGAAGGAGCCGGAGACGCGCGCCAGCACGGTTGGCATCATTGCGTCCTTCTGCGGACCGAGATCGTCAATCGGCGCATAGAACGATTGCCCCATGAACTCGCCCCACATGCGATTGACGTAG
This sequence comes from Planctomycetia bacterium, assembly GCA_005799265.1. Lineage (GTDB taxonomy): Bacteria > Planctomycetota > Planctomycetia > Gemmatales > Gemmataceae > SIAQ01. The sequence goes on along the minus strand of SYHD01000258.1, from coordinate 4,570 downwards.
GCGGCGGCGAACCAGGGATTGTTCTTATCGGTGATCTGATCTGCGAGGGCTTTACGGCGCGCTTCATCGCTCAGACCGCCGCTGCCGCCGCCGAAGCCGCCCTTGCCGGGGAAGAAGCCCTTGCCCTTGGCGATGGGGCCGCTGGTCTGCTTGACCGGTTTGGCGTTGGCGGGCTGTTTACCGTCGAGGAACTTCGGGTTCATGATGGTCCCGGTCTTGGGATTGTCCTTGTCGGGCATACGGTGTTCGCCGCCGATGCTGACGAGCTGCGAGCCGGTGAAGCGTTTTTCCTCGATGATGGGCCGTTCACGCATGCCAGCGAAATAGGCAGCAAATTCGTGGAAGTGATGGCGTTTCCACACGTCGCTCGGATGGTCGTGGCATTGCGCGCACTGAATCTGCACGCCCAGGAAAATACGCGACGTTTCAGCGGCGATTTCGGTCGTCGCGTCGGCGCCCTTGCGGGAGACGAGGAAGAACGCCTGACCGTTGGTGTCGCGGTCGTCGTTCATCATCTTGCCCTTGGCCGTCAGGATCTCGCGCGTGATATGGTCCCAGCCCTTGCCATCCTTGATCTGGCCGATGATCCAGCGCTCGAAGTGCGGCACGAAAGCGTTGAGCCGAAAGTCCGCCTGGGTGCGGCTGGTGATGACCATGCGCCAGTATTTGCCCCAGTGCGTGGCGTATTCGTCGCTATCAAGTAGCTTGTCGATGAGTTTGGCACGTTTGTCGGCGGCGGGATTCTTGGTGAATTCGATGATCTCGCTGGCCGAAGGAAGCTTGCCCGTCAGGTCGATGTAGACTCGGCGCATGAACTGTTCGTCGGTCGTCTTCGCAGCCGGCTTGACGTTGACCTTGGCCAGTTCGGCGAGGACGAGCCGATCGATCTCGCCTGCCTTGAGGGGATCGGTGGAGAATTTCAGCCATTCCTTGGTGTCAAGATTCCCGACCGGCAGCTGGACTTCCGCTTTCTTCGCCTCGAGTTTCTTGGCATCGCCTTGAGTCGGCGGGTCGGCGTACATGGTCGCCGCGAGCAGCAAACTCGCGACCACGCCGATCCCGATTGTTCGGCTTCGCAAGCCTGGCAACCTGGCAATGACCTGCATGGCTTTCTCCTTGGGTGACGGGATGTTCTGATAGTTGACTGCGTGCGATCTGCGCGCAAAAGAACACGGTGTATGAAAATACCATTTTGGCCATGAGAATCACATGAGAAATGGCGAATTTTGTCGCGCTATTGTCACGGGGGCGTTTCAGGCTTGGTTCCCATCGCCTTGCGAACTTCGGCGTTCATCAGAACCATAATCGTCCGGATGCCACCCCAGAAGGAAAAGATGAACTGGATGAAGCAGAGCACGATAACGCCCATCGCGAGCAAGGTGCCCGGATTGATAACGAAGATGCCCGCCACAATCGCCAGACCGAGCAGAACGGACAACCCAACGCTCGGAAGTAGCCCCCCCAGGGCCAGGAAGAGACTGAAGATCGCCCCGGTGATTGCCATGCCGAACGAACGCATTTTTTCCAACTGACGGGCGCCAATAACGATCAACACGGCCGCCACGATGTAGAGGGACAGCGCGCAGCAGCCAACGGCCGCAAAGATCGGTTTCTCCAAGGCGAGCGTCATCACCACGGAATACGCGATCTGCACAAGAACGGGAATCAGCGCATACGCCACGCCATAATTCATGAAACTCGCCGCCGCGCGGGCGCGCAGGCGGACGCCCCTATTGACCTGGTCGGCAGGCTGCGGCGCGAAGCTAAAATCGGCTGCCGGCCCGGCGGGAGCGACGGACCCTCCGCCGAAGTCGAATGGATTGCCGGAGGCTTGCTTCGGTGCTGGTTTCTTCTTGGGTTCTTCTTTCTTGATGGCTTCGATCGGCTTGGTCTTGGGCTCGACATTCTTCGGCGGCGGAGCAGGCTTCATGTCTGCATCCGTCGTTTTCTTTATCTTCTTGGGCTTGATCTCCTCTTTGGCGTGCCGCTTGACCGGTGGAGGCGGCGGCGCAGTGACAGGCTCCGGCTCGATAACGAAAATCGCCTGGCAGCCCGTGCAGCGCACCTTCTTCCCGACCGCTTCGGGCGGCACCTGGATCGGGGCCTGACATGACGGGCATTTGCTGATCATCCGCCCCTCCCAACCGCTTGCCGTTTAGCGTTCGCAGTGAGCGTCGAATTGCATGGCGCTTCTCTGCGAACGCTAAACGGCAAGCGGTTACTTCTTCTTCGGCATGAAGACGTGCGACGACAATCCATGCAACAATTCGGCCGCCTCGCCGATCGTCTCACTGAGCGTCGGATGCGGATGGACGCACATCGCCAGGTCCTTCGCCGTCGCGCCCATTTCGATGGCAACAACGGCTTCCGCGATTAGTTCGCCTGCCCCGTGGCCGACGACACCGACGCCGAGCACTTGATCGGTCGTCGGATCGACGATCACCTTCGTCAGCCCATCATTACGGCCCAATGTTGAAGCCCGGCCGGAGAAGCCCCAGCGGAAGACGCCGATCTTGACGACGCGATTGGTTTTCTTCGCGTCGGTCTCGGTCAGTCCGCACCAGGCGATCTCCGGATCGGTGAAGACGACGGCCGGCATCGCGCGCACGTCCCAGGCCGACCCATTATCGCCAGTAATGATTTCGACGGCGAGCTTCCCTTCATGCGCCGCTTTATGCGCAAGCATCGGTTCGCCCGCGGCATCGCCGATCGCAAAGATGTGCGGGATGTTGGTGCGGCGTTGCGCGTCCGTCTTGATGTAGCCGCGTTCGATCTCGACGCCAATCTTGTCCAGGCCAATGTTCGAGGTATTAGGGCGTCGGCCGACGGCGACGAGAACCTTCTCGTAGGTCGCGTCCTTGATGTCGGCCTCGCCTTCGAAGTGCGCCTTGACGCCGTCCTTGGTCTCTTCGATTTTGGAGACCTTGGTGCTCAGGTAAATTTTCTCGAGCTGCGCGCGCAGCCTCGCGTGTAAGGGTCGCACGAGATCGGCGTCGACGCCTGGCAATAGCGTTGGCGTCATCTCGACGACCGTGACCGCGCTGCCGAGCGCCGCGTAGACGCTTCCCAACTCCAGGCCGATATAGCCGCCGCCGACGACGAGTAGCGATTTCGGCACGCTATCGACATGCAACGCCGCGGTCGAATCGAGAATCCGCTTGCTGCCGATGTCGAACAAGGGCAACTGCGCCGGGATCGAGCCGACCGCCAGGATGCACTTCTGGAACTTTACGGATGGACCCTTATCGACTTGAATGGTGTTCCGGTCGACAAATGTCCCACGGCCGACGATGTGCGTGATGCCGCGATCCTTGCAGCCCTTGAGCAAGGCGGCGGACATGGTCTCGACGATCTTGTCTCCCTTGGCGCGCAACTTGGCGAGGTCGATCTTCGGCTTGTCGAAAGCCAGTCCGAACTCGGCCGCGTCTTGAGCGGCATGGATGATCTCGGCGACGTGCAACAGCGTCTTGGACGGGATGCAGCCGAAGTGCAAGCAGGTGCCGCCTGGCTTCGGGGCGGCGTCGATGAGGGTAGTTTGGACGCCGCGGTCGGCCGCCAAGAAAGCGGCTGCGTAACCGCCGGGACCGCCGCCGAGGACGACGAGATCGGTGGTGTGCGTGTCAGGCATGTCGATGGATCCTTACTTCAGGTCAAAGGCAAGAAACGAACTTCGAGGCGGCGGTTGAGCGCCTTGGCGATCCGGCGCAACATCGTCAAGGAATGGCCTTCGTAGTCGGCGTCCTCGAGTCGGGAGATGACGGACGTGGAGGTGCCGACGAGTTCGGCCAATTCGCGATGGGACAGGCGGGCTTTGGTTCGAAGTTTGTAGATCGTACGGGCAATGCGCGCACTTTCACGCGCTTCCTCTAATTCAGCAAGCCGCTCCGGTTTCCCCTCAAAGTATCGGCGGTGAATGATCTCAATCAGGTCGGTGGTCGATTTCTTTTTGGTCATGAGAGTTCGTCCTTAGCTGAGTGCTTCTCGGGATCGGCGAGAAAGAGACTCTTGCGATTGATCGCCAATTCGATCTCTTTCGGTGGAACTGCTTTCTCCTTCGCTAGCCCGTGTGAAACGACAATCGAAGTGCGGCCATGAAAGAAGTACAAGATTCGATAGTTGATGCGCAGGTATTTGATCCGCAATTCGTAAATGCCGTCTCGAAGATAATCTGCTTCAGGGCGGCGCAACTCGATGCCCATTTCACGCAAGCGATCGAGACGGACGCTGCATCGTGCCTGGGCCTTTGTTGGGAGCGAATCAAGCCACTCGACAAATGGGACCGCGCCATCCTCATCGCGAAAACCGATCAAGGCGACTTTCGGCATGGATTGCCCCCCACGTTATCTTCGCAAAATTGCGAAATACACGCAATCCCGGCGACAAGAATGTTCTACCGTTTTTGCAACTTTGGAACACGGCGTACTCCGAACCGAATGGCACGTAGTTTGACTTAAGCTTCGTGCAGACTGTGGTTTATAAAAATGGCCTCACTTGCCTTAATAGGGGTGCTTGAAATCCCAAACCGGCAAGGAGGCCACTATGCCCCATCGTACACAGGGACGGGTTTTTC
>SYHD01000257.1 GCA_005799265.1 Planctomycetia bacterium | reverse complement strand
GCGGGTTACATCAGAATTGTTGCAAGAACCGCAAATCATTGCCCCAAAACTGCCGAATGTCGTCAATCGCATGCTTTAACATCGTGATGCGTTGCGGCCCCATGCCGAACGCGAACCCCGTGAACTTCGCGGGATCGTAACCACCGTTGCGTAGCACCACCGGATGCACCATGCCGGCGCCCATGATCTCCAGCCAACCCGTGCCTTTTGTCAGACGGTCGGCGTTCGGGTCGTCCTTCGGCCAATCGATATCCACCTCGATCGATGGCTCCGTGAATGGGAAGTAGCTCGAACGGAACCGCACCTGCCGTTCTTGACCGAAGAGTCGCCGCGCGAACGCGGTGATTGTTCCCTTCAGATCGGTCATCGTGACGTGTTCACCGACCACCAGCCCTTCGACTTGCTGGAACTGGATTTCGCTGCGCGTCGTGATCGCTTCATAGCGGTAGCACATGCCAGGCAAGATTACGCGGATCGGTTGCGGGCAACTTTCGCGCATGACGTGGATCTGCCCCGGGGACGTGTGCGTGCGCAGGATTACTCCAGGCACGGTCGTATGAAACGTGTCCCACATGTCGCGTGCCGGGTGGTGCGGCGGCATGTTCAGCAGCTCAAAATTCGTCAGGTCGTCTTCGACTTCGCGCGTGCGATAAACCTGGAAGCCCATGTCGGCGAAAACGGCATAGATTTGCCGCATCACTTGCGTCGCGATGTGCAAGCGGCCGCGCGTGACTGGCCGGCCCGGCAGCGTCACGTCGAGCGGATTCGCGGTCAAGCTTTCGTTTAACGCTCGCTCCTTCGCGTCGGCGAGCGCCGCCTCATAGGATCGGCTCAACGCTTCCTTGATGCGATTCGCTTCCTGTCCGTAGGCCTTGCGTTCATCCTTGGGGATGCCGCCGATGGCCTTCAACGCTGCGAGCACTTCGCCGTTGGTGCCGAAGTATTTGGTGTTCCACGCGCGCAACGTTGCCTCGTCCACACTGGCGGCGAGTTCGGCGGTTGCGTGTTTTTCGAGATCTGCGAGGTCGGACATAAGCACTCGTGCAAGTCCCGCCATGAGCGCAGCGATTGGTGGGGGGCAGGTCCGGGACGACCCCGCGAATTGCTGCGCTCAGCGCGGGGCTTGAAAGAGCTTTTTATCTTTTGCCAATGCAAAAGCCCACGAGATTTCGACTCGTGGGCTTCTCGTGAGGTTCACACGAAACCGCTCAGTTATAAGTGCGCCTTGGCGAACTCGGCGATCTTGTCGAATCCCGCCGGATCGTGGATCGCGATCTCCGACAGCGATTGCCGATTCAACTCGCAGCTTGCCTTTTGCAGGGCGTGAATGAGCTGGCTGTAGCGTAGCCCGCGCGACCGACAGGCGGCGCTGACGCGGATAATCCACAGCCGGCGGAATTGACGCTTCTTGACGCGACGATCGCGGAACGCATACTTGCGGCCGCGTATCAAGGTGACGAGCGATTGCCGGTAGAGATTATGCCGGCTGGCGCGAAAGCCTTTGGTAAGTTTGCGTGTGCGGGCGCGCCCTTGCTTCATGGGCCTACCGCTTCGAGCCCGAACCATGACTTGCTCCTTTCAATGTTGACGACGGCCAGGGGCATGGATGATCCCTGGGTGCGTCGCTCGTGATGCCGTTAGTGGCGTAGCAGGCAATTGCCATGCCGAAAGCGGCGAACCGTCTATTTGCCGCCCATGGCAATGACGTATTTTTGCGCGACGCGTCCCTCTTCGGCGACGCGACCCCGCAGCTGACGTTTGCGCTTGGAGGCCTTGGGGCTGTTCAAGTGCTTCTTGCCGGCCTGGGCGCGTTTCAGCTTTCCGTTGGCGGAAATCTTGAAGCGCTTGCGCGAGGCCTTATGGGTCTTCATCTTCGGCATGATCCGCGCTCCTCTGCTCCAAAAGAACAACTCTCTTTGAAGCGTGTCAAAGAGAGTTGAGTATTGTATGACCGAATCGTCGAACGGTAAGGTGCTGCCCCACAAGCAGCTATTTGGGGGCCAGCATCATCGACATACGTTTGCCTTCCATCGAAGGTTCCTTCTCGATCTTGCAGAGATCGACGAGCTTTTCACGCATCAGGTGCAGGATGCGTTTGCCCTCTTCGGTGTGCTGAACCTCGCGCCCCTTGAACATGACATAGACAAGCACCTTGTCGTGATGTTCAAGGAATTTGCGGGCCTGGCCGATCTTCGTCTCGACGTCGTGAATATCGGTCTTCGGGCGCAGACGAATCTCCTTGAGCTTCTGCTGATGCGCCTTCGTTTTGTCCTTCTGTTTTTGCTTTTGCTGAAACTTGAACTTGCCGTGGTCCATGATCTTGCAGACGGGAGGCTTTTCGAGCGGGGCGACCTCGACCAGGTCGAGCCCGGATTCGCGCGCCATCTCCATGGCCTGTGCCGTGGGAATGACGCCCACCTGCTCTCCGCCCGCGCCGATCAGACGGATCGGCGTGATCCGGATTTGCTCATTGACGCGTGATTGGTGTTCGCGTTGATCGCGATCTCGATTGACTGGTATTCTTGACAAGGACTCTCCGTCGCAAAGACTCGGTAATCATCCACGAACGCACGGTGCGCCGTGGCGGACGACGATCTACAAATAATTTTTCGCCATCAAGTTAACATTCTTACATCTCGCGGCATGCCGGTCAACGCGGAATTGGGCGAAATCGGATAGTTTTCCAAGTTCTCTTCACGGCGTCGTGCGATAGATCGGCGTCGTCAGGAACAGGTTGCGCGGGCGCAGTTCAAACGACGTCCAGTAGATGAGCGCCTGGCCGTTGACCGAGCTGTTGCCCTTGAGGATGCCGTCTTCGGCACGCGGCACGTGTAGAGCCGACGAGGAGTGCCAGATCGCGACGTTGTCTTGGTTGAGCGATTTCAGATTCGGATTGAGCGCGTCCTTCTGAAAGAAGTAGTCGCCGAGATATACGTACATCTTCTGAGGGCAATCGTGGCGCGTGATCCAGAAGTCGTGCAGAGTATACTTTTCATCGGGATTACGACGATGGCGCGCGACGCCTTGCTGGACGGTGACGAGGTCATAGCTGATCGGCAACGCGGGACGATCTTTGGCCTCGGGGACGATCGAGTAATTCGGGTTGCTCACCCGGATACGGGTGAAGGCTTCCGCATTCCAGTCGTGGAAGCTCTCCTTGGTGATCTCCTTGATGTCGAGCTTGCCGCCGTCGCCTTGCGCTTTGGGGTCGGTGGGGAGATTGACGACGTAAACCTGGTTCTTGTGGTTGTTGCCATCCGGTCCGAGCTTGACGCCGATGCGCCAGTAGCTGCCGTGCATGTGGGAACCGTCGAAGTGGCTGAGATAATTGTAGCCGGTCGGGGAATGGCGAAAGACGATGCCGCCGTCGTCCTTGAAACCGTACTCGACCATGTAGGTATAGTTACCGGCCTGGAAGTTTGCCCAGAGGGTGAGCTCCTCACCCCGGCGGGTTAGGTTGCCGTATTTGTAGGCGACGCCGGTGTCGCGCAGCTCGGCGATGACGCGGCCGGATTTGCCCATGAGCTGGCTGACGGCGCCCCCTTCCTTGGCGCTGAGCGTGGTGTAGCTGCCGACGTCGCGCAGGTCATAGAAGCGCGTGCCGCGGAAATAGTAGGGGACGTAGAATTCTTGCGGATGCGTGTCTTCGAGAACCTGGATCCAATCCGCTTTCTGCCCCGGCTTGAAATACGCCTTCTTGATCTTGAAGAAGATCGGCCCGCGTCCGGCGTTGAACTGCGGCACTTCCTTGCCATTTTGCAGCTTGGTGAAGCCTTGATCGTTGGCTTGCTTGCCGTTTTCGATGTCCCAGATAACTGTCCAGGCGGTCTCCCAGTTCTCCGGCTCGGAGGTCGGGAAGGTGATGACGAACTCGCGATCATCGCTCTTGGGCGTGATCTGGAGCGGCGGTTTCTGCTTCTCGGCACACTTGACCGCAGGCTTTTTATCCTTGCCCGGTTGAGCGATCGTGGACCGCGGCAACCCCAGAACGAGCACCACGGCTAGACTGACCAGAACGCGCGCCTTCATGTTGCATCCTAACAAAAGAAAAGGAATCTTTCGGATAGGCATCCATCCGGATTCTCGCCATTCTACGGGACCATGGTGGCGATACAAGCGTAATGGCTGAACGAAGCACGAGCATTTGGCGTGATCAAATCACGCACACCAGCATCGCTCTCTTCGCGTTCATGGCGGTGCTCGGCCTTGAAACCACCTCTTCAACGTCCAATCACTCTACGCCTTGTTTCGCTCTTGCATTACACCTGCGACAGCATCATTTGCGAGGGTCAGCCGGACAAATAGTCCGCCGGTTACGGCAGGCACGAAATGGGCAATCGAATTGCATGGGCTTCACCTCTCGGATAGACTAAACACGTCTTTGATTCCTCCCGACCGACGTCGCATCATCACATTGCCTCAATCAGGGCAATCCGAGAGAGCCGTCATGATTTTCTCCGTCTCATTGCGAGTTTTCGTTCAATGCAGCCTCATTGCATTCATGCTTGGAGGTATCGTCAGCCCGGCTAATGCGACGGGCGGCGGGGATCAAAAAGTAAGCGAAAAGCTCTTCGACATGCAGGTGCGGCCGCTGTTTGTCAAGCATTGCCAGGAATGCCACGACACGGAAAAGCCGAAAGGCAACTTCCGCATCGATCGGCTCTCGGCCGACTTCACGGACGCCGCCAGTCGCGAACGCTGGCTCACTGTCATCGAACAACTCAAGAGCGGCGCGATGCCGCCGAAGGGGAAGCCGCGTCCCGCCGATAAGGAAGTCCGCGCCCTGTTCGACTGGATCGCCGGGCGCATGCAGGCGGCCGAAACGGCACGCCGCGAGCAGGGGCGCGTCGTCTTGCGCCGGCTCAATCGCAATGAATATGAGAATACGGTGCGCGATCTGCTCGGCATCTACGTCGAACTCAAAGAGATGCTCCCCCTCGACAGTTCCGCCAACGGGTTCGACAACGTCGCGGAGGCCCTGCACGTTTCATCCTTTTTGATGGACAAGTATCTCGAAGCGGCCGAGAAATCCTTGAATATCGCCATCGCCAATGGTCCCCAGCCGCCGCTCATCAAGAAACGCTATAGCCTCAAGGACACGCACCAAGTCAAGACCACCACCGAGCGTGTGTTTCGCAAACTCGACGACGACGCCGTGGTGATGTTCAGCTCGTCTGCCTGGCAGGCGATCAATCTGTATCAATTTTACCCGCCCGACCGCGGCAACTATCGCTTCCACATCTCGGCGTCGGGTTTTCAAAGCATGGGCAAGCCGGTCACGTATCGCGTTGACGCCGGCCGAATGGGAATGGCCGGGAGCAGTCATCTGGTCGGTTACTTCGACGCCGCCGCCGACAAGCCGAACGTGCTGGAGTTCGTCGAGACGTTGGAGCCGCGCGCCTCGATTCGCATCCATCCCTACGGACTCGCGAGCGCTCAGGCCGTTCACAAGATCGGCGCGGATGTTTACGAGGGCCGCGGGTTGGCCGTGCAATGGGTGGACGTGGAAGGCCCGCTTCATGACGTCTGGCCGCCACAGAGCCATAGAAGCATCTTCGGCGACATGGCGCAGAAGGCGGCGCCGATCTTCAACTTCAGCAAGCGCGTTGAGGTCGCGTCGACGAAACCGGAAGAAGACGCCGAGCGGATCTTGCGCAGTTTTGCTCGGCGCGCTTTCCGACGGACGGTTACGGACGATGACCTCAAGCCTTTCATGAAGCTGGTAAAGGGCCGTCTCGCCGACAAGTACACGTTCGAGCAAGCCGTCCGCGTCGGTCTCATGGGCGTGATGGTGTCGCCCGATTTTCTCTTCCTTCGTGAAAAGCCCGGCAAACTTGACGACTTCGCATTGGCGAGCCGGCTATCTTATTTTCTGTGGAGTACGATGCCCGATGAGGAACTGCTGACGCTCGCCGAGCAGAAGAAGCTCAGTGAGCCCAAGACGCTTCACGGCCAGGTTGAACGGATGCTCAAAAGCCCGAAGGCGTCAGCGTTCACGATTAACTTCGTCGGCCAATGGCTCAACCTGCGCGACATCGACGCCACCGTGCCGAGCCACATCCTCTATCCCGAATACGACGACATGCTCAAATACTCGATGCTGCGCGAGACGTATCTATTCTTCGAGGAAGTGCTCAGGAACGACCTCAGCCTGACCAGCTTCGTCCACTCCGACTTCACGATGCTCAACGGCCGACTCGCGCGCCATTACGGTATCCCCGAAAGCCCAGGGACGACCGTCCCTGGGCTTTGGGAATTCAAAAAGGTGCCACTGCCCAAGGACAGCCATCGCGGCGGCGTTTTGACAATGGCGAGCGTCCTGAAAGTGACGGCGAACGGAACCTACACGTCGCCGATTCTGCGCGGCGCCTGGGTCCTCGAACGCATTCTCGATCAACCGCCGCCGCGGCCCCCCGAAGGCGTGCTCGCCGTCGATCCCGATATCCGCGGCACCATCTCGATACGCCAGCAACTCGCCAAGCACCGCTCGGTCGCCACCTGTGCTAGTTGCCACGCCAAGATCGATCCGCCCGGCTTCGCGCTCGAAAGCTTCGACGTCATTGGCGGCTGGCGCGATTACTACCGCATCAGCGGCAACGGCAAGGCGGTCATCCTTGACGGCCGACGCATGCCTTACCTGCAAGGGCCCAACGTGGACGCCGCCGACGTGATGGCCGACGGCCAAAAATTCCGCGATATCGACGAGTTCAAACGGATCCTCCTAAAAGATAAGGACCAACTCGCCCGTGCCCTGGCCGGCAAACTCGCGACCTACGCCACCGGCGCTGCCCCACAGCTCGGCGACCAGGCTGAGATCGAGGCGATCGTCCGCAGCATTCGCGCCAAGGATTACGGCATGCGCGCGCTGGTGCACGAGATCGTGCAGAGCCGATTATTCTTGCACAAGTGATTTTCGCTATTTCCGAACGTGCGTGCTCTGTTTCCCCGCGGGTTCCGTCTGGCGTCGCCGTCAAGAATCGCAAGATTTTTGTTCACTTTTGTAAATTCACTCGTCATAATGACAACCGTCGTTTCAAATGCCAAATCACACCGAGGAGACTGAAGCCATGTTGCGGCGCAGCTGGGCCCTTGCGGTATTGGGCATCTTCGTGTGTGCGTTCGCTCCCGCCTGGGGGCAGTCCACGCCCGCCTACAACAAAGACGCCGTTATCGCGCTGAGCAAGAAAATCGACGCGCACCTCGCCAAGGTGTGGCAGAAGGCCAAGGTCGCACCCGCAGCAAAAGCGGATGATTACGTCTTCTTCCGTCGGCTAAATCTCGACCTGCTGGGCCGCATTCCAGATCTTACCCCAGTCACCGACTTCATCGATGACGATAGGTCCGAGAAACGCTGGATCTGGGTCGATCGCTTGCTCGACAACGCCGATTACTCCAAGGAACACTCCAGGCACTTCGCCAACGTCTGGCGCGCTATCATGCTCGGTTACCAGACCAATACGCAGTTTCAGTTCCAGGTTCCGCAATTCGAGGTTTGGCTTCGTGATCGCGTCGCAGGCAACGTGCCGCTTGACAAGACCGTCTTCCAACTGCTGACCAGCAATCAAGGCGGCAACCCGAACTTCGGCTTCCAGCCCGGCATGCAGGGCCAGGGCAGCCCGGCGGTGTTCTTCCAGGCCAACGAGAACAAGGCCGAGAACCTCGCGGCGGCGACCTCGCGCGTCTTCCTCGGCGTGAAAATCGAATGCGCTCAGTGCCACGCGCATCCGTTCGCAAAGTGGAAACAGGATCAGTTCTGGGAATTCGCCGCGTTCTATTCGACGCCGCAAAACATGATTCGCCGACCGATCGTGCAACCCGCGCAGCCGCAGGCAAACTTCACGCCGGGCCGCGAAATCTTGATCCCTGGCACGGACAAGGTCGTCAAGGCAAAATTCCTTACCGGCAAGGAGCCGACCTGGGAAGGCGGCGATACGTCGCGCACCGTTCTGGCGAAGTGGGTCACGTCGCCTGACAATCCGTATTTCGCGCGGGCGATGGCCGATCACCTGTGGTCGCACCTGATGGGCGTCAGCCTACTTGAACCGATCATGGAGCCGTCCGACGACATCCCGATCACGGTTCCCGAATTGCTCAATGATCTCGCCAAGGCGCTCATCGACAATAACTTCGATGCCAAATTCCTGATCCGCGCCATCGTTCACACCGACGCCTACCAGCGCTCCTCCGGCGGCGCCAAGCTCGCGGAGAAAGAGGACTATCACCTGTTCGTTCGCATGCCGATCCGCGCTTTAACGCCCGAGCAGATCTATGACAGCTTGGTATTCGCTACTACCAGCCCCAGCTCCGATCTGCGCAAGACGCTCCTCATGCCCGGCAACCTGAACCAGTTCTTCGACCCGCGCCAACAACAATCGGCACGGCAGCAGTTCCTCTTGAAGTTCACCAACCAGGACCGCCGTCATGAGCCGCAAACGTCGATCCTACAAGCCCTCTTTATGATGAACGGCAAGTTCATGGCCGAGCGGACGAAGGTCGCGACGAACGAAGATTTGCAAGACCTATCGAATCCGGGGCTTGACGGCGGCCACCCAGGACGTTTGCGGTCGCTCTATCGCATGGTGCTGTCGCGGCCCCCGCGCCCGGACGAAATGCAGCGCCTCGTCCCGTATCTCGAACGCGGCGGCGCCACGGGCAACCTGAGCGATGCCGTCTCCGATGTTTTTTGGGCGCTCCTGAATAGCTCGGAGTTTCTGCACAATCATTAGGCAATAGCTATCAGCTATCAGCTATCAGCCAATACACTGCCGCCGATTCGTGGGTTGTTACTCACCAAACGGCGGCGATTTTTTTTGGCTGATAGCTGACCGCTACTAATGATCGTGCGCGAACATCCCGTGCTGGGCTCCAAAAATTTGCGTCAACATCTCTGGCGTCAACTCGCGCGGCGTTCCCTGACAGTGAATTTTGCCGTCCTTCATGCACATCACGCGATGGGCGCGTTTGGAAACCATGTTGATGTCGTGCGACACCAGAACAATCGTGGTGCCATGCTCGCGATTGAGCCGATGTATCAGATCGTAGAACTGCTCCTGCCCCGTCACATCCACACCGGCTGCCGGCTCATCCAGGAGCAAGAGTTCGGGCTCTGGCTGCATGGCGAGAGCCAAGAGGACACGTTGCAATTCGCCGCCGGAGATCTTCTCGACGGGGCGATCGAGCAGCGCGGAGCTCGCGCCGACTAACTTGAGCATCGCCGACATCTGCATTTTGACGCCGGCGCCGAAGCCCAGAAAGAGCGGCCGCCGCTGCATGGCGATGCCCAAGAGATCGCGTACGGTCATGGGCATGTTCGATTCGAGGCGCAGCTTTTGTGGCACGTAGCCGACGTGGGAAGGACTGGTATGCGTGTGATCGTGCCCGCAGTGAAAGCGGATCTCGCCCGTGTAGGGAATTTCCTTGAGCAAGGCACGCAAGAGCGTCGTCTTGCCGGAGCCGTTGAGCCCGACGATGGCCGCGATCTCCTTGCTGGGAATCACGGTGGACAACCCGCACAGGACATGGTTGCCGCCCAGCTCGACGTGCAGATCGCGAATAGTCACGAGTGGCGGGTTCATGGTATTTCTCTCCTCTCTCCCTGTACTCAGGGCCAGAGGTGAGGAGTTATTCTTCTCCCCTCTCCCCCTGTACTCAGGGGTAGAGGGGCCGGGGGTGAGGGGGACGAATGGCCAGGAATTTGATTCTCAGACCAGTTGCGTGTGGGATTTTGTTTTTGCACGTCCGGCCCCCTCACCCCCAACCCCTCTCCCCCTGAGTACAGGTGGAGAGGGGAGAAGGTCATGGCAGCGCCTTGGCGAGCGTGTCGATGTTCTCTTTCATTCTCTTGAGGTAATACTCGGGATCGGGATTGAATTTCTGATCCTTCCCCGCTTCCGCCGTCTCCAGCGTATCGAGCGTGATGATACGCGCGTCGATGCCCGCCTTCTTCAGCGTTCGCTGCAGCGTCTCGGCCTGTGCCTGCGAATACTGCGGCTCGACGGCAATCACTCTGACGTCCCCCTTCTTGCAGGTCTCGATCAGCTTGGCCATGCTCGCGGCATCGGGGTCCAGGCCCGGCTTCTTTTGAATCACTCCCGCGATCGTGAGATCGAAACCATGATCCGCGTCGGCGAAGTACTCGAATGCCTCGTGCATGGAGATGAACTTCTTGTTTTTCTTGTCCTTGAACTTGGCCTTGCCGTCCGCGTGCAGCTTGTCGAGTTGTACGACGAATTCCGCGGCACGTTTCTCGTAGCCTTTCTTGTTTGCCGGATCAAGTTCGGCAAGCTGGGCCGCAATCAGCTTGGTCATCTCGACGGTCTGCGGAATGCCCAGCCAGAGATGCGGATCGTGATCGCCATGCTTGTGGCCTTTGTGTTCGGGCCCCTCGTCGTGATGTCCGTGAAGCATCAAGTCGTGCCGTTTCTTTTCCAGCGCATTGCCGACGGCGAACGACGTGAGCGTGCGATTCTTGTGATTGCGCAGCATTTTGCTGACGAATTGATCGTCCAGCGTCATCCCATGATAGATAAACAGATCGGCCTCGTTGACCATGAAGAGATCCTTCTGATCCCCTTGATAGTCGTGCGGCCCCTGCGTCGTGAGTAAACACAAAACGTAGGCGTCCGAGCCCGCGACGGCCTGGGTGATTGCATAGAGCGGCGGGAAGGAGACGAGGATTTTTTTCTGGCCTTCCTTCGCCCCGGTCCACATCTTGGGAGCAGGACTGCAACCGACAAGACCCAGCGACATGAACAAAAAGCCCAGCGGGATAAGGAGATACGCGCGGCGCATCGGCATCGCTCCGAGAGGCATACTTGGTAATACCGACGCTATTCTAGTAGCCGTGCTTGAGATCCACAAGCCCCTCTTGCAATTCGTCCTGGCCGAACGCCCGGAGATTGCGCAGAAAACGCCGGGCGGGCAGTGCCGACGTGTTCACCGTCTCGCCGCTGTAGTGCGGGCTGACGAGCACGTTCGGCAGCGTCCAGAGCGGATGGTCCGCGGGCAACGGTTCGCCCGCGAACACGTCCAGCCCCGCGCCGCGCAAATGGCCGCTACGTAAAACATCGATAAGAGCTTTTTCTTGCACGATCGGCCCGCGCGACACATTGACGAGAATCGCCCCCGGCTTCAACGCCTGGAAAGCCTCTGGACCGACCATCCCCTCCGTCGCTGTCGTCAACGGCGCGGCGATGGCGACATGATCGGCCTCCGCGAACATCGCCGCCAGATCCGCACGCGGGTACAATCGATCGACGTATGCGGACGGCGTTTCCGTGCGTCGGCAGCCGACGACGCGCATGCCGAACGCCCGCGCTAGCCTCGCGATGTTGCAGCCGATATTGCCCATGCCGACGATGGCGAGCGTCTTGCCATGAAGGTCACGCATCGTGTTCATGACGCTGCGGTCCCAGGTCTTCGTTAATTGCTGTCGCTGGACGATGTGCAGGTTGCGATTGAGAACCAATAGCATGGCGAGGGCGTGTTCGGCAATTGTCGGCCCGTAAAGTCCGGCCAGGTTCGTGACGCGAATCGCCTGTGCCTGCGCGAGCGGACACAGCGCGTGCGGCACACCCGCGGAGGCGAGCTGGATCCAACGCAGTTTCTTCGCTTCCGGCAAGCGAGCAAGATCGGGCAGCCCATAGGCGATGTCGGCGCGCAGCAGAGCATCCGGCGTCTTGGCGTCGAGAAAGTCAATATCGGGAAAGGTGTGCCGCCAGTGTTCGATTTCGCCGTCGGGCAGCCAGGCGCAGACGATCACGATCAATTTTGGCATGGCTCGAGCGCCTCTCCAACATGCGAATCACGGCACGAAAACCTGTTCACCGCCGTTGGGAGTCAGGAATGCGCCGAAGTTATTGGTGTTGTAAGGAAAAATTCGGACGGCGCCGTCGCCCATTGCCATCAGGCCGCCCACGGGAAAAGGGCCGCCCCAGCTGCCGACCTGCGGCAAATTCGGCGAATCGCGTAGCAGGGACACGCCCGTGGGATTCGCTCGGCCGTTGTTACCGGCGCGCATGGTGCCGTCGGTGCCGCCCATGAAGATGTTGCTGGACATGGCGACGTTCGCCGCGAGGGAATATTGCGGCACGCTGATGTTGCCATGGCCCGCAAAGATTGTGTTCGAGGTGCCGTCCATGATGCCGGCCATCGATCGCCGTTGATCCGGCCCATCAGGTTTTAAGGCGCCTTCCGCATTGTTTACGTAATTGTTGATGAAGTAATCGGTCCACGCTCCGCCGCCGTGCTCGAAATTTGGTCGGCTGCGGCCGGGGCACATGAGAATCGGAATGCCGGATTGTCGGCCGATCTCTGGATTGCCGAACATGTGATTTTGATCAATGTAGGGCAGAATCTGGAACGCCCAACTCCCTGAGGTGGACGATTGGCCCACGGCCTTTTTCTGATATTTCGGCCCTCCCCCTTTGAAAACATCCTCATCGGAGCCATTGAAAGGAAAGCGCTTGTTAACGTCGTGAAAGCCATGAAAGCTCAGGGCGATGTTCTTGAGGTTGTTGGTCGATTGCGTCCGCGCCGCCGCCTCGCGCACCTTCTGCACGGCCGGCACGAGCAAGGCGACGAGAATCGCACCCGGAATGAGGAGGACGAAGCAACTGACGCCAAGGACGATGAGGATAATCATGCCGACGCCCATGCCCTTGGCGGCGGCCTTGCCCGCGCCCGGCCCCGTTCGGCCGCGCGGGGGTTGGCCGCGATCATCGTATTCGTCGCGCCGCCGGGAGTCCTCCCGCGACGGCTGGGCGAGATCCGGCGTCGTCAGTCCCGTCGACGCCGGCGGCGACATGGGCGTGACCGAAACCGCCGCCGCGGGTGCATCTCCCCTTGGGATGCTCGCCATCTGCTGGCAGTTGGGACACTGCACCGACAGGCCTGCGTGTTCTTCCGCAGCCTGCATTTTTGTCTGGCACGAGGGGCATTCAAAAACAATCATTGCGTAAATCCTCAGTCGGGCAACCGTATGATTTCGTTGCCGGTTAGAGTACGGAAGGAGCTGAAGTTGTTCGTATCTTAGGGAACCATGCGTACCGTGGCGTCGCATTCATGACCGCTTTGATTATGGACTCACGCCAAGGCGCCAAGAAATGCTGAACGTGTCTCCTTTGCGTCTTTGCGCCTTGGCGTGAGCTCTTTGCTTTACTTGGGCGGAAAGAGATCCTTCTTGAACGGGTTCGCATTGAACGGCTGAGCGTTGGCGTTCTGCAAGACGGTCAGCGTGTATTCGCCGGCGTCGATGCGTTCGCGCGCGAAGGTCGTGGCGATGACGCGGTACGTGTCGGTCTTGGTCGGACGGAAGATGATCCGCGCGTTGAGATCGCCGCCGCCGTCGTCGTTGGAGACCAGGACCTCCTTGTTGCTATTCTCCAAGAAGAGATAGGTGTCGAAGGTCTTGCTGATCATGTCGATCTGATACGTCTTGCCGACCTCCAATTTGACTTCGTGAACGTGGTGCGATCCGCCGTGCGGCGCGTAGGCCGGGTCGTTCTTCGTGATCTTGGCGGTGAGCGACAACTCCGGCTTGAGCTCGGCGATGGTCGTCGTGTAGTTCAACGGGCCGGCGTCGTGCTTCGAATGCGGGCCGACGGTGACGAGGAGGCGATAGTCTTTGGTTTGCGTCGGCGTGAACGTCAGGGTGGTCTCGAGTTCGCGCTTGTCCAGTTTGTCCTTGCCGAACGGATCGGGCATCGGCCCCGGATTATCACGCTGGGCCACGACCTTGGCGCCGTCGATGATGCGGATGTCCGGCTCGAAATTCAGCGCCTTTACCGTGATGGCGTAGATTTTCCCGGCGACCATCTTGACCGTTTGCGCATTGATCTTGAGCGGATCCTTGATGTCCTTCTCGGCCGCGAAGTTGGCCTTCTCGATGGTGATCGTATACGTGTGCGGCCCCTTTTCGATGCGTGCGAGAGGATCGAACTCGACGATGAGCTGGTACTCCATCGTCTCGCGCGAACTGAAGACCAAGCTGGCGTGATTTTGCCCGGCGTCGTTGAAGGCGCTGCTGATCGGGCCGAACTTGTCGGCGAGGTGCAGGATCGGCACGAAGCCCTCGGCCTTGACGGTCAGGCGGTACGTGGCGCCGCGTTCGAGCTTGTAGGCGTGAGCGTTGCGCTTGGCTTCGCCTTTCAATTCGATCGGCTTGGTGTCCTTTTGGGCAAACGAAGGCGCGGCGCCGACGAGACCGATCACGCTCGTCAACAACGCGGCGACAAGGGACTGGATACGCATGCTTTGCTCCTTTTTCCGAAGGGACAAAAAGGGAATGTTGTTCAAATGCTGTGGTAAGGTACAGCGCGGACGCACCATGCGCTTGCCAAGAGGGGGCCCGTCCGCAACGCACTCTACGACCGTGGCGCGTCCCATGAGACTGCAAAACAATGTACCAGGGGGGATTGGCGAGTCCAGTAAGAAGTGGTGTTTTCGCCATTTTCATGACTTCTGCGACTGCCTCGGTCAGGAATATAATGAGCGCGACAGCAACGCATTCCGAGGATGACCGTGTTCTCCCGTTTCACTGCTTCCGCGCGGCGCGTCATGCAGCGGGCGTTTCGCGAGGCGAAACGCTGGCAGCATGACTTCGTCGGCACCGAACATCTCCTTTTCGGCTTGCTCTGTGACGCGGACGGGCCGGCCGCGGCGCTCTTGCGCGCCATCAACGCCAATCCGGACCTGGTGCTGCGCAAAGTCGAGCTGTCGCTCCAGCGTCACGACGGCGGCATGGCGCTGGAGCAGTTTCCGCTCAGCCCGGCCAGCCGGCGCGTATTCCACGCCGCGGCGGACGAGGCGGCGCTGTTTCATCATCAAATGATCGGGCCGGAGCATCTCTTGCTCGGCCTGTTGCGCGAGAGCGAATGCGAGGCCGCACAGATTCTCGCAAACAACGGCATCGCCTGGTCGCCGACACGTAACGCTATCGCGATGATTTCGCCTGACGCTTATGCGGAAGCGCAGATTCTGACGCCGGAGCAGGTGCGCTTCACGCCGGGCGATAATCCAAGTGCCGACGAACTGGAGCGTTGGATGGCGCCGCCGATCACGTATGAGGATGCCACGCTTGCGTCTTCCCCAGTGACGCCGCCTGGCTGGGCGCCGCTCGAACATCCGGCCGCGCCGCCGGAAATCGAGGCCCAACTCCGCCGCACGCAGCTCGTTCTCGGTCTGGTGATGGGCTTCGCGTTCGGCTACTGGCTGGCAGGCTGGATCATGGGGCTGGTATTGGCGGGTCTTGGCGTCGGCCTCGCGAGTTACCGGAGTTCGTGGCTGGGCATTGCCGTCGGCGCCTGCTGCGGTCTTTTCCTGGCGCCGGTCTATCACGCGGACGACATCGGTCCGCTCGGCCCCATCGCCCTCGGCATGCTCGGCGGCTTGCTCGGCAGTTTCCTGTCGGACGGCTGGCTTTTTTCGACGTCGACACCGATGCCATCGTCGCCCGATCTGGATCCTCCGGCATCGTCGGTTGATGATCCGGCCAAAAACCACTGAGCTGTGGCGCGGTCGAAGGCGACGGGTGATAGAATGTACGACGAAGGTATTGCCGACGATTTGATTCCGGGCCTTCTGAAGCGATCGAAGTCGTATCACTCCGGATACGACGCCGAGACTTTCGGCGAATTCAAGACGCCTGGGGTCGGCCCAACCGATAAAGAATCTGAGCTCCGCCTGACCAAACGTGCAAGAAATCTGGTAGTAGAAGTTAAACGATCAACCGCACCCAGGAAACTCCGATGCTGAAATATCATGCAGCTTTCTACGAAGGCGACGACGGCTGGATCGTCGCCATCGTGCTCGACTTTCCAGGAGCGATCAGCCAGGGAAGGACCTTGCGATCCGCCCGGCGCATGATCCGCGACGCGCTGCGCGTCATGGCCGAGACGCATATTGAAGAAGGCATTCCGCTGCCGCGGCCGAACCCGCGCGCCAAGGACAAAAAGGCGATCTTCGCGGAGTCGATTCCCGTGAGCATACGCGTCCCCATGGCGATCGAATCACTCAGAGTACCCGCGTGAAACGCCGAAAATTACTGCAACACGTTCTGAGACACGGTTGCGCCGTGAAGGAGGGGAGCCGGCACACGCGCGTCTTCAATCCCGCCAATGGCCGATGGAGCGTCATGCCGCGCCATCCCGAGATCGATACGTTCACGGCCCGCGCCATCTGCAAGCAACTCGAAATCCCGCCACCTGCGGAGAAGTGATCGAGCACATTTCCTTCTGTCCCGAGTCAGCAATGGTTTCACCGGCGATGTACCGGGCTCAAGTTGCCGCTTGTTCGTGCCGATATTTATGTTAGTAGTTACTAATATATCACGATGAAATGGAGAACCCCCATGCAGGCGTTCCTGAAGAAGCTCGGTTTCGTCGCCCTCTGGCTCAGCTTTGCCGCATCGATCTGCGCATCGATGGGCTGTGGTTGTTCGCCTCGTCAGCCCTTATTGCAACGTCCCGGCTGGATCGTGCCGAAATGAACGCCAGGCAAGCGTGGGATGCGCTGGCGCCCTCGCTTGCGTTTCGCGGACAACATACAATGCCGACGATGTTCTCCTTCTCAATGGAAACGCCGTGCGGCACGTCACCTGTCCCCAATGTCAAGAAAGATATCAAGTGCCGGACAATCTGGCACAAGCGCAATGCGTGCGCTGCGGTCAAGCGCTGGTGCTGGAGACCGGCATCATGGCGAATGTCGGCCCCGTCGAAGTTTACGTCGAACGAGGGCCGCACGATCCCGCTGGTACGCCAACCGCGTTGCCCGATCGGTATGCAAACTGGGAGGAGATGCGCTCGCTGTCGCCGGCGATCCAGCGTGAACTCGTCGAGCTGGCCACGCGCGCGCTGCCGGACATGCGCCGGGTGCCTCGCGATCCGCTGCCGGAGCGATTGCCGGCCGAGATGGACGGTTGGAAACGCGCCATCGGCACGATCAACCGCAGCGGCGAGAGCTGGCTCTACACCAGCGTCGTCGGTTGGGCCTGTCTCATGTTCGGCGTCACTGGCCTGTTCGGCTGCGGCGCCGCCTTGATGATGAAGCAGCGTGGCCAATTCGTCGTCGCGTCAAACTCCGAGCTCGCGGTCGGGACACTCTTCTCGCTCGGCGTTCTCGCCGCCGCCATGTGGTATACGTTCTTTCGCATTCGGCGTTTCGCGTCCACCATCTGGGTATTTGAGGAAGGCATGTTGTGTATGGTCGGCCGGCGCGTCGAAGCGACACGCTGGGAGGACATTCGCGACCTGAAGGTGAGCCGGGAGTTCGGCATTCCGTGGTTCGTGATCGAAAGCGCGGAAGGTCTCTTCCTTGAAATCGCGCCGGACCAGTCTCCCGAAATCATGCCGTTGATGGAGCTCATTGAGCTGCGCATTTCCGCCAGCCAATTCTTGCCGCGCCTCGCCGAGTTGGTCGCTGGCGCGCATCTTACGCTGGGTGTCATGGCATTCGAGCACGCAGGCATACGGACGGGCAAGGTCCTCTTCGCCTGGCCCAATGTCATCCGGGTCATCGCGGATCGGCAACTGTTGTTCATCGATCTGCGCAATCGCTCGAAATGGTTTGAAGTCCCATATAGCTCGGTGTCGTTCGTGTTGGTCGCAATGGCCATCGCCAACGTGCTGATCGCCGAGCATACGCGGCTACCGAAAACCGATGCGTGATTTTGTGAAGCCGCGCAGGAAAAATGGCCCCGTCATCGTTCGGGCGGGGTCGGTAACGGCTTCTTTTTTGCTTCGCCGACGATTCCCGACGCCCGGCCTTCACCGCTTCTGGGGGACACCGATATGTTGACCGGTGCCGCAGGCGGGACAGAAGTTGTCGTAAGACGATTTACCTTATTCTTGGGCGGCGCCTTCGGAGGCGGCTTGGGCTCGTGCGGTGGATTGGCGATGGACACCATCTTCTCCGGTTCCGGAGGCGGCGAAGCGCGTTCGATCACTTTTTTCGCTGGAGTCTGAACCTGTTGCATGGGCATCGGCTGAACCTGGACGTTCTCAACCGCGCGATCGTGGCCAACGCCGGGAACGACCAGAGGATAGCCGACGCCCACCCCCAAGAGAAGCACAATGCCAAGGGCGAGCGGTTTGAGCTTGGCGATGAAGAGTCCGCTCAGGCACGATTGCGTCAAGGCCAGCGTCTGCGCCGACACGACGCCTGCGACCGCCTGCCCAGCCGCGAATTGGCCGCACGCGGAGACCGTCAGCGCCGACAGGCCTACCGGAGCCGCGGCAACGCTGGCGCCTTCGAGCAATGTCACGACGATTAGCCCCGCCGACAACGTCAAGCCACGCCGCGCCAGGCGCTGACCGAGCAATTCACGCGCCCGCTCGAGGCGTCCTTTGAGCGAACCGACCGACCAGCCGAGTTCCTCGGCGGCCTCGTCGCGGCTTTTGCCCTCCAGACAGCAGAGCACCAGCGGCGCCTTGTATTTTTCCGGTAATGCGTTCAGCTCTTCATCGAGAATCTGCTTTACCTCGCCCAGCGTCAGGCTGTCTTCAGCCTGCTGGGAGCGTGCCTCGGCCGCCTCTATCTCATGTTTGCGCCGCCGCGCGGCATTGGCGAGCGCCTTCTGGGCGATCCGCAGCGACACGCCGTGCAGCCAGGGCCCGACGGAGGCAAGTTTGCGAATCGAGCCAGCGTTCTTCGCCAGGACGAGAAATGTAGCCTGATAAGCATCATCCGCATCGGCACTGTTGCCCAGTACGCGCCGGCACACACCCCAGACCATAGGTCCATGACGATCGATCAGCGTTTCAAAGGCGATCTCGTCCTGCTGGTTGACAAAACGCTCAACGAGCTCGCCGTCCGTGGCGTCGCGCGTCGGCGCCCCGGCAAGCTTGCGGATGAACCTTAACAGGGAAGTCGATTTCGCCCCGGTCAACATGGGCACATTCTCTCTTTGACAATTGGCTCAGCATAACGCATTTAGAACCATAGTGCCAGATTATTCCAACACGGCATGGTGTTTCCCGCCGCGCGTGTGTAGCTCGGTATTCGGCACCTGTTAGCCGGACGCGCAAGCGCCGGAAAGGAAAAAATCCGTCGCTTGCGCGTCCGGCTAACGGAACGATTCGACTCCGTCATGAGCGTCACCCGTGATCCTTCAAAGTGTGCAACGGCTCCAGGCGGCGCAAGCGCGGCCAATACAGCGCGGCGCTAGCGACGACGAGCAGCGTGCCGCAGCCGCCGACCACAACCGCCGCGACCGGACCCATCAACGCCGCGGCGATGCCCGACTCGAACGCGCCGAGCTGGTTGGTCGAGCTGATGAAAATCGAGTTCACCGCCGCCACTCGGCCGCGCATCTCGTCCGGCGTCAGCATCTGCATGAGCGTGCCGCGGATGACGACGCTGACGTTGTCGAGAGCGCCGGTCAGCGCCAGCATGAGGAAGGACACGAAGAAATTCGTCGACAGCCCGAAGCCAATGATGGCCGCTCCGAAGCCCGCAACCGACCAGAGCAGCGCGCGCCCCGGCCGTTGCATCGGCGGACGATGTGCGATCACCATCGCCATCACGAACGCCCCGATCGATTCCGCCGCCCGCAATAGGCCAAACGACACGGCATTTACGTCGAGCCTGGTCATAAGGTCCGGCGGCAGGAGGGCGCCCAGGGCGGCAGCCAGCGCATCGACGCGAACAATCTCCTTGGCGTAGATGGGCAACAGGGCGGTCGCGCCCCCGAGCAGCACCGCGAACAGATCCAGCGTGATCGCCGCTAACAGCAAGTCCTGACGCCAGATGAAGCGGATTCCCGCGAGGAGGTTGCCGAGTGAGCGCGGCTCGGCGGGCCGCGCCGTCAGGCGTGGACGAATGAAGACGACCGCAACCACGCACACGACCAGACCGATGGCCGTCGCCTCATACACGTCCGCGGGCCGCTTGGTGATTGCGATGATCAGCCCCCCCAGCGCCGAGCCGGTGACACGGGCGACCTGCCAGCCGCTGCTGGTCCACGTCACTGCGTTGCCGATCACCTCCACCGGCACAACGAGCGGAAGGAGCGACGACCGCGCCGGCATTCCCAACGCCCGGCTGCACCCTGCCAGGACCATGAAGACTAAGATCATCTCCACCGGCCAACCTAGCAACGACACGAGTACCAGCCCGACCGAGGCCAGCATCATCAGCGCATGGGCCGCCATCAGCAGGAACTTGCGATTGAAGTAGTCCACCGCCTGCCCCGCCGGCAGCCCCAGAAGCAACACCGGCAGGAACTGCGCCAGCCCGCCATAGCCGAGGTACTCCGGGAGCCCGCTGCGTTCAAATAGCTCCCACTCGGCGGCCGCGAACTGCATCTCCGCCGCCGCTGCCGCCAGCACGTTGCTGCCCAGGAGCAGGCCATAATCGCGATGGCGCAGGGCGGCATAGGGGTCGTGGGCATTCTGCATCGCGATTCCGTCCTCGTGGCGTGTGACTCGTTACTTCCACGTTACTCTACGTCGGCAGCGAGTTCCTGCCAACAAGTCGCAGACGTGGAACGGCGCGGCGCAACATCTTTGGGATTACCGCGTTCATGCTGTTATTTCACGTCCAGACTTGCTAGAATCCTCTCAACCTCCGCAATTTTCTCACGCCACGGTGATCCATGAAAAGGATGCTCTCGCTTCGTTATTCCTCCTTCGCATTCATCGGTTGTGCCACGCTGATGTTATTCGGCTTGCACGCTGCCCAGAGCCAATCGCCGGGCTGGGCTGGCGCCGCCTGGATTTGGGACGAAGCGAGCGCTAACACTGTCATGCAGAACAACGAGCCGCGCTATCTGCGCCGCACGTTCGAGCTGACCGCCAAACCAACTGCCGCGGAGGTGTGGGTCAGTGCCGACAATGAATACATCGCCTATGTCAACGGCCAAAAAATCGGCGAGGACGCGGAATGGGCCACGGTCGATAAGTACGACGTCGCCAAGCATCTCGTCGTCGGCAAAAACGTGCTCGCCATCCAGGCGAAGAACCAGGGAGGCGTCGCAGGCGCCATCGCCCGGCTGCACATCAAGACCGACGACAAGAAAGATCTCTACGTTGTTACGGATGAGAAAACCAAGATCACGCAAAAGGCGCCTTCGGGTTGGCAGTCAATCGCCTTCGACGATGCGACGTGGTTCGCCGCCATTGTGCTCGGCGACCCGTCGATCGGCCCCTGGAACCTGACGGGCGGCTCGGTCGCGAAGGGCAAAGGCAAGAAGGGCGGCGGCCAGTTCGGCTACGACACCAACGAGACCGTCCCCGTCAAGGGCCGCTTGACGCCGCAAGAGCAGATCAAGCACTTCGTCGTGCCCAAGGATTTCGAGATCGAACTCGTCGCTGCCGACCCGCTCGTCATCAACCCGATCACGATGGTGATGGACGACAAGGGCCGCATCATCGTCAGCGAGAGCCACACGTATCGCTACGGCCCGCCGGGTTCGCCGATCAAGCCGTACGCCAATCCCGTGATCCGCCTCGAGCCGGACGGCAAAGGCAGCTTCACGCGCACGCTGATTGCGGACGGTTTCGCCGACCCGGTGATGGGCATCGCCGTCAAGGGGGACAAGCTCTGGTTGACAGCGAATAATTACCTATACACCTATGACCTCCCCGAATCGCCCAACGAAAAAGGCAAGGGCGCATTTCTCCCCTCTCCCCCTGTACTCAGGGGGAGAGGGGGGGAATGCGGCCCCCGCTCAAGGCGAGAAGGCCAAGCCCCTCGCCACCAACAAGAAAACCATCGTCACCGACCTCAACAAAGCCTGGAACCCCTTCGGCATGTTCGTCCTCGAATGGGGCCCCGACGGCAAGCTCTACCTGAGCGTCGGCAATCATGCCATCAACCTGCAAGGCCCTGACAAGGACAAGACTTCCGGCCGCGGCGGCTCCGGCATCGTCGTCCGCATGAACCCCGACGGCTCGAAGATGGAACGCCTCGTGCACGGCCTGCGCGTCCCCTACTCCTTCGAGATGGACCCGTTCGGCCAGCTCTGGCTCCTCTCCAACGGCGAAGGCAATCCCAATCGCATCGTCCGCGTCATCGAAGGCGTCGATTATCACTGCTACAGCCGCGGCGCCGTCGATAACACCTGGCTCGCCGGCAACCATCCGCTCGCCCCGCCGTCGGAGGAGCTGCACCGCGGCGCCCACACGCAGCTCCTGCGCTACTACGCCGCCGCGTATCCGCAGGAATATCAGGGCAATCTCTTCCTGTGCAACTGGGGCGCCCACGGTTTCTCCGGCCCCAACCGCGGCATCTTTCGCTTCGTCCCCGACGAGCGCAACAACATCGTCAAGCGCGAGCCGCTCGTCTGGTGCAAGGACCCACACTTCCGCCCGGCCCACATCATCCTCGATCAGGACGGCAGCCTCTTAATAGCGGACTGGTACGGCCGCGACGACGAAAGCGACCTAACCGGCCGCATCTGGCGCTTGAAGTACGTCGGCAAGGATGCGCCCGTCGTCAAGCACAAACTCGACGCGGCGGAGTGGAAGAACGATGATTACGCGATCGACGCGCTCGGATCGCCGAGCCATTTGATTCGCGAAAAAGCGATGGATGAACTCGTCAAACGCGGCGACGGCATTGTGAAAAAGCTTAGCGTTCATGCGAACACCGCAAAAGAGCCAATGGGCGCTACCAATGCACTCTGGACGATGTTGCGCATGGATACGAAGCACTCGTGGTCCTGGCTCACGTTGGCCAGCTTCGAGCATGATGATTGGAAAGTCCGGCGACTAAACTACAAAATAAGGCGACATTACGGATCGAGTACTACCGGCGACCTGAAAACAAAGATTGTTCCGTACAAACGCGACGAGGATCCAGCAGCCTATTTAGAAGTGCATATTTCAACTCAAGCATTGGGTGGTCGAGGTCGCTTCCTGGACGTTCTCGAGAAGGGCGCTGCAAAAGACCCGCATCTCCGCTACGAAACGGCGTGGCACCTTGCTAGGAATGGCGATGAAAAGGATATCACAACACTGCTGACCTCCGACGACGCCGACTTGCGCCTCGCCGGCCTGATCGCCATCGACATCGCGTGCTACGAGAATTTCCCGAGCAAGAAGATCGCCCTGGATGCGCTCGGCAAAGCGCTCGAGAATCCCGGCAAGCTCGATCATCAACTGCTGCTGAAGGTCGCGGAGCTTGACGGCGATGCGTCGATCGTGCCGGGCCTCTTGACGCTGATCGCGCGCGACGATGTGCCGGCGGCGACCGTCGCCAAGGCCGTCCTCGTCCTCAAAGCGAAATCGGGCGGCGGGCTCGCCTCGGCCAAGCTCAACGCCGCGGCGGGCAAACGGCTCATCGAAGCGGTCGAGAAGGGCACGCTCAAGATCGCGACGCCGGCCGATCAGCTCGTCATGTTCGAGTTCCTCGAAGCCGAGGGGCCGACGCCGTTCGCGCTCAAGCAGATCGCCGGGCAACTGCAATCGACGCAAGTCCCGCTCAAGCAAGCGGCCCACACACTGGCACGCCGCTTCGGACCAAAGGCGGAATCGCTTACCGAGCCGCTGTGGACCAGCGTGCTCAATCCGAAGACGAAATTCGACGATACGATCGAATACCTATCGACGATCGCGCGCGTCGAAGCGAAGCCGCGGAAGGACAGCTGGCAGAAGGTGCTCGCCAGTGAAGATCCGTTCGTGCGTGCCGAGGCCGTGCGTTGGTGGCGCAGCTTCAAGGGACAACCGGACCTGGTTGATGCGCTCGTGCGCGGGGCGCCCGATCTCATCAAGGCCGACCCGCGCGTCAAGGACGATCTCGATTTGGTGCTGGGCCATCTCGATGGCAAGACGAATCTCGCCGTCGACAAGAACGCGCTGACGAAGTACGCCACCGATGAGTTGGCCAAGATGCCGGCGGGCGATCGCGGCAAACGCGCGGCGATGGGCCTGCAAGTCTTCGAACGCAACGCCTGCACGAAATGCCACACCACCGCGACGACGACGACCGCGCTCGCTCCCTCGCTCAAGGGCATCGCGGCTCAGAAGGTCGACTACCTGATCGAATCGGTCCTCTATCCGTCGAAAATTATCAAGACAGGTTTCGAGACCGGAATCGTCGAATTAAAGAACGGCAAAACACTCACCGGCCTGGTGAAAGACGAAGGCAAGTTCCTGCGCGTCTTGAATATCGACAAGGAGGAGCGCATCGCCAAGAGCGACGTGGAGAGTCATGCCTTGTCGAAGATCTCGGTGATGCCGGACAATCAGGAGGCGACCTTGAGCCGGCGCGAGTTTGTCGATTTGATCGCGTATATGCAGACGTTGAAATGAGCGGCATCGTTTAGCCCCGCCTCGCAGAGGCGGGCGGACCTGACGTTATGGCGGGCCCCGCCTCTGCGAGGCGGGGCTAAACGGGATAAAATCCTCCATGACCACCCTCCCCGAAACCTTCCTCCAGTTCGGCGCCGGCCGCTTCCTGCGCGCCTTCGTCGATCGCTTCGTGCATCAAGCCAACGAGAGCGGCCAGAACGTCGGCCGCATCGTCGTCGTGCAGCGTGAGCACGATCAACGCGCCGACCTACTCAATCAACGGCCCGACGGCTATCAGATCCTCGTACGTGGCTATCAAGACTTCGAACTGGTACAGCGCCGCGAGAGCGTCAAGTCGATCAGCCGCGTCTTGCTCGCTGACCGGCAATGGACCGACGTTCTGGCGTTCGCGAAGGCGCCGACGCTGCGTTTCATCGTCACGAACGCGACCGAGTCGGGGTATGTCCTCGACGCGCGCGATCGCCTGCTCTCGGTGCCGCCGGAGTCGTTGCCTGGGAAATTGACGCAAGTGCTGTGGACTCGCTTTAAGGCCGGGGGTTCGCCGGTGACGATGCTGCCGTGCGAGTTGATCGAATGCAACGCGCAGAAGCTGTCGGAACTGATGGCGATGCAGAGTCGGGCCTGGGAGTTGCCGGAGGATTTTCGCACATGGATGCGCGAGGAATGCGTCTGGCTCAATAGCCTGGTCGATTGCATCGTTACTATGCCCGAGCCCGCGCTGTCCAAAGACGATCCGTTGCTGATCTGTGCCGAGCCCTATTATCTATGGGCGCTGGAGAAGCCCGCCGACAAGGAGGTGAAGCTCTTCAATCATCCGGCGATCCGGCTCGCCGAGGAGATTTCACCGTTCTTTTTGCGCAAGGTCCGCATCCTCAACGGCACGCACACGGCGATGGTCGGCAAGTTTCACGGGCAATTCGAGACCGTGCAAAACCTGCTCGCCGACAAGGCCGCGGCCAGGTGGATTCGCGATCTGATGTACGAGGAAATCGTGCCGACGTTGGCGCATCGGCTGGATTTGGTGGCGTCATTCGCGGATGAGACTTACGAGCGTTTTCGCAATCCATTCACCAACCACAAGCTATCGGACATCGCCAAGGGCCACGCCGTCAAGGTCGCGCTGCGCTTGAAGCCGACGTGCGAAGAGTATGAAGCGTTTTTCGGCAAGCCGCCGAAGCGTATCGTCGAGGCAATGAAGCCGTTGTGATCAAATGTGGTGCGACGCTCCGCGTCGCATGCCACGACGCGGAGCGTCGTGCCACATTCGTCCATTACCATTCGTAGAGATGCAGCGCGACCGGGGCGTTGCCGTAGCCCGCGCCGCCGCCGTGACGCTGATACAGATCCTGGCCGCGGAAATCGTCCTCGAAATAGCCGTCTTGAGCGATGATGGCGCGATCTTCGAAGAGCACGCGGACGCGTGTTCCCGCTTTCAAACCCTCGGCCCTAATCTTGACCTTGGCGAGGTCCGCCTGCGGCAATTCGACCGAGTCGCCCCAGACGAGCGTCTCCGCGCCGTCGGGGCCAACAATCGACGTGCGTCCCCACGTGACGCGGCCGCCATCGTGCAGGAAACCGACGCCATCGAGCAGTTTGTCCGTCGCGCCGATCTTGTCGAGCGGCAACTCGAGCTTCACCCATGCGCCGGTTTTGGGCAGATCGCCCTGCGCGACCGCTTTGTCGGGAATGTAGTCGAGTGATTTCGGCAACAGATCGCGGCCCCAGCCGAGGAAGCCCTTGGCGTGACGATAGAAGACGTTGAGGAACCAGTAGGACGTGTCGGCTTCCTTGCGCAAGATCGTCAAGTCATTGTTGCCCCAGCCGGCCGCGTGCGTCCAGCGGCCGTCGGCTTTCGCCAAGATGATGAACCCCTTGGGCGACTTTTGCGGGTCGAGCATCACCCATTGCACGAGCTTTGAACCCTTGGGCCAAGACTTCGCGTCAGGGAGGTATTGAATGCCGTGCGCGCTGACCCCGACCTCCGGTTTAGCGCCGATGCCGTAGGCGTTCGTCTCGTCGCGCAGCTCGTGGCGATCCTGCGTGAGGCGGCTGCGGTTG
Source organism: Planctomycetia bacterium (assembly GCA_005799265.1). Taxonomy (GTDB): domain Bacteria; phylum Planctomycetota; class Planctomycetia; order Gemmatales; family Gemmataceae; genus SIAQ01. The sequence continues at coordinate 3,645 of SYHD01000257.1, read as the reverse complement.
CCAAGGATTGGCGTATCGTCGGAACGCTCCCAGCGGCCGAAGGGGATGCCGCGCGTCGTCGCCGCAATGAGATAGGTCTTGCCGTTGTGCTTGCGCGACCAGTGCTCGATTCCCGGCTCGATCGAGATCTGCGGGCCCATGTCCGTGGAGGCGACGATCGATTTCCAGAACTCCATCTCGCCGTGCAGGCCGCGAAAGAGTGAGGCGTCGCCGGCGCCATGGGCAATCTGCCAGCCGCGCGCGCCGCGCATCAGCTCGACGTAGGTGTGAAATCGCCAGCGCTCGTAGGGGATTGATTCGTACATCTGCGGGCGCAGCCAGATGACCTTGTTCTTGCCGTGGATGAGCGGGGCAAGATCGGTGTGGAGGTTGGCGGGATAGAGCGGCTCGGTTTCGGGATCGAAGATGTCGAAGAACGGCACCTTCTCGAACTCCAGGCGATTCCAGTAGCCGCCGTGCCCGACCATGACCGGTCGGCCGCTTTTCGTGCGCGTGTAATCGACAATCTGCTCCAGTCCCTTCAACTCTTGCGGCGTCGCCCCTTGAAACAGGCCGAACGCTTCCTCGATGCCCGGCGCGATCGACACGACCATCGGCGCCGCGCGGCATCCGGCGAGATAGGCGTCCAGTTTGTCCTCGCCGCCGGCGAGTTTGAACATCTCCTTGAGCGCGAAGGCGTGCGTTGGAATGGCGAACGCGGAGGAGCAGTAGAGATTGTCGCCGGTCCAGCGTTTTTCCAGGCCGTCGAGCTTCGTGATCGACCCGGCAACCTGGCGCATGCAGTTGAAATCGAATTGCTTGCGATTGCTCGAAGCGCTGTTGTGCCGATCGTACATCGACCAGCCGGGCAGGTTGCGTAGGTCGCGATACTTGCCCGGATCGGCGGGGCCATCGTAGACCGGCGTGTGGCCGTAGGTGACACCGAAAGGCATCCACGGTTGGCCATTGACGTAGGTCATGCCGTTCTTGATCGCGACGTCCTTGATGGGCGGCTGCGGCGCATCGTGACCGAGTCGGCAGAATGGTTGCGAATCGACGGTCGCGATCGCCTTGCCGTCATCCATGATCGCGCTGGCGCGCACGATCCAGTTGCGCTGCGGATCGGCGAACGGCTGCAACGGCAGGAAGCCGATGTCGAGATCGGCGAGCAACAGATTCGCGAAATCGTCGCGCAGTTCGGTCGGGATCTTGGCACGCTGGGCGAGCATCGCCTTCGGCGTCGCATCGACGTTCTGCGTCTTGAGCAGTTTGCCGTCGCCGCGTTGCACGACTTCGAGACGGACCGACTTGAGCTTGGCCAGGGTCGCTTGCGAGAGACCGAGATTCATGCGCACGAATTGCTTCTGCTCGGGCCGCAGATAGAGGGCGCCGAGGTCGATCTTGATCGGTGACGTCCACGTGCCAAATAACAGATTGCCCACGCTTCCCTGGCCGTCTGATAATTTCAAGCGTGCCTGATTTTCGTAGTAGCCTTTGCCATGCGTGTGCTTCAATTGATAAGGGACCTCGAAAATCACAGTGGCATTGTGAGGAACGTCCTTGCTGACGCCGACGCCCTTGCCTCCGACCATCAATTCGAGCATGATCGCCTGCGCATCACCCGGATTGAAGATAGCCGCACGAAGTTTGTTCTCGCCGACCAGGCGTTCACCGAGATCGAGTTCGGTAATGCGCATCGGTCCGCGCTCGGGCGGCCAGATATTCTCCATTTGCTTGCTGGGCGCCGGCGCCGATTCCGGCTCACTTACATGAACATCGTCCCACCAGATCGTTCCGACGACGTTGTTCTGCGGCTGCTCACCGGTGTCGTCGAGCGTGTAGCCGTTGACGCCGCGCGCCGCGAGGACGAGCCGCAGCGATTGCACGGGCGTGCGCGGGCGGAAGACCTGGCGGATCATGCGCCAGCTATCGGTGCCGATCGAGACTGGCGCCTTGTGAATGAAGTTGAAGCCGTCGAGCCGATTGCCCTTCTCGTCGTGGCCGTCGATCTGCAAATTGCACAGACGATCGGTCTTGATCCATGCCGTCACCTCGATGAGGCGGACTTCTTTCTGATTGAGCACAATCGGCTCGGAGACGACGGCGGTTTCGTCGCCCGCCGGCACGATCATGCGCAGGCCGTGTCTGCCCGAGTACGGCAAGAGCTTGTCGGTTTCGACAGTGCCGCGATTGGCGAAGTTGGTGTTGTGCCAGGTGTTGAAGATGTAGTAATGGCGCGGCGGGAAGTAGCGGTACTTGACGGGCTTCGACCAGCCGACGGGGTAGTCGTTCTTATCGACCGCCTCGAAGCCGCCATTCTTGAGCCGGTTCGGCGCGTCGCCCGGCGCCGACAGCAACTCGGCGCGGTCGATATCGAGGCGACCTGTCTTGCCGCTGTAGTGGACCATGACGGAAACAGTGGCGGGGAGCGCGAGTTCCTTGGCGTTCTTGGCGGCCCGGCTCGCCGCCTTGTGCCAATCGGCGGCCGTGAGCTTGACCTCGAACCATTGTGCCGCGAATGATCCCTCCGGGAGGACGATCGACGAATACGCGAGCGCGGGAACGTTCGCGCCCATCGGATCGGAGGTGGACGCCCCGCCGGGAGGACAAAGGCCAAGATGAAGCAGGCCCGCCCCCTTCAGAACGTCCGTGCCGGCGAGTTTGACGCGGAAGGTGAGATCGCGCACGAGACGCTCGGGACGCGAACTCGTGGCGGCCTTCGTGACGGGGAAACCGCCCGCGTCGGGGAAGCCTTCGAGTTGCCGATCGTCGTGAATCGCGATCCAGTTGACGCGTTGAACAAGCTCCGCGGGCCCGTTGACGATCATGCGGCGCTGGCCCCACGGCGCATCCGCGTTCTGCCAATCCCAGCTTCCCTTGCAGTACCAGCCGTCGGGATTGTAATCGCGGCGATTGAAGAACTCCGAAGGGAAGCACCAGTGATGGTTTTTCGTCTCCGGCAACATCGTGATCCAGTCGTCCTGAAACTCGCCGTTACGCAGGAGATTGCCGGAGGGTTGTCCGAACGCAATGCCGTGCGCCAAGAAGATGGTCGCGAATGCGAGGAGCCAGGAAGCACGCATGATTTTTCTCCATTGTGCGAGCGTCTCGCTTGCATGGATTGATATATGCAAGCGGGCCGCTCCATCGTAGCCCTCACACTCCGCGTGAGGATCACGATAGATCACATGCGATGCCAGGTGTCCTTGTTGGCGAGAAACCATTCGTAGGTCTGGCGAATGCCAACTTCAAGACCGATGCGTGGCCGCCAGCCGAGCGCGTGGATGCGGCTTACCTCAAGAAGCTTGCGCGGTGTGCCGTCGGGCTGCGTTGCGTCCCAGCGGATCGCGCCGGAGAAACCGACAATACCAGCGATCATCTCGGCGAGTTCGCGGATCGTCTGGTCGACACCGGAGCCGATGTTGATGATCTCGGCCGAGTCGTATTGATCCATCAGGAGCCGGCACGCGGCGGCGAGATCGTCGACGTGCAGGAATTCGCGGCGAGCGTGGCCGGACCCCCACAGCGTGATGCTCTCTAGCCCGGCGATCGTGGCGTCATGAAAGCGGCGAATGAGCGCGGGTAAGACGTGCGAAGTCGCCAGCGCGAAATTGTCGCAGGGGCCGTATAGGTTCGTCGGCATGACGGCGATGAAGTTGCAGCCAT
>SYHD01000256.1 GCA_005799265.1 Planctomycetia bacterium | reverse complement strand
TGATGAGCATCTTCCGCACCCTGAAGCAACGGGGCCACAACCCGTTGCGAACGATCGTCGCTGCTCTGCGAACTTACGTGCAAACCGGCAAACTTCCGCCGTTGCCGAAGAAGGTTACTTCAAACGGCTAAAGAGTTACCAATTGCTCTTGTTTTCTCTTGCGTCCTCGTTAGGATCTCGTCCCTGCGGGAACAGAGTTCAGGAGTCAGGAATCATGCGCATTCGAGTGATCGATTTTGATGGCAGCATCACCGCGCAAGAGCGCGTTTTGCGCATGTTCCAGCCCGACGTGTTTGACTTGCGACCATCGGGGCCCCGCTTTCGACTGGCTTGTCGTTGGCAGCACTTCTATCGACTGGAACGCCGCCTCGATCAACTGTTCGGCCCGCGCGAGACGCTCGATTCGTGGATCAACATGCTCGGCTCGGGCGATTTCCATCATTTCTCGCTCATGCTGCTGCGGCGCCAACGCCGGCCGTTCAATCTGCTTGTCCTCGATCGACAGCCCGACTGGCTACGCGGTTTACCGATGATCCACTGTGGCTCATGGTTGGCGCACGCGGCGCGTCTGCCGAACGTTCGGCGAATCTTCCATGTTGGCGGCGACGCGGGGTTTGATGGGTCGCTGCGCTGGCTGGCGCCGAAAGCGCTACTGAAGACGGGCAAGATCGTCATGCTACCGGCGACGCGCACGTTTCAGCGCGGCTTCTGGAGCGCGTTGCCGCATCAACCGCTGCGCCGAGATCCACGGACGCTGCTCGATCGTGACCGCCTTGAGGAATTGTTGTGCCCATATCTGGATGACCTCGATCGCTTGCCGCTCTACATCTCGCTGGACAAAAACATCCTGTGGATGCCGGAATCGGTGTCCAACTGGGATTCAGGGGTATTGGATTTGCACGAGGTGCAGGAAATTCTGCAATTTTTCATGAAGGCCGCGGGAAACGACCTGATGGGAATGGACATCGTGGGCGATTGGTCAGAAGTGGTAACTCGCGGCCTCATGCGCCGGGTGGCCCATCGCGTCGCGCATCCCAAGCGTGAGGTGGACGCAGAACAGGCTCGGTTGTGTAACGAGCGGACTAACTTGATGCTATTGCGCTTTCTCAACGCCGATCCGGCGGCGGAGAGCGTCATGCGTGGGTCGCAGCTAAAAAGCGCGTGATTCGCCGCGTGCGCTGTGGGCAAAAAAAACAAACGGAATACCATCGTAGCCATCACGCTCCGCGTAATGGAATTTCATCGCGCGGAGCGTGATGACTACGGTGAGCGGCATTTACGGTTAGCACTTCCGCAGCACGCCGACCAGGATGCCGAGGATGCTGGCGTCTTGTGATGGATCGACGATGATCGGCGCCATTTTGTCGTTCGCCGGCTCCAGGCGGATGTGATCCTTCTCCAGATAAAAGCGCTTGAGCGTCACTTCGTTATCGATCATGGCCACAACACGTTCGCCGTTGGGGGCGGTCGCTTGCTGCTCGATGACGACGTAATCGCCATCCTGGATATTGTCGTTGATCATCGAATTGCCGTGGACCTGGAGAACGAAGCGATTTGGCCCACTGAACATTTCGTCGACTTCGAGCCGCTCGTTGATGTCGGCCGGATGAATCGGCGCCCCGGCCGCGACCTTGCCCAGAAACGGCAACCCTTGCGCCGGCGGGCGATGGTCCACCAGCTGAATGGCGCGGGCGGCGTGCTCTTCACGGGTTATCAGCCCCTTTTTCTCCAGTGCCTTGAGATGGCACATGACGCCATTGGGCGATTTGATCTCGAAGGCGATGCCGATCTCCCGAACCGTCGGCCCATAGCCGCGGCTCTCGATCTTTTTGCGGATGAATTGGTAGATTTCCTTCTGACGCTCGGTAAGTTGGCTGAAGTCCGGCATGGCAAACCCCTTCTTCGGATGGTTGGGTATGGGACTTTTTACCTAATCGACACCTATTCATTCTGTACTCAAGTATATTATACGTTCGTACACAAATAAAGACCAATTTTGCCCTTTTCGTGAAAAAAAATAGAATTGGGGTAGGAGAAATCTGGTCAAGCGTTAGCGCCACTCCCACGCATCCTTGTCGGACGTTGTGCGCCTCCGCGACGCTTTGACGTGCCCCTACAAAGACCTCGACAACGTGAATGCACTGGTTTCCATCTCTGAGATATTGACTGGGCTTGTCGCGCGGCGAGAGCTTTCGGAAGCCTCTTTGCGCTGGATGCTCACTGAAATGATGGCTGGCCGCTGCGGGGAAGCGGAGGCCGCGGCGTTCCTCGTCGCCCTGCGCATGAAGGGGGAATCCACGCGCGAGATCGCGTGGGCGGCTCAAGTCTTGCGCGAGCATATGGTCCGCTGGGACGCCGGGCGTGCCAACATCCTCGACACCTGCGGCACCGGCGGCGACGGCAGCGGCACCTTCAACATCAGCACCGCGACCGCCCTCGTCGTTGCGGGCGCGGGCGTGCCCGTCGTCAAGCACGGCAATCGCTCCGTGTCGAGCCGCACCGGCAGCGCGGACGTGCTGCAAGCGCTCGGCGTCAAGATCGACGGCGACGCCGAGTTCGCGCGGCGTTGCCTGGCCGAGGCGAACTTCGCATTTTGTTTTGCGCCGCAGTTTCATCCCGCACTGAAGCACGTTGCCGTCGTTCGCCGAAAACTCGGCGTGCCGACGATCTTCAATTGTCTGGGACCGCTCGCCAATCCGGCGGGAGCGCGACGGCAGATCATCGGCGTCGGCCGCGCGGACTTGCTCGACCTGATGGCCGGGGCGTTGGGCCAGCTCGACGTCGAGCATGCGTTCGTCATTTGCAGCTGCGACGGGCTCGACGAAGTCAGCCTGTCGGCGCCCACGATGGTTCGCGAAGTGCGCGGCTCCTCGATTCGCGGCTTCGAGTGGACTCCTGTGGAATTCGGCTTGGATAATTCACCGCTCGCCGAACTTTCCGCTGCCCATGCGGACGCCAGTGCGGGTATGATAAAGAAGGTGCTGGCGAGGGAAGAAGGCGCCCCATATCGAATCGTCCTCGCCAACGCCGCGGCCGCCCTTTTGGCTGCCGAGCAGGCATCTACCCTTCTTGAGGGAGTGGAGCTTGCCCGTGCCGCCATCAAGTCGGGCCGAGCGCTGCAGGTGCTGACGAATTTGCAGCGTTTGAGCGGAACGTGACACCGCTTGCGACATAGCCTTCGGACGCAAGCATGCGGGCGCCAAGCCGCAAGCGGCAATTTCGGGAGGCCTATCCATGCCAAAGAAGGTCGTCCTTATCTGCGATCCGGGCATCGACGGTGCCTTCGCCATTGCCCTGGCGCTCTTCGATCAGGAACTAGAAGTCGTCGGCATGCTGGCGACGCCTGGCAACGTGCCGGCCGAGCAGGCGACGAAAAACCTGCGCATCGTCATGGATCAACTCGATCCGCCGCGCTGGCCGCGTCTCGGCGCCGCGCCAAACGTCGAGTTCGACATCGACGGCACCAAGCTGCACGGCCCCGACGGCCTCGGCTACACCGATTTCCCCTGCGCCTCGCTGCACCATCTTCCCGTAAGCGAGAAGCTTCTGGTCGAACTCGTCAAGCAGTTTCCGCACGAATTGACGGTGATCTGCATGGGCCCGCTGACCGTGCTGGCGCGCGGCATGGATCTCTACCCCGAATTGCCGAGCATGGTCAAACGATTCGTCATTGTCGGCGGCGCGCTGCAGGAGCCAGGCAACGCCGGGCCGGTCAGTGAATTTCATTTCTATTGCGATCCGAAGGCGGCCCGGCAAGTCCTGCGAAGCCGCGGCAACATCACGCTGATCCCACTCGACATGATGCGCAAGGTCCTTTTCGCGCCGACCGATCTCCTCGCCGGCGAGTCGGAGTTTTCCCCGGCCTATCCGTTCCTCCGGCAAATCATCCCGTTTGGCATCGCGGCCACCTCCAACATGTACGGCATTGAAGGCTTCCATCTCAAGGACGTACTTGGCGTGATCGCAGTTGCCTGCCCGTCCGCGACGCACACCAAGCACATGCACGTCGACGTGGAAACGCAAGGCGAACTGACGCGCGGCATGAGCGTTTTCGATCGGCGTTCCTGGCACGACTCGGTTGCCAACGTCGATGTGATGATGGAAGTCGAGACCAAGCAAGTGCGCGAATACATCCGACGCGTGATCGGGTATTGAGCGCGCAAGGGCGCGGCTTGCAATGTATCGCCCCGAGCAACTTCGTCACGACGTGCCGGCGTTACACTTTCTCCCGCATCATAAGGCCATAATGCTGTTGCGGACCGACGTGGACATGAATACCATTGATCGGGAATGTCGGGGCCACGTGTTTTGGTTTTCGGAAGGAAGGGACCATGAAGCATTGCAATCGTTTGGTCTTGATCTGTGTCGTTTTCCTCTTGAGGCTGGCCTCGGCGTCAGCACAGGAAGGCAAGCCGGAAATCAAACTGCTCATCAACGCGCCGGACGAACCGATCGTGAAGACGATGTCGTTAGCCAAGGCGGCCGAGTTTCTCGACCACCAGTCCCGGGCCTGGACGCAAGTCAAGAAATGCGGCACGTGCCATACCAACCTCCCTTATCTCACGGCGCGCGGCCAACTCGGCGGCGACCTGACCGCGTTCCAGGAAGTGCGCGGCTTTTTCGAGAAACGCATCGCCAACTGGGACAGCGGTAAAAAAGAGGATCGGCCCAAGCGCGACACCGAAGTGATCGCCACCGCAGCGACGCTCGCCATCCAGGATGGCCTGACCACCGGCAAGCTGCACCCGCTCACGCGCAAAGCTCTCGATCGCATGTGGACCCTTCAGCAAGACAACGGCGCCTGGGATTGGCTCAAATGCGGCTGGCCCCCGCTGGAACACGATGACTATTACGGTGTCGTCTATGTCGCCGTCGCCGTCGGCCTCGCCCCCGACAAATATGCCGAAACCGAGCAAGCCAAGGAGGGGCTGGACGGTTTCCGCAAATATTTCCGCAACAACCCGCCGCCGAGCCTGCATCACAAGGCGATGTTGTTGTGGGCGGCGCAAAAAATCGACGGCCTCATGTCGGCCAAGCTCAAGAAGTCGACGATTCAGGAATTGCGCGCCGTCCAGAAGGCCGACGGCGGCTGGAGTCTGCCAATGCTGGGGGACTGGGTCGGCTATGACGAACGCCCCAACGATCGTCTGGCGCCCAGCGACGGTTACGCGACCGGGTTGGTCGTTTACGTCATGCGCCAGGCGGGGGTGCCGGCCGACGACGAGGCGATTCGCAAAGGCATCGCCTGGCTCAAGGGCAACCAGCGTGCCTCGGGCGCATGGTTCACGCACTCGATCAACACGGATCGCTATCACTTCCTCAGCCACGCGGGGACTGCATACGCCGTCCTGGCGCTGAAGGCGTGCGAGTGATCGCCGAGAAAGGTGGGGAAAGGTGTCAGGGGAAAGGAATCAGGAACCTTTAATATAGGCATATTGACCTATTAAAAGGGTCCTGGCATCTTTCCCTGCCTTTCCCCTTTCCTGCCAGTCTTTTCTTACCCCGTTCATTTTCCGATGTTCTTTAATTCCAGCGTGACAGGCTCCGACACCGCTTTCAGACCTTTGTACTCCCAGATGACTTGGACTCTATACACGCCAGGCCCCTCGAAGCCGATATTTCGAGGGGACAATGCCGTGATTGTCTGTCTCGGCTCCAATGCTTCCTCTAATGGCTCGAAGGAATGAGGAGTCAGATCGGAAAAGCTTTCCCTCGCGATTTTTCCATCGGATTTGGTCACGTCAAGAGTGAGATATTGAAGAATGGGGTCGATGTTCCAGCTAATGGCGATTGTTTCCGAAGTATTATTCGTCATTGCCACTCTCAGACGGACGAGTCCACTTGAATGCCTCGAGTCCTTGAATTGCTCAGGGATAACTCGCAATTCGATTGGAGCTTTCTCTTTTTTTCCGTCGCCGGCTCTGTCCTCGCCGCAACCCAAATTCAAGGTCAGGCATAGGGCCACACCGATGGCACCAAAAAGCTGCCGACAAAGTCCCCGAATAGCATTTACCAAGGCCATTACAACCTCCTTCCGGCGGACAGACATTACACTAAGAACCAGACCCGCATTCACCAACTCGCATCTGCCCGAGCTAGGTGGTCCATTTACAACCTGAAGCCAGGATCCAATCGGTACACTCTGAAATCGTTACCGTAGGCATTGTGTGGCCGGATACCGTCTCCCATCGCAGCGTCGCCAGTACAAATGGCGCCGAGGCTGATGTTGCGCCTCAAGGGGGAGAAGATATCCTTGCTCGAGAGCAATGTCCTGTCCAAATCCAAGTAATCCTGGAAAAAGGGGCTGCCGGATTGGACCAGAACCTGTGTCAAAACGGCGGAGTGGGAGACGCCCCGCTCGTTGAACCATAGGACGATGTCGCCAACTTGTGCATCCCCTTGAGCGATCCTTTGACACCCTGTGCCAACAATGGCGCGGGCGGAGGCGCCGTCAGGGCTGAATGGGCCGCCCGCGGCAAGGTTGCCGCCAAATGAGAACCCGTGGCACCAGTAGCGGGCGTCCTCTTGGTCTTGCACGATCGTTCTCATTACGGTGATCCACCGATTGCCGGCCAGCCGGACTCTATACAGACGGCCGGCGGCTACCTCCGTCCCGAGCGGCTCCGCGGTTTCCCATCGGATCAAAGGGGTGCGCAATGGCTGGGCGACGGTCCACAAGAACTCCTTCGCGGCGCTAGCACCGGCATCCACATCCGTCGCCGTGATCGTGACCAAGTACGGCCCGTTCGCGTCGGCGCCTTCAAGTACATTCCAGGTCAACATGCCATCGGTAATGCTGTACGTCTCCTGGGGCAGGCCGGAGACGCTGAAGCTGATCGTATTGCCCGAGAGATGCGTGACGAGCGACGCTAGGTCGATGCTCGCTTGGTCGCCTTCGATGCTCGATTGGTCCCCCCGATCTTGAAGGAAGAGCTTCTTCACGTCCCAATAAAATGTCTTGTTGGCCGTGAGCGTGCCGTCCGACACGCTGACCACGACCTCATATGGCGCTTCGGCATCGGCAACCCCGCCGGTGACACCAGAGATAACGCCCGTCGCCGCGTCGATGGCCAATCCCGCCGGGAGGCCGACGGCGCTGTAGGCGAGTGCTCCCACGCCGGCGTAGGGAGCATGGATCGCGACGCTCACTTGATCGCCAACGAGGTTTTGCCGATCATCCGGCCGCACCACCGCCAACAAGCGCACCAGCCAGGCGAAGCTGACGGATTGGTTGACCTGAGCCGCATCGTTGGTGGCGGTCACCGTGACGGAGTACGCTCCAATGGCTTCTTCGCTGGCATTGATCGTGCCGCTGATGAGTCCGGCTTCTTCGTCGATCGAGAGTCCGCTCGGCAGTCCGATCGCTTCAAATCGCAAGTTTTGCAGGTCGCTGCTCCACGCAATTATGCCCAATTGCACGTCGGCGCCGAAAATGTTCTCTTGATCGTCAGGAGTCGCAAACGTTACTTCGACGGGATACACATACCAAATGACTGTTGCGTCGGCCACAACGCCGGCCGCACTGTCGGTTGCCGTGATCGTAACCGAATACGTATCGTCCGATTCGGCGCCGCACTGGATGGTCCCGTGGATTTCGCCGGTGCTGCTATCGATGCTCAAGCCTGGCGGCAGGCCAGTAGCACTGAATCCGAGCGTGTGGTTCGGCACGCCGGAGAACTCCGGCGTGACACTGACCTCCTGGCCTGCGGAGTGCCACTGCTCGCCAAGACTGACGACAACCTGCGCCTGGCTGATCGACCAGGTGAAGGATGTGCTTGTGTTGTCGGTCCCATCGCCCACGGTGACCGTGACCGAGTACGGCTCGCTCGTATCGACGGAATTGGAAATCGTGCCGCTGATGACGCCGGTGTTGCTGTCGATACCGAGTCCCAGAGGCAGGCCTGTCGCGATGAAGGAGAGGGGGTCTCCATCGGCGTCGCTTGCCTGGAGGCCCAGAAAAACCACGTCGCCGCGCACCGCTTGGAAGGAACCTGGATTGACTAGTGTCGGCGCGGCGTTCGTCACCTCGAGTGACCGGGTGTCGCTGTATTGGGAACCGTCGTAGACGCAAAGGGCCAGCGTTTCGACGCCCGTGAAGCCGCCGTAGCTCTGGTAGTGCAAGTAGCCCGCGCCGTCGACGTAGGCGTAGCCGTGCGCCGCCTGGGAATCGAGCACAAACGAGAGCGCGTCGCCATCGGTGTCGCTGGCGAATTCGAGCGGCGTGAACACGGCGGATTGGCCTTGATGCACTTCGACAACATCGGTCGTGAGAATCGGCGCGGTATTCGTCACCAGAATCGATAGCGTGCCACTGTATTCGGCCCCATCGAAGACGCGCG
>SYHD01000255.1 GCA_005799265.1 Planctomycetia bacterium | reverse complement strand
GCCGTACCAGGCGACCGCGTACGATCCTCCCATGCCGACGATGGCAAAGAAGAGCACGTAAAGCAGCGTCACGACTTTCTTATCCATGGCGATCGGCACATCGTCCTTCTTGTGCTCCAGGCCCAGGTAGTAAAACGCCAAGGCGGCAGCAATGAAGGCAAATAGCATGAGCAGGAATTTGCCTTGCTGAATCAGGTAGGTCTTGCACGTTTGAAAGATGATCTCGGCCACGTCGAGCATCGACTTGTGCGCGGGTTGGTTGTGGATTTGCTTGAGTTGATAGAGGCTGATGCCCAGGGTACCGATGATGACGAAGGAGCCCCAGAAAAGCAAATCGCCGGCGCGAATGGTGTTGTTAAGGATCGTGAAACTGCCGTGCTTCCAGAGGTCCGGAATCGCCAGATCCGCTTCACCGGCCTGCGCCGCGGCGGCCGTCAGCAGAAGAATGGGAAGAGACCAGGCGAACGACTTGAAATGCTTCATAAACGCTCCATGTTCCATGGTTTCGCTTGACTTCGTTGTGTGAGTCCCCTTGTTATAGTGAAAGATTTCACGAAGTTCAGCCCGCATTTGTAGCTTACGGCTTCCTTGGCGGCCACCGCTGATAGGATAGTACTGGGCATCCACCCGCGACGGCGTTTGGAGGACGATCATCATGAAAGCAATCGGCTGCGTAATTTGTGCGTTCCTGACGCCAACAAGTCTTCCCGCGCAACCGCCGACGACCGGCACTCTCGCTGGCACGATCCGCTATCTTGGCGTGGTGCCCCCCAATCAGCGCATCATGACAACCGACGGGCAAACCATCATCCACAACGACGTCGTCGTCCATGCCAAGACGAAGGGACTGCGCGACGTCATCGTTGTGCTCGACTGGAAGGAAAAAGTGCCCGCCGATCCCAAGTCGAAGCCGGTCGTCATCGATCAGCGCGACATGCTCTTCATTCCGCGTGTCGTCACGGTGCAGGAGGGGCGCAAGGTACGACTGGAGAATGGCGACAATTGCAATCATTGCGTCGATGCCAGATCGACCATCTCTGAGAACACGTTCAACGTGGCGACGCCGATGGGCCAACCGTATGAGCATCTCTTCAAGGCGCAGAAGAACCCGATCCTGCTCGGCTGCTTCCTGCATGGCTGGATGAAGGCGTACGTGCTGGTCGCGCCGCACCCCTACCACGCCGCGACCAACGCCGAGGGCAAGTTCAAGATTGACGGCGTCCCTTCGGGCCAGCACACGCTGCTGTTCATTCATCCCGATACAAACTACCGCGAATCGATCACGGTCGAGGTGAAAGCGGGCAAGACGGCGGAGGTAACGCGCGAGTGGAAAACATTGAAGCCGTGACTCCAGGAAACACTCAGGTCTTTTCCGAAGTCATCAAAGTGACATCACGAATGAATATGGTCCGCGTCGCTTCGCTCACGCCAACATGGACAGCGAACGGCCTGACGCACACAATGGTGATTATCAAGGCTTGCGGTCTTAGCTGAAATTTCGCCTCCCCATATTCCAACGGCTCCTGCCTCAAATGCGTTTCCATCGTGGTCAGGACTTCGGTAATGCGGTTCATCTCCCATCCAGCGCGCAGCAACACCTTGGTGCATTCACGCAATTGTCCGCGAAATCGCTCATGATAGACGAGTTGATAACCAGTCGGCATTGGTGACCTCACATTCAATCCACTTTGAGGTCTGCAATCATTGCGGCGATCGACTGCGGCGCGAACTCATTCGGGTTGAAATTATCCCAGACTTTCGGATCGAATTTTTTCTTCAAATGTTCAATGACCACCGCGCGATAATCGTCGCGCTCGGCACGGAGCCGCTGGAGTTCCTTCTCGTGGCGTTTGAGCTCGGCTTGAAGCTGATCGACGAGCTGTTTCACCGTATCGAGCATGTCGCGGGTGCCGTTCGGGGTGCCGTTAGCTGGTTGCATGGTTGTCTCTCCTTCAAGGAAGCACCAGATTGACTTCAAGCCGTCCGCTATCCTTGCCGTCGCGAATTTCAACGGATTTATTATACCATGTGCTCAAGAATTCGCGACCGCGATTCGCGCTGGATACTGATACAACCGCCGCGCAATCTGCTCCAACGATCTCGGCTCGTCCGCCGGGCGCTCGTGATGCCAACTGCGATCGCGCGGTTGCAGGTCGTCGCCCGCCGGCCACGCTCGAAACGGCTGCTCGCCCAGCTCGGCGATCAACTTCGCGCTGTTCATGCTGACATCGCCGGCGCGCGGCGGCATCGGGCCGGCCTCCACGCGCGGGCAGCCCTTCAACAACTCGGGCGCGTAATCGCCGACGCGGTTGATCACCTGCGCGATTTCGTACAGCGTTATCGCTTGCGGACTCCCGGCGTGAAAGATTCCAGACGCCGCGCTGCATAGGAATTTCTCGAACGCGTCGTTAAGGTCGTCGCAATAGGTACAAGATCGCACTTCGTCGAAATACAACGTCGCCGGGCGCTGCGCTCGAAAACGCGACTGGATCCAGTCGATCGCGCCGGCGTGATGATTAAAGCTCGGTCCCATCGGCAGCGACATCCGCAAGATCGCGGCCGACGGCATGCGCGTCAAGAAGATGTCCTCGGCCTGCACCATCGTTTTGCCGTAGACGGTGACGGGATCGCTCGGATCGGTCTCGACGTGGTTGCCCGCTCTGGTGCCGGAGAAGACGAGATCGCTCGACAGGTGCACGAGTCGAGCGCCATGACGGCGCGTCAGCTCGGCGAGGACGAGGGCGCTCTGGACGTTGACGGCGTATGCCATCGCGGGATCGAGCTCGCACGATTTCAGCGCGCAGTTGCCGACGCAGTTGAGGACCGAACGAAAGCCGAACCGCTCGAATAGCGTGTGCATGCCGACCGCGTCTTCGGCGTCCTGCGCGACGATGTCGGGGCCGACGAGGCGGAACGTCTGATGCGGTCGAATGCCGACGATCTGGCCGGGATACTTGCGGTGAAAGTGGTGAAACGCATTGAATCCCGCGACGCCGGCAACGCCGGTGATTAGCAATGGCAAACGCTGAGAGAGCATGGAAGTGTTATATCGGTTGCCGTGGGTCAGGATATCGATCCTGTCGTTCTCGGGCGGCCCATTTCCGGTACGCTGGTTTCCGGGCGGGAGCCTGGGAACGAGGCACGAGGTCGCATTTTTTTCGCTGGCATCAATACTATCCGCGTGTTAACCTTTCTTCCATGAATCGTCTTCATAAAATCGACGACACAACCCACGCTCCGCACTTTTACCCCGACGAGGCTTCACGATGTCGCATCCCGTTCGCTTTGGCCCGCGTTTCGCCCTCCTCGCGTTTGCAGTACTTTGTTTCTCGATCGTCGCCGCCGATGGACAAGAGAAACAATTGAAAGAACTCCAGTGGTCGCACGCCTTCGATCTGGCGTGCCGTAAATTCGGCGAAACCGGGTTCGACAAGAAAACGCCGCGCTTTGGCGTCGAGACCTTCCGCGACAACAACTCGGGCGTCGGGCTGTACATTTCGGAAAAAGGGACGATGGCGATCGCGCCGAATTTCGCCGCCGTCAAGCCGCCGCTCAATCCGAGCAAAGGCCCTGCCCACATGACTGGGCTCGATCTTCCCGCGCGCAAGGCCGGCGAGAAGGATTTCAAGAAGGACACCAAGATCCACTGCATGGAGGCCTTCCGCGATCCCAACGTCGACAACTGGCTCTTCGTCACCGATCAGGGCTATATCGCCTCCACCGACGGCACGAAATTTCCGGGCGTCACCAACAAACAGCCGAAGTGGGCGCACAGCGTCGATCTGCAAGTTCGCAAGGGCGGCGTCAAGGAATGGAAGGACGCAACCAAGTTCGGCATCGAAGTCTACCGCGACGGCAACACGGGCAATCTCATCTACGTCACCGAGCACGGCCACATCGCCATCATTCCCGAAACCAAGGAAATCACTGGCGCGGGCAAATCCCCCGAATGGCTTCACGGACTCGACCTGCGCTGCCGAAAACACGACGAGAAGCCCTTTACCAAGGACACCCGCAAGTTCGGCGTCGAAGTGTATAGCGACATCCACACCGGCAACCTGATCTTCATCAGCGAAACCGGCAGCATTGGGGTCGCGCCTGCACCCGCGGGCATTGCGGCGCCGACCGCGAAAACGAAGGAACCCGTCTGGACGCACGGTCTCAACGTCAAGTGCCGGCCCTTCGGCAAAGCGGAGTTCGACCAGGCCATCCCCTATGGCGCCGAGGTATTCCGCGATGAGAACGTCGGCGTGGTCCTCTACATCAACGAGCTTGGCAATATCGCGGTGTTGTCGGCGCCGTAGTTCGGATGCTCTGCCACGACGCGAAGAGTCGTGCCACAATGTGGCACGACGCTCCGCGTCGCGTCATTATTCCCCCAGCAACCGCTCGATCCTTTCGACGATGTCGCGCACCGGCATGGTGCGCGTACCCAATTGCAGCGTCAAGTTCGTCTTGAGCCAATCGCGCACCTTCTTCTCTGCCGCCACCACCGTGCTGTGATTGCGACCGCCGAAGTGCTTGCCGATCTCGCTGAATGTCGCGTTGGTATGGACGCGCGCCAGGTACATGGCGACCATGCGCGGATAGGCGTAGACCCAGTTGCGCTTCTTGGAGAAGAGCAAGTTGCGCGAGATGGCGAGCACCTCACAGACGGCGTGCTCGACCTGTTCGAGCGTGACGAAACGGAGCGAATGCCGTACCAGATCGCCGATCGCTTCGCGCGCCAGTTCGACGTCGATGGGCCGTGCGGTGGCCCTGGCAAGATGGAGGATGCTGTTGACCGCCCCTTCGAGTTCGCGCACGTTGCCGTGCAGGTTGTCGGCGAGATGTTCGAGCACCGCTTCGGCGAACCCGCCGAGCTTGGCTGTCTTGAGACGCAGCATATCGAGGCGCGTCGCGCGATCGGGCGTCGTCAGGCCCCAGACGGCCCCGCCGACGAGACGATCGGTCAACTCCGGCAAGAAATGATCGGCGAGCCGCGGATGGCAATCCGTCCCCAGCACGACGGGACGATGCTCGAGCGACAAAGCATCGAGCGTGTGCAGAAACTCTTCCTGCGTCGCCTGCTTCTTGGCGAAAAAGCCGACGTCGTCCACGAGCAACGCATCGCACGAGCGAAAGATCTTGCGAAAAGCGCCAAGCTTTTGCTGGTGCATCGCCTGCACGAAGCGATTGGTGAAGTCCTCGGCCGTGAGAAACAGGATCTTCCACTCGGCATGCCGGCGTTTCAGCCCCGCGCAGATGCCTTCGAGCAGGTGCGTCTTGCCGGTGCCGACGGCGCCATGCAAGACGAGCGGGCTAGGGCATTCGTCCGGGGTCTCGACGAGGCTTACGGCGGAGGCATGGGCGACGCGATTGCAGGCGCCGACGACGAACTCGTGGAGAAATCGCCAGCGCCGCTCGCGCGTCGGCCGGCGCGGTTCAGCAACCTTGTTCGACGCCGGCTCGGCCTCCGCACGCGTCGTCGAATGCGTGTGCGTCTCCGCCTGCCGCCCGCGCTCCGCCTGAAAGAGCTGCGGGTCGATATGAAAGCGTAATGCGGCATGCGCGCCGAGCACTTCATCGACAGCGCCGCGAACGTCGGCGGCGAATTTCTTTTGCAGCCAATCCTGCAAGAAAAGGTTGGGCACGCCGATGGTTAATTGTTCATTTTCGCACAGGAACTTGGTTTTCCCGGCGAACCAGAGATTGTACCGAGGTTCCCCAATCCTTTGGCTGATGGCCTGCGCCAACACCGCCACGACATCATAGGTGGTTTCCAAACTCGCTCCCTCCTGCGCGCGGATTCTCCGCGTGGTTCGTCCATGGAACCCGGGTAGCAAGAGAACGCTGAAGGCGCGGATGGGTGTCCGCGCACTCCACTCGGAGATGGCGGCGAGGGGTTGCTCGCCGTTCACGCATTGTACGAACGGCGCGCCAACGCGAAAGCTCCCGTCTGTGAAATGAAGCGAAACCGCAATGAGACTGCGGAAAACGGAAGAGCTTTTATTTTCGCGCTCACCAGCTGAAACGCCGGGGGGGGTATTACGAGCAGCGACCGTAAGGGAGCGTTGGGCAGGCGTCGCACACGCTCGGCGCTCCCTAACGGTCGCGGCGCGTATTTACTCGTAGCGCAACGCCTCGATCGGATCGAGCCGCGACGCCTTTAACGCGGGATAATAGCCGAAGAATACGCCAACGCCGCCGGAGATGAAGAACGACAGGGCGACCATCGAGTAGTCGATGAAGATCGGCCAGTTGGCGGCCCAGGCGAGCGCGACCGCCGCGCCGACGCCGAGCGAGAGGCCGATGAAACCGCCCACCAACGAGAGCATGATCGATTCGATGAGGAACTGCGTGAGGATGTTGCCCGGCGTGGCGCCGATGGCCATACGGATGCCGATCTCGCGCGTCCGTTCGGTGACAGAGACGAG
>SYHD01000254.1 GCA_005799265.1 Planctomycetia bacterium | reverse complement strand
CCTGGCCGGTCTTGCAACCACCGAGCGTCCGGCATTCGTCGAGCAGCTCACCCCCCGCGGCAGCATGGATGGCCCCGTCAACGCCGCCGCCGCAGAGCAAGCTGGGTTTGGCGGCGTTGACTATGGCGTCGACGTCGAGCTTGGTGATGTCGCCTTGAACGATTCGCACACGGTCGTGCATTGGACGCCTCCTTTGTCGCTTGCGGCTAAGCGCTAGCTTCCGCGTGCTACGCCGCAAGCGGCCTAAGCGGATTTCACAAGGGGCTCATACATCCCGGGCCGACGATCGCGCAGCCGGTGGAGTTCGTACTTGCCGGGGATGTTCACGAGATGCTTGTTGCGCGCCTTGTCCGGATCGATGTCCGCATACAGGATCGTCGCTTGATCGTCCTCGCTGACGGCCAGGAACTCGCCGCTACAGCCCAGGATGCGGCTCATGCCGATGAACTTGAAGCCTCTCTCGATGCCGACACGATTGCACGCGGCATAGTAGACGTGATTCTCCAGGGCGCGAGCCGGGATCAGTGTCTTGGCGGTGCTGATGGCGCCGGTGGGCCAGTTCGTCGGCAGTACGATCAGGTCGGCGCCAAGGAGCATCAGACAACGTGCCGATTCGGGGAAGCTGCCGTCGTAGCAGATATTCATGCCGATGCGCAGGCCCCCCAGGTCGTGTACCGCGAACGGTTGCTTGCCCGGCGTCGTGAAGCGATCAACGCCGAGGTAGGGGAGATGGATCTTGCGATAGTTGGCGGCGATACCGTTGGGGCCGATCAATGTCGCGGCGTTGTAGAGATGTTCGCCCGCGCGCTCCAGGAGACCGACGATCGCCCAGACGCCGAGCGCGGCACAATCATCCGCGAGCGCTTGCGTGCTCGGGCCGGGGATCGGCTCGGCGTATGGTGTCGCTTCGTCCTTGCTTTCGTAGCAGTATCCGGGGATGGCGCATTCCGGGAAGACGACAAGTTGCACCCCGTTGCCGACGGCTTCACGCAGTCGGGCTCGGATCGTTTCGAGATTGCGTGCTTTGTCGGCGAACGCGCAGTCCATCTGCACGGCGGCGATTTTCCAGCGTGGCATTGGCGGAGCCTCCGGGGTATGATTCTGTTGTATTCGATCTTCGCCGACCAGTGGAACAACGTCCCCCCTCGCCCCCTGTACTCAGGGGGAGAGGGGGGAATTCAACAGGGAACACGGATGTCGCTGCGTCTACTACACGAACGCCAGTTTCACGATCATCAGGCGGCAGCGCGTGCCCGTGATCTTCGAGCGAGCGATTACGCCTTCACGGACGACAGCTATCTCGGACACGAATCGTGGATCGCCGCCGCCTTCGCCGCGCTCGGCGACGTGCGCGGCCAGCGCGTCCTCGACCTGGGCTGCGGGCACGGTATGGCATCGGTCGTGCTCGCGCGGCGCGGCGGCCTCGTGACGGCGTGCGATCTTTCCCTCGGCTACGTTCGCGAGGCGGACACACGTGCCGAGGCCAACGGCGTCACGCCGCGCTTCGTCGTCTGCGACGGCAATCGCTTGCCCTTCGCGGATCGATCGTTCGAGCGCATCTGGGGCAATGCGATCCTGCACCATCTCGACTTGAACGTCGCCGCCGCCGAGCTGCGGCGCGTGCTGATCCCCGGTGGCATCGGCGTCTTCTGCGAGCCGTGGGCGGGCAATCGCTGGCTGTCTCTGGCGCGCTCCGTCCTCCCCTACCCCGGCAAACACCGCACGGCCGATGAATCCCCACTCGCGCACCGCGATCTCCATCGGCTACGCGCCGTCTTCCCGTCGCTGACCGTCCGCGGTCATCAACTTCTATCCATGCTCGGCCGAGTGGTCAGGCATCATCGCCTGGTCACGAGTTTGGCCTGGTGCGATGAGATGCTGCTGCGCCGTTTGCCGCGCTGGCAGCGCTATTGCCGATATGTCGTTGTCGTCGTTCGCAAGGATGGCGCATAAATTTACCTCCAAGCCGCTTGCGGGTTGGGCGACGGGCAGTTGGAAAGAAACCCGTAGCCGATGCGACGCGGAGCGTCGCACCACATTGTGGCACGACGCTCCGCGTCGTGAACGGGTACCCCTGCGAGCGTTACGCCGCAAGCGGCCTGGAGGATCCCCGCATGAAATATGTAATAGTCATCCCCGACGGTTGTGCCGACGAAGCGCAGAAAACGCTCGGCGGCAAGACGCCCTTGCAAGCGGCGCAGAAGCCGAACATGGACCGCATCGCCCAGACCGGTCTGGTCGGCCGTACCGACAACGTGCCGCCGGGGTTGACGCCGGCGAGCGATGTCGCGACGCTGAGCCTGTTCGGCTACGATCCGCTCGTCGTTTACACGGGCCGCGCGCCTCTGGAAACCGCCGCCATGGGGCTGTCGCTCGGCGCCGGCGACTGGGCGATTCGCTGCAATCTCGTGCATGTCGAAAACGAAGAAATGCGCGACTTCACCGCCGGGCACATCACGCCCGAAGACGGCAAGGCGCTGATCGCCGCCATCCAGGAGAAGCTGGGGGGCGCCGTCAACTTTCAGGGATTGAAAGGCACGCTCGAATTTCACGCCGGCGTCAGCTATCGCAACATCTTGATCTTTCGCGGGGCCGATGCGCCGTTCTCCAAGGACACCAAGGCGCAGCCGCCGCACGACATTCCCGATCAACTCATCAAGGGCTATCTTCCCAAAGGCCCCGGCTCTGATCTCCTGTGCGATCTGATGCACAAGAGCCGCGCCGTGTTGCGCGAGCATCCGGTCAACCAAGCGCGCCGCAAGGCGAAGACGCGCGACGCCACGCAAATCTGGCTGTGGGGGCAGGGGAAAGCGCCGGCCTTGACGCCGTTCGCCGACCTGCACGGCAAAAAGGGGGCGATCATCAGCGCCGTCGATCTCGTGCGCGGCGTCGGCATCTTGCTCGGCTGGACGCGCATCGACGTGCCGGGGACCACCGGGTATCTCGACACCGATTATGCCGCCAAGGGACGCTACGCCATCGAAGCGCTCAAGACGCACGATCTGGTGTGCGTTCACGTCGAGGCGCCGGACGAGGCGTCGCACGAAGGCAAGACGGACGAGAAAGTGCGCGCGCTGGAGCGGATCGACGAGCACGTCGTCGGTCCGCTTTTGCAAGCGCTGCCCAGCCACGGCGACTGGCGCATCCTCGTCTCGCCCGATCATCGCACGCCGCTGCGCACGCGGGCGCACGCTTACGGCATGGTCCCGTTCGCGGTGTGCGGCTCCGGCATTTCGCCGAAGGGCCAGGCGTCGTACGATGAAATCGTGGCGGAGAAATCCAGCGCCGTATTCGCCAAGGGGCATGAGCTGATGAAGTGGTTCCTGGGATGATCGTTGTCACAATCGGAAGCCTCGCTGTTCCCGGAAAGGAACACGCCATGCAACGACTCGGCTTCATCATCTTCATATGCCTGCTCGTTGCACCGACGGTCGCACTGGCGCAGGACAAGCTGCCCGAAGGCGCCATCGCGAGGCTCGGCGTGCATCGCATGCGCGTCGATCGACCGATCCTCGACTCCGCGTTCGCGCCGGATGGCCGCACGTTTGTCGTCGTCTGCGACGAGAAAGACGGTCGCCCTAACGTGATCCTGTTCGATGTCGCCAGCGGGCTCGAACGCAAACGGCTCGACATCTTCGGCGCTCGTCATATCGCGATGGCCCGGCACAAGCCACTGATGGCCGTCGATGCCAATCAACACCTGGAGGTCTGGGATCTCAGCACGGAAAAACGGCTGAAGCAATGGGACGCGCCGATTTGGAAGGGCAAGGCGAGTGCGCTCGCAATCTCGCGTGACGGCGGCCACGTCGTTGCGGCCGGCGAAGCAAACGGCAAATCGACGCTGCATCGCTGGAATGCGGCGACCGGCGCGGAACTCTGGAACGTGTCGATCCCCGGCCGACGCGTTGACACGTTGAGTGTCTCCGACGATGGCCGCAAGATCCTGACCGCGATCGCGTTCGAGTACAACTACGGCGAGCTCGATTCCGTCAAGGAGCCGCTATTCTGGCTGGCCCAGTTCGGCGGCGTCAAGGGCCTCTTCGTCTACAACGCCTGGATGCTCGGCTACGAATATCAGAAGCCGGTGCCATCCATCGCGATCTGGGACGCCAAGACGGGGAAAAAACTAAGCGAGATGCTCAACGAGGCGGACTCCTGCGTCTTTTCGCCGGACGGCACGATGGCGGCGCGCCAGACCCGGCAAGGCGGCGAACTCTGGCGGTTGGAACCGGAACCCAAAATGATCGCCGAACTGGCCAGGCACGAGTGGTGTGAATTCACGCCCGACGGCAAGCAGTTCGTTCTCGGTGGCGGCGATCTTGTCCAGCGCGGCGATATTTTCCAGCGCCAGCAGGGAATACGCTGGCCCATTACGCTCTGGGACATCGCCAAGCGGCAGTCCGTGCGGCGATTCGAGACGGAGGAAATGGCGCGCGGGCTGCGCGTCTCGCCCGACGGCAAGCTGCTTGCCGTCCTGCATCAAGATTTTGATCTCGACCGGTATTGGTTCGTCGAATTCTCTGATCTGACCACGGGCAAGGCGAAACGCTTCCCGGCTGGTCATCCCGGCATCGTCGAGGGGCTGGCGTTCTCCCCCGACGGCAAACGCCTGGCGACGTTCAGCCGCGACACCCTCTTGCTCCATGACGTAAAGACCGGCGCGGAACTGCGCCGTTGGATCGGACACGACAAATCGATCAAGCGGATCGCCTTCTCGCCCGACGGCAAGGTGCTCGTGTCCGCCGCCGCTGATGCGAGCATCGCCCTCTGGGATGCGTCCACCGGCGTCGAACGCGCGCGCATGACGGCCAAGAATCACGCAGCGACGCTGGCCTTCACGCCGGACGGCAAGACGCTGCTCACCGCCGCGCAGGACAAGGAGGCGTGGCTGGAGCAATGGGACGTCGCCACCGGCAAGGCCGGGACCGCGCGCCTGTTGCCTCATGACGCACACACGAGCGTTCCCGCCTTAGCGCCGACGGCGGATTGGCTTGCCTATTTCGATAGCGTCAGCTTCGGCGGCCTCACACCCGAGCTGCGCGTTTGGCCGACTCGGATTGGCCATCCAGCTCTTGCACCTCCCAAGGAAGGCGACCGGGGCGCGAGAAGAGTGCGCTCGATTGGTCTCACGCGCCATGCGGTTGACGAAGAAAGAACCTCCCTCGGAACCAGAGCCTATGGATTCGCCTTCTCCGCCGACGGAAAGCTGCTGGCGACCTCGGACAGTGCGTGGGCCTTTCTGTCCGATCCTGTGGTGCGCGTCTGGGAAACCGCCACGCAGCGCGAGCTCCTGCGCTTTCACACGCTTCCCATCGAAACCGACTTGCTCGCCCTTTCGCCTGACGGACGCACCCTCGCGCACGGCAGCGGCGAACGGCGCCCCCTGCGCGAGCGCAACGTCGATGAGGTGGTGTTCTTGCACGATCTCTCCGCAGTCGAAGGCGGCGTCGGTATCAGAAAGCGAGCCCTGCGCGGGCATCTTGGCAGCATCACCTGCCTGGCCTTCGCGCAAGACAGCAAGCTCGTCGCGACCGGCGGCAGCGACGGCATCGTCTACGTTTTTCGCGTCGATCAGATCGTCCAGCCGAATCCCGTGCCGGAATGGAAGAAAGACCTCGCCGAGCTGTGGCCAATCCTCGCCGACGCGAATCCCGCCAAGGCGCATCGCGCGCTCGCCCAGCTTGAACTCCGGCCAAAGGAATCGCTGGTCTTACTGCGTGCGCATCTGAAGCCGGCGGTGAAGCTGGACGCGAAAGTTCTCGCCCAGCATGTGCGCGATCTGGCGAACGCCAACTTCGCCGTGCGGCAGCAAGCAAGTGTGGTCCTCGAAGACGCCGGCGAACAGGCGGTTCCCTTGTTGCAACAAGCATTGAAAAAGCCGTCCAGTCTCGAAGTGAAGCGGCGCATGGAAACGCTGCTGGATCAAATCGATCGTCCCTTGGAAAGCCCGAGCCAGATTCGCGCCTATCGAGCGCTCATGCTCCTGGAACGCCTCGGCACGCCCGATGCGCGGATGCTGCTCGAGGAGCTTGCTCAGGGGCAGCCGACGGCGTGGCTCAGTGTCGAAGCGCGGCACTCGCTCGAACGGCTGCGGCATCGACCGTAGCTGCGTGCTCGTTGCCGCATGCAACGTCACGATTGGAATCGTGACGCACGGGAATTCGCAATGGCTTGGGGCGAAATCGGCGATATGGCCGCGATGGGCTTGCCGTTTCTTGGGCAACGTGGTGGCAGGTCCGCCGGCGTTGCTCGATGGGAACAAGAAGAACACGTTGGCCACAAAGGGCCCGTCGTTGAAGCGTTGAATTGGAAGATCGTTGCCAATCTCGACGGGCAGGGATGAGCATCCGTCCGATTGCGGTTTGGCATTCGGGATCGAGCAGTTGAGCGCTCAGCAGCAAGCGGCTGGTCGACGCCGGCACGTCTACTTCTCCATCTGCTTCTTCAATTGCTCGACGAGCCGGCAGAAATCCTCCGCCTGCTCCATGCTGATGCCCTGCATTTCCGGCTGGGCGACGGCCGCGAGCGGTTCCATAGTGGTCATGGGCAGTGGCGCTGTCGTGATGGGCGGCGGCAACTTTTGAAACTGGGGCAGCGCCTGGGGCATCGGCAACGCGCGCGCGTCCGGCACCAGACGAGGAGCGACCGTTCTAGACGTTGTTTTCTGCGTCTCCACCGGTGTGGTGAGACGCAGGACCGGGATAGGGAGGTACAGATAATCGACCGATAACCCAGACCGCCCCGGCGCCAGGCCAGAGGGTGGTCCCACGTCGAGCGTCGGCTCGGATTGCTTGTACTCGGGCAGATGGGTTGCGTCCTTCTTGCTCGGATCCTTCGTCAACTCAACCTCCGTGCCATGCTGTTTGCGCACGCGCGCCGGCCGGCGTTCCTCGCCGTCCTTTGCGCAACTGCCGCATTTGGGAAAGCAGGATGAACAATCGAAAAGACACGCACGATGGTGGCAGCCCGCGGCAATCACCAGCAGTATTGGCAACACCACACGCATTGGAGGCTCCTTCCCACGCCCACGTCCGTCAACGCAATCGCGATAATCCCAATGGACGCTATCCGTGGTATCGTCAGAATAATCGGCAAGCTTGATACCGATTCACGTGGAAAAAGAAAGGGCGACTTTCGACAGGATTTGCGGATCTTACCAGAAAATGAACCACGGGGGGAACACGGGGGACACGGGAAAAGGCCGGAGAAATCCTGGGTTCAAGATTGCCGGAAACCATGGGCTTATCTGGGCATCCCAGTTCGCGCGCGTTCTTCTCGTGTCACTCTTTGCATTCCCCATGCTTCCCGTGGTTTAATTTCTGCTCATCCTCTCTGGCTTGTTCACCCGAATTTGTCAGCGCAAACGCTCAAGATCCTCGAAGAACGCCGGATAGGTCTTGGCAACGCAGGCAGGCTGATCGATGGTCATGCCCGAAATCTTCAGACCGACCAGGGCGAGACTCATGGCCATGCGGTGATCGTTGTACGTGTGGATGAGCGCGCCGCGCAATGGCGCGGGGTGAATCGTCAAGCCGTCGACGCGCTCGTCCACGGCAGCGCCGATGCGGCGCAGCTCGGTCGCCAGCGCGGCCAGACGATCGGTCTCCTTGTGGCGAATATGGGCGACGTTGCGAATCGTGGTCGGCGCGTTCGCGAAGCAGGCGACGGCGGCCAGCGTCATCACCGTGTCGCTAATGGCGTTCATGTCCACGTCCATGCCGGCCAGCGCGCCGCCTACTACCGTGATGCGATCGTCGTTGCGCTCAACGCGGCAACCCATGCGCGCCAGCACGTCAATGAAACCGACGTCGCCCTGAAGCGACTCGCGCGGCAAGCCAAGGACGGTGACGTCGCCGCCCGTGATCGCTGCGGCGCCGAAGAAGTAGCTGGCGGCAGACGCATCGGGCTCGATCGCGTAAGCGTTGCGGCTGGTGAGTTGACGGCCGGGGATGCGGTAGGTTCGATGTGCTTCGTTCTCGACGGTTAAGCCGAACTGGCGCAGCATGGCGAGCGTCATGTCAACATAGGGGACCGAGACGAGCGGGCCGTCCATTTCGATGCACGTCTCGGCGTCGGCAAACGGGGCCGCCATCAGGAGGCCGCTCAAGAATTGGCTGCTGACGTCTCCCTTGATTTTGACGCGCCCGCCGGGCAAGCCGTTCGCCTCGACGATGACGGGAGGGCAGCCGTTGTGCTTCTCGCTGGACGCTTGGACGCCGAGCTGATTCAGTGCGTCGAGTAGGTCCTGGATGGGCCGTTCGCGCATGCGCGGCACGCCGTCGAGTCGATAGCGCCCGCGGCCCAGCGCCAGCATCGCCGTCAGGAAGCGCAGCGTCGTGCCGGAGTTGCCGACGAACAGGTCGGCGTTGTCGGCAGGAATAACACGGTCGGCGCTGTTTGGACAAACGCGAATCGACCCTTCGGACTCACGGCGTTCGATCCGAAAGCCGAGCTTTTCCAGGCACTGACGCATGACCTGGGTGTCTTCGCTGTCGAGCCAATTGTGGAGCGTACATGCTTTGGCAGCGCCGAGCGCCGCGAGGACCATGGCGCGATTGGTGATGCTCTTGGAGCCCGGCACGCGCACGGTTGCGTGCGGCGGTTTGGTCAGCGGCTTGATCTCAAGTTGTGCGGGGTAACTCCGCGGCGTTTCAGGCATAGGTGACTCGAACTAAAAACAGCCCCTGCGCCGGCGCCGTCGGCCCCGCCTCGGTACGGTCTGTCGCGCTCAAAATCTCCGCAACCTTCGACTCCGGCCAAAAGCCGCGGCCGACGTTCATGAGCGTGCCGGCGATGGCGCGCACCATATTGTACAGGAATCCGTCGGCCTCCACGTCGATCCAGAGGTAGGCTCCGGCGCGGTTGACGGCCAAATAGGTGATGGTTCGCACGCTCGAGGCACGGTTGGGCCAATCGGTCTCGAAGCTGTGGAAGTCATGCGTGCCGCGCAACGGTGCCGCGGCGCGCGCCATCGCCGCCGCGTCAAGTGGTAGCCGCGAATGGCACGCATAGCGGCGCATGAACGGGCTGTGCACCAGGCCGTCGTGGATCACGTAGCGATAACGCTTGCGCAACGCGTCGCGATTGGCATGAAACGATGGCGGCGCCTCCTCGACGCTGAGAGCAACGAGGTCGTCCGGCAAATGGGCATTGATCGCGCCCAGGAGCCTCGCGTCGGGAATCGTCAGCGTGCTATGGAAGTTAGCGACCTGTCCGAGCGCGTGTACACCGGCGTCGGTACGGCCGCTGGCGTTGACACGGACCTTCGTCTCGCCGGTTAGTTTCGCCAGGGCCGACTCCAGCGTTTCCTGCACGGTCCGATAGCCCGGCTGCGTCTGCCAGCCCTGGAAGTCGCTGCCGTCGTAGCTGAGCACGAGCTTGAAGTTCCTCATGTTCCTTAGTGTAGTCAGCGACGATCCAGGCGCGGGTCGTGGTACTGTTTGCGACGATTTTTGTGGACCGGTCACTCCGTGACCGGACTACAAACGGTACCGCTACTCCGACGCGCGTCGATTTCATGCAGCCTATCAAGATCCGCGCCGAGGACGGCCGGGTGTAGTTCAATCCTCACGCGGAAAGGCCGCGGGCATGAGCCGCATGCTCGCGCTGAAACTCGTCTCGGCAAGATAATTGTCGTAGTGATGGCGAAAGCGGTGGATCGCGAGGATGGCCTGAAACGCATCTGCGGCTTCCGGACCGATGCGGCCGAGGGCGCGAATCAGCATGAAGGGCTCGTTGTTCTTGGCATCGTCATCGAGAAGATTGACAACCCGCAAGGCGCCGACGAGCGCCGAGACGACGCGGATGTCCTTTCGCGCGCGCCATAACCCCTCCGCGGCCGTGATGCGGACGCGGTAATTTCGATCACCCATGCCGGCTTCGAGTTGTTTGACGCCGGACTTATCCTCGGCGATCAATAGCAGCGCCAGGGCGGCATGCACCTGGACCAGCTTATTGGGATGGGTGAGCAGGCGTTTCAGCACGGGCAGAGCGGGCTTCGCGTCTACGCCGATGCGGCCAAGTGTTTCGCATGCGGCGGACACGCAGCCGGGGGCCGCATTTGCTTCCAGCGCCGCAGTCAAGGCCGGGACTGCATCCTTGGCGCCGGGTCCGATGCGGCCGAGTTCTTCGGCGGCGGCCATGCGAATGAGATTGAACGGATCCCACAGCAACTTCGCCAGGGCGGGAGCCGCCGACTCGCCGTGCCGGCCGAACTCGCTGCCAATGTCGCGCGTGACGGTCTCGCGGACTTCCCAGCGCGTCGAGCGCAACAGCGCAATCAGCGGCGGCAGCGATTCGGGGGGCTGGCGCCGGGTCCGCCACAAGGCCACGGCGGCGGCGGCGCGGACGGATTCATCCGAGTCGGTCAGCAGCTCTTTCATGACCGGGACGACCGGTTTCGCATGGTCCCAGACCTTCTGCAACTCGCGAACCGCGTACATCCGATTGCTGACATCCAGATTGGTCTGCAAGAGTTTTCCCAAAGCGCTTATGGCGTCTGCGTCGGGTTGGATTCGGCAGCGCGCTGTCACGGCCGTCACGCGCAAGAGTTCATCCTTCGCGCCGGCTGCTTTTATCAGGGCGGGCAACGCGGCCTTGGCATCCGCGCCGATGCGCCCCAGCGCATGGGCTGCACGCGCGCCGAGGTCCGGATCCGCGTGGCCAAGTTGATCCATGAGCATCGGCACGGCCGCTTTCGCCGGGGGACCGATTTTGGCGAGCGTCCAGATCGCCTGCCCCGCCGTCTCTTTCCTCTTGGCGAGTCGGATCAAGTCGTCGATCGCGGCGGGATCTTCCTTGATCTGCCATACTGCCGTCGCGGCCAGTACCGCGCTCGTGTCGCGCGTCGAGTTCATCTCATCGCGCAGGGCCGAAAGCGCATCCTTGTCCTCTGCGATCGTCCACATGGCGAGGGCGGCGGCGGTGCGGGATTCGGGGTTATCGAGCATCACTTTCTTGAGAGCAGGAAGAGCGGGCTTGGCTGCGGGGCCAATCGATGCCAGCGTGTCGATCAGGTGACGCTGTCCAAATGGGGGCGCTTTCACGAGGAGTTCGCCGACGGTTTTTGCCGCCGATGCCGCCTCGGGTCCGAGCAGGGCGAGCGTTTCCGCCGCATACTCGGCAAAGTCACCTTTGGGTGTGGAGATCTCCTTGATGAGGACACGTATGATCGGTTCCGGCTCGCCATCAAGCGAGATCAGCGCTCTGGCAGCCGCGATCCGCACCCGCCCCTCGGGGTCCTCCAGCATTTCGACCAGGCGCGAGCGGGCCGTATAAGCGTCCAGATCGGCGAGCGTACCACACGCCAGCCTGCGTATGATCTCGTTCCGGTCCTTGAGAGCATGCAGGAGACTGGGTATCGCGGCCTGGGCATCCAGGCCGTCCTGGCGCAGGAGCAGAACGCTGGCGGCGCGGGTGCGCGGCTCCTCATCCCAGACGCCCTGGATCAACGCAGGCACGGCACTTCGGCCAAGGTACTTGAAAAGATCGCTGGCCTGCGCATTGTGACGCATTTCTTCATCGAACGTGAGATCGCGCAGCGTGGGGATCGCGCCGCCGAGGTCGCGCTGGATGCGTGCCAGGGCGTCGTTGGCCTTCTGGCGTTCGTTGTGCTTGTCCGACTTGAGCTCTTTCAGCCACGCCTCCAGCGTTTTGCCATCGAGCAAAGGCGCTGCGGCCGGGGCATTTTCGGGGATCCGTTCGAAGCGGATCGACTTTACGAAAGCGTCAAAGGCCGGCTTCTGTTCTGCGATTGCGTCCGCCGGGCCGCTCAGACGAAAGTACCACATTGCCCCTGCGCGGCGCGTGAATGCAACCACGATGCGCTGCGCCGAACGGCCCGAACCCGTGAGATCCACGAGGTTCATGTCGAGTCCATCGATCTTCAGCGGCCGCACCAGTTTCATGGCCTCCGCGTCCGGTACTGCCGGGAGGTCAAGCTGGGCGCGCCAGCGATTGACATTGGCTGGCACACTGGCTGGATTGTCACCCAGTTGCATGACCGTCACTCCGGGAGTCTGCTCGTTTACGACGACGAAACGAACTGTGACCAAGGGACCCGGCTCGACGGAACGCCAGCCCTTGGGCGCGTCGAAGACTGGCTTCTCGCGCTGCTGGGCAGTTGCCTGACCGGCGATCCAAAACATCAAAGTGGCAGCGATGAGGATTCGTGATTGCACAAGCATGGTCATCTCCAGCGCAAGAGGCGCTTCCACGTCGCGCATTGTCGATAGGCCCCACCGTAGACGTCACGCTCCGCGTGACGGTTCCTCACGCGGAGCGTGAGGTCTACGATGAGCGGTTGCGCAAGAGTTAGTCGAATCGATCCGCCGTCCCCCAGAGCCCGAGCGCTGGATTGGAAATGTAATACACCTCTTCGCCATCCGCAAGCCGATTCCAACCGTCGCGCAGCCGCTTCGGATCGTAGCGCTGCACCAGCGTTGTCAAATCGCCGTAGCGGAAACCTACACCTTCAATTTCTTCGCGCGTCAGCTGGCCGGGGCAGTAGGTGATCGTGAAGCGGCCTTCGGAGGAGCCGTGGATCAGATGCGCCGATGCCGACAAGTTCGCCGCCAGCTCTGGATGGGCGCGCACGGCGTCGAGCGTCGTCGGCGTGCCGCGATAGCCGAAGCGGCGGATGAGACGGTCGATCGTCGGATCTTCGCCGAAGGTGCGCACGCCGGGCGCGAGCACGATCAACTCACCGGCGTTCGCGATGGCCATGCGCGTGCGGTAGACAGCCTTGTTGCCCAGCCAGGTCGATTTGAATTCGAGCGGATCAAGCCAGACGACGACTTTCTTCGGCGCGCGTTCAAGCCGATCGAGATTGACCTGCCGGCACAACGCCGCGCCGCGCTCGAAGCAGGCGCGATCGTCGCCAGCGTAAAGGCCGCGCGTCACGAGTTTGCCGTCAGCGTCGCGAGCCCGCACGGTCAACAGATAGACGATCGGCAGGTGTTTCGCGAGGTGCGTGCTGGCGTAATCGAGCACGGCGCGCACCGGCGTGTCCGCACGCCCCATGATGCGTTCGATGCCGTAGACGGCGCCGAGCCAGTGCGACTTGTTGATGAGATCGCTGCCGCCGACGCCGACGAATACGTTCTTCGCGTGATTGGCGATGCCAATGACCTCGTGCGGCACGAGCTGTCCGACCGAGATGATCGCGTCCCATTTCTGTTCGATGAGTAGACGATCGATTTCGACCTTGATCGAGAAATCGAGCTTCCCTTCCGAAACGCGCTGGACCAAGGGCGCAGGAACTTCGCCGAGAGGGACAACGCCGTTGCGCCAGTCGTGCGCGTGAAAGACGGAGTGAGGCAGGCCAGGGAACATGTGCGTCAATTCGTCGGCCGTCATCGGCAGATGCGTGCCGACGGCGGGAAGGATGGCGACCTCGGCGTAGCGATGAAGATGCTCGAAGAGTTCGCAGGTGAGAAAGCCAGCCCAGGAATGCAGCCGGGTCATGTCGGGCGGCAGGATCAAGACGCGCTGGAGCGGCCCACGCTTGGCGAGCTGGACGAGCAGCGTCTGCACGTGTTGGCGGGCGCGGGCCTCGTCGATGACGGTCTGTGGCGAGCCTTCGTGGAGGTGTTCCATGTTTCGTCGGCCTCATGAAATCTTGGCGGGCTTAATCGGCGTGGCGGCGGTCGCCATCGATTCTTCGTGCATGTCGTCTTACCATCATTCAGCCGTAGGAACGCGAGCACGCAAATGTTCCACGCACTCCAAATACAAGTTACGGCAATACCCCTGAGAGTGCGATGCCAGCAGTACCGTGAAAGCGCGATTAATCTGCTGCGTCGCGTAACGCCGGCCACGCGCCTTGGCGATTTCACCGAGGGCTCGCGTACGCAGCGTGCCCCGTCCGCAGTAGGTGATCGAGGGCATCAGCGGATCCCCAATCTCTTGGCGGCCTCCGCGTCGATCTTCTTGAGCGCCACGCCGACGAGCTGGCGGAAGATGGCATCCTCTTCGGCGCGATAGACGGCGACCAGTGTCGTCACCGAGTCCTTGGCGGCGGAACCCATTTCGCCGATCAGGTGAATGGCCTGCCGGTCGTATTTCTCGGAAGCGAGCAGCTTTTCGAGGATCGTCAGCGTCTCCTTGGTTTCGCCCGTGATTTGCCAATGAGCGTACGCCGCCCAGACCTGGACTTCCTCGTCCTTGTCGACGAGCGCCTTCTTGAGCCCCGGCGCGGCTTTCTTGGCGGGGGGGCCGATTTCACCCAGCGTGATGATGGCGCGGATGCGCAGCTCCTTGTCGTCGAGAAGCTTCATGACCGGCTCGACGGCATCCGTGGCGCCGGCTTTCATCTGGCCGAGCGTCTGACAAGCGGACTCGCGCACACTGGTCGACGCATCGCTCAAGGCCTTGACGAGCACGCCGACGTGTGTCGCTGCGCCGGTAACCTGATAGGTCGCATGGGCGGCGGCGATGCGCACGGATGCTTCCTTGTCGCCGAGGATCGCTTCGAGCTGGGGCAGCGCGCTTTTTGCTTTGGGTCCGATCTTGCCGAGCGCGCGGGCGGCCATGGCGCGCGTCGAGGGATCGTCGAAGCCGAGCGCTTTGCCAAGCTCGTCGAGGGCGGGCAGCGCGCCGGCGCCGAGGCTGCCCAGCGCATAGGCGGCGACGCGGCGGCGTTCGGGCGAGTTCGTCGCCAGCGCCTTGCCCAGCGTCGGCGCCACGCCGTCGCCAAGGTTCCCCAGCGCCGAGCCGACGAACGGTTCAAGCAAGAAAAATTCCTTATCCTGGGAAAGGTCGAGCAAATCGCCGGCAGCGTCCTTGGCGACGGGGCCGAGGTCTCCCAGAGCGACGATTGCGGCGAGCTTGACATCCGGCTCTTTGTCCTTGAGCGCCGCCACCAGCAGAGGCAACGCGTTTTTCGCCTTCGCGCCCATGAGCGCGATCACCGGCGGCGCCGCGGCGCGGACGCCCGCATCCTTGCTCTTCAGCGCATCGATGAGCGTCGGCATAAGCACCGACGCGACAGGCTGCTCGATCTTCCACAGCGCCTCGGCCACCTTGACGCGCACATGCGCGTTCGGATCCTTGAGAGCCGCGTGCAGCTCCGGGAGGGCGAACTTCGCCGTGGCGCCGAGCTGTCCGAGCGTCGCCGCCGCCTTGTAGCGCACCCGGGCGTCGGGATGTTGCAGCGCCTTGAGACCGTCCGGCAGCGTCGGGCCGTCCTTTTTCTTCTTCGGCTCGTCCTTCTGAGCGTGGACCGACGGCGTAAGCGCGAACAAGGTCAACAGGAGGATCGCGAAATGTTTCATGGTGGGATGCTCGTCAGATACCCCGCAGGCTCCTTCGTCGCCCAGGGGGTTGAGTGAGAGTGGCTTTTGGGGATTACCATATGACGAACCAGCGCGAAACGCATCACCAAGTGCCGCTGGCGGCTTTGCGTTCGGAGTGAACATGCGAGCGCTATGCCGCGGGCGGCAATTCTCGCTGGATAAGATTTAATTCGCGCCCGTCGCGCGATAGCATCCCTGTGCATGAACATCGCCGAACAACAACGCCTGGCGAAGATCACCAACGACATCGACGGCGGGTGGCGCTGGGGCCCGTATCTGTCCGATCACTCCTGGGCCGCCGCAACGAGTCGCTCCCCAACGGCGCCGTCTTGAAGCAAGCGGACGCCAGGTAACCCGCAACCTTGACGAAGCACGTGGAGAGTAGTCATCTGTGCTTCATTCCGATCAGCGTCACGGAAGGACCTGAACAGGTGAGGTAGGTTCATTCCACGGCGACGTCGCCGCATCCGATATAATGAAGGTGCCCATCAACCACCGAGAGGACCTATCGTGCATACCACCAAACGCACCCTTGATGAACTCGCTGGTCTCGGGGAAGACATTTTTATCCGGCAAGTGCGCCCGGCGCTTCGGCCCGAGGATGACGGCAAATTCGTCGCCATCGATGTTGAGACTGGCGCCTACGAAATCGACGAGGACGACTATACGGCCGTCGCGCGCTTGCGGGCACGGAAACCGGCGGCCGATATGTGGCTGATGCGGGCGGGCTATCCGGCGACTTGTCGGATTGGAGTGGTCCGATGATCCAGGGGGTCGTGAACCTTCGCAACGAGGCCATTGTCCGCCTGCGTGTGCGCGGACCTGGCGGGGTCGAGGCGGACGTGGATTTCATCGTCGATTCCGGTTTCACTTCGTCCCTAACACTGCCTACGGCCATGGTGATCGCACTGGGCCTCGTTCGATAGTCAGGTGGTATCGCGGTGCTTGCGGACGGGTCGGTGCGCACTTACGACATCTTTGCCGCGGAGGTAGCTTGGGGCAGCACTTGGCGGGCCGTGCTGGTGTCAGCCGTTGGAAACGAGTCGCTGTTGGGCATGCGCCTGCTGGCGGGCCACAAGCTGCTGGTCGAGGTCGTGCGGGGCGGTTTGGTGGAAATTCTTCCACTCCCCTGAGGTGCCGCCGAAGGTCGCCGCGCGCCAAACTTTCTGCCCGCCTCGCTCGTCCTATTATTGTCTACCCCATTCATCCAAGGAGCGAGCGATGTTCTCCTACCGCAATCTGATCCTCGGCCTGACCCTTGGCCTCCTGAGCATGACCTTGGCGAACGGCCAGGAACCCGTCAAAAAAGACGAACGGCCGCGCGTCGAGGTCGTCTTCGTCCTGGACACGACCGGCAGCATGACGGGGCTCATCAACGCCGCCAAGCAGAAAATCTGGTCGATCTCCAACCAGATTTCCAGCGGCACGCCGTCGCCGTTGGTCAAGATCGGCCTGGTCGCCTATCGCGATCGCAAGGATGCCTATGTCACCAAGGTCATCGATCTCAACGATGATCTCGACGCCATCCACGGCCATCTCATGGGCTTCCATGCGGCGGGCGGCGGCGATTTTCCCGAGAGCGTCAATCAGGCGTTGCATGAAGCCGTCACCAAGATCTCCTGGAGCAAAGACAAGAAGACGCTCAAGATGATCTTCCTCGTCGGCGACGCGCCGCCGCATATGGATTATCCCGATGACGTGAAGTATCCCGATACCTGCAAGCTCGCAGTCAAGAACGACATCATCATCAACGCCGTGCAGTGCGGCGACAACGCGGATACGAAGAAATACTGGCTCGACATCAGCCGTGGCGCCGAGGGCTCCTACGTGCAGATCGACGCCACGGGCGGCCCGGTGGTCGCGACGACCACGCCGTACGACGCCGATCTGGCGAAGATCAACGTCGAGATCAACAAGACGCAGCTCCTGTTCGGCAAGAAGGACGCTCAAGTATCAGGCAAGCTGAAACTCGCGGAGAGCGCCGCCCTGCCCGCCGCCGCCCAGGCCGATCGCGCCGCCTTCAACGCGCGCAACAATGCCGCGACCGCGTATGACCTCGTGCAGCAACTCAAGGACGGCAAGGTCAAGCTCGACGAGCTGAAGAAGGACGAACTGCCCCAAGAACTGCAAGGCAAGAACGTTACCGAGCAGAAGGAGATCGTCGCCAGGATCGAACAGCAACGCCTGGAGCTGAGCAAAAAGGCGATCGAGCTCGACAAGAAGCGTGGCGAGTTCATCAACAAGAAGTTGGCCGAGGACACGAAAAACCGTGCGCGCGACAGCTTCGATAATCAGGTGCTGCAGATCCTTCAGCGCCAGGCGAATCGCGCCAACATTCAGTACGGCGTCGACGAGAAGAAGAAGTAGCCCGGGAGATCGACCACGAAACACACGAACCACGCGAAAAATGCATAGGCTGGGAATTCCGTTTCCTCCAAGTCACTTTTCGTGTGTTTCGTGGTTATTCGCTGTCGCAAATCGCCGTTGACACCGATTTCCGTTTCCGACTATAACAGCGTTCCTTGATGGTGTGGGCGATTGCGCTTTGAATGATGCATTCCACGCACTGATCCGCGGCGACTGCGCCGGCCCCTTGCCGACGCTGCAACGCGCCGGATTGTGGACATTGAGCCATGGCTATCGGCTCGGTGTGGCCGTGCGGAATGCGGCTTATTCGCGCGGCTGGAAGACTGTCCACAAAGCGGTGGTACCGGTCGTCAGCGTTGGTAACCTCACCACGGGAGGCACAGGCAAGACTCCCTGCGTGGAGTTCGTGGCACGATTCTATCGCCAGCTTGGATTGCAAGTCGCGCTGCTGAGCCGCGGCTATGGCAGTGCAGTGGGCCGGAACGATGAGGCGCTGGTGCTGGAAGCCAATTTGCCCGACGTGCCGCATTTGCAAGGCGCCGACCGCGCCGCCCTGGCCCGAACCGCGGTCGAAGAATTGGAGAGCGAGATTTTGGTGCTGGACGACGGTTTCCAGCATCGGCAGCTCTACCGCGACCTGGATCTCGTGCTGATCGACGCCACCTGTCCCTGGGGCCACGGTTATCTCTTGCCCCGCGGGTTGTTGCGCGAGCCTATCGGCAGCTTGCAGAGGGCGGACGCGGTCCTGCTCACGCGCTGTGACCTGGCTTCGCCCGAAACCGTACAAGAGATTCGCGACATCGTGACGCGCGTCAAGAACGTCCCCGTCGCGGAATCGACTCATCGCCCCGCGGAGTGGCGCAATGCATCAGGGGAGACGGCGGCGCTTGCGGACATCAAGAATCGCCCGATCGCCGGATTCTGCGGCCTTGGCAACCCGGAGGCGTTTCGGCAAACGCTGGTGAAGCTCGGACTCGACGTCGGCGCCTGGCGGACGTTTCCCGATCATCACCCTTATTCAAAGGACGACGTCGAATCGCTGCATGCCTGGGCCCAACAGCTGCCGCCGACAACGGTCCTGGCGACGACGCAGAAGGATCTCGTCAAGATCCGCATCGACCGCCTCGGCGACCGCGAACTGTGGGCCCTCGCGATTCAGATGCAGATCACCTCGGGGCAAGATGCGCTCGAGGGTTTGTTGCGAAAATTCGTTTAGCCCCGCCTCGTAGAGGCGGGAGAGCCCGCCTCTACGAGGCGGGGCTAAACACATGATTCCTAACCGACTCAAGGAGGGGCCGGCATGTCTGACTGCACACCCAACATCCACGCACCGCTTAACACGCCGCACTTTTCGGCGCTCGAACAATTCAAACCGTATGACCTGGCGGCGCTGAAGACCTACGATCTCAGCTCACGGCCGTCGAAGGTCTTTCACGACGATCTCGGCCAACCGCTCGAAGCGGGCGCCAGCGCCGAGGAATGGCTGTTGAGTTTGCCCAAGCAACTCGCCGCCAACGACATCCGCCGCGTGACGAATCATCTGTGCCGGGCGCATCGCGAAGGCAAGACCGTCGCCGTCGCGCTGGGCGGGCACGTCATCAAGACCGGCTGTGCTCCTTATCTCATCGACTTGATCCAGCGCGGCGTCATCAAAACCGTGGCGATGAACGGCTCTGCGGCGATTCACGACTTTGAACTGGCCTTCGCGGGCAAGACCAGCGAGAACGTCTCGACGCAGCTCCCCAAGGGCGAGTTCGGCATGGCCCGCGAAACCGCCGACGCCTTCGCGGTCGCCGCTCAGTATGGCGCGGAGAACGACCTCGGCCTAGGCTGGGCGCTGGGCCGACACATGGACGAAATGGACTGCCCCCATCACGAATCGAGCCTCGTCCTGGCCGCGTATCGCGCCGGCATCCCCTGCACCGTTCACGTCGCGCTGGGCACCGACATCGTCCACATGCACCCGCACGTCTCCGGCGCCGCCGTGGGCGAAGCGTCGCTCATCGATTTCCGCAGGCTGTGCAGCGTCGTCGCCACGATGGCCTACGGCGTGTGGATGAACCTCGGCAGCGCGGTCATCATGCCGGAAGTCTTCGTCAAAGCGGTGTCGGTCGCCAACAACTTCGGCCACAACCTCGACGGCCTGGTGACGGTGAATCTCGACAAGCAAGCGCAATATCGTTCGCGCGTCAACGTGCTGGAGCGCCCGAGTTCGGAAGGCATCGAGTTGATCGGGCATCACGAGATCATGCTCCCCTTGCTGCACCTGGCGGTCACATGCCAGCTTGCCAAG
This sequence comes from Planctomycetia bacterium, assembly GCA_005799265.1. GTDB lineage: Bacteria > Planctomycetota > Planctomycetia > Gemmatales > Gemmataceae > SIAQ01. The sequence continues at coordinate 27,373 of SYHD01000254.1, read as the reverse complement.
CAATCCTCGAAGACGACTACAGAATCCGCGCACGCAGCGTGAGAGCAATACCCAAGGAGCCGCGCACGAACGAAGCGGTCTCCTGGCGAGCCGCTTCGTTCGTGCGCGGCTCCTTATCCATGGAGGGAATCTCGATGTCCAAGGAATTGGTCGATCTCGTGCAAAACCTGGGCGCGCCGCGCGTGCTGGTCGTCGGCGACGTCATGATGGATCGCTATGTCTGGGGCGACGCCGAGCGCATCAGCCAGGAGGCGCCGGTCATCCTCTTGCGCGCGGATCGTCGCGAAGAGCGTCTGGGTGGAGCGTCGAGCGTCGCCACCATGCTGCGCGCACTCGGCGCCAAAGTGATGCTTGCCGGCATCGTCGGCAACGATCACGACGGCGGCCGTATTCGCCAGATGCTTACCGATCTCTGCATCGATCATGAAGCCGTCATCACCGACCTCGCGCGGCCGAGCACGGTGAAGGAGCGCTACGTCGGTCGGGCCCAGCATCGCCATCCGCAGCAGATGATCCGCGTCGATTACGAGGATCGGCGCCCAATTAGCGAGACGATTTGCGAGCAGATCACCACCGTTGCGCAACACCTCATGAAGACGACGGACATCGTTCTTATCAGCGATTACGACAAGGGGGTCTGCACGCCGGCTCTCTTGAGCGCGCTCATCAGTGCGGCTCGCGCCAGGGGGATCAAGGTGATCGCCGACCCGATTCGCGGGCACGATTATCGCCGTTACCACGGCTGTTCCGCGATCACGCCGAACCGGCTCGAAGCGGGCCTGGCGAGCAACCGCGTCCTCAACGACATGAACGAAGTCTGGCTGGCCGCCCAGGATCTGCAAGAGAAGCTCGACCTCGACGCCGCTATCATCACGCTCGACAAGGACGGCATGGCCCTGAAGCATCGTGACGGCCGGGCCAAGCATTTTCGGACTCGGCCGCGGCACGTCTACGACATCACCGGGGCCGGCGACATGGTCATGAGCGTTCTGGGCCTCGCGCTGGCGTCGGGCGCCGACTACGAATTGGCCATCCAGCTCGCCAACATCGCCGGCGGTCTCGAAGTCGAGAAAATCGGCGTCGCCACCGTGACGCGCGAAGAGATCCTGTGCGACCTGCTGCAGCCGGGCCACACGGCCGCGCCGTCGTCAAACAAGGTGCTCGCGCTGGAACCGTTGGTGCAAGAATTGGACTATCGCCGTCGGCTGGGACAGCGGATCGTCTTCACCAACGGCTGTTTCGACGTGCTGCACGCGGGGCACGTGCAGTATCTGCAGGAAGCGCGGGCGCAGGGCGACCTGCTCGTTGTCGGGCTCAACAGTGATGCCAGCGTGCGAGCGCTCAAGGGCATGTCGCGACCGGTGCAGGCGTTGGCGGCGCGCTCGCTGGTGCTGGCGAGTTTGCAAGCGGTGGATTTCGTCACGGTCTTCGAGGAAGCGACGCCCATGCAGGTGATTCAAACGATCCGCCCGGACGTGCTCGTCAAAGGTTCGGATTACTCCAAGGACGAGGTTGTCGGGTCGCAGTTCGTCGAATCCTACGGCGGGCGCTGCCACCTGGCGACGCTGCACCAGGGGCATTCGACGACGAACCTGATCGATCGGATGCGGGCGGCGTGACAGTCGCACTTGTTTGGCGCTCGCGCGGCGCCTTGCGAGCGCTAGGCGAAGATCAGGGCAGCCATGAACATTGCACTATTTCTTCCAAATTGGATCGGCGACGTCGTGATGGCGACACCGGCCCTTCGTGCCTTGCGCCGACAGTTTGCATCGGCGCGCATCGTCGCGGTTTGCCGGCCATACGTCGCCGGTGTGCTGGAAGGCGCGCCGTGGTTCAATGGATATCTGTTTCTTGATCGCCAGGGTCCATGGGCCCAGCGCTGGCCGAACGTTGCCTGGCAACTGCGGCGCGCCCAGATCGATCTTGCCGTGCTGTTCCCGAACTCGTTTCGTTCCGGGCTTGCCGCCTGGCTGGGTAGGTGCAGGCGGCGCGTGGGCTTTCAACGCGATGGCCGAGGCTGGCTGCTTACCGACCGCCTGGCGCCGATTCGCGACGAGGCTGGATCCTTCAAGCCAAGCCCGGTCATCGACGATTACAACCGACTCGCTCATGCGGCCGGCTGCGCCTGGCCCGGTTATCGCATGGAGCTGTTCACGACCGCCGCGGACGAGTCGGCTGCGGATGCCGTATACGATAAATTTCGTATTCAAGCGGACGAGGAAGTCGTGTGCCTGAATCCTGGAGCGGCGTTCGGAGCGGCGAAGTTCTGGCCGACGGAATCGTTCGCCGCTCTGGCCCAGGAACTCGTCGACGCGCGCGCGGCCAGGGTATTGGTCTTGTGTGGGCCGAGCGAACGCGAACAGGCGCGCGCCATCGCCCAGCGCGCGAATCGCCCGGGGGTGACGGCGCTTGCCGACGAGCCGCTCTCGCTCGGCTTGACCAAGGCGCTGGTTCGCCGCGCCGCGCTTCTCGTGACGACCGACAGCGGACCGCGCCACTTCGCGGCGGCATTTAATCGGCCGGTCGTGTCGCTGTACGGCCCGACCTTCATCGACTGGACGCGAACATATTTCGACAAGGAAATCAACTTGCAGAAGAAGGTCCCGTGCGGTCCGTGCCAGTTGCGCGCGTGCCCGACCGATCATGCCTGTATGCGTTTGCTGACGCCGGCCGAGGTTTTCACGGCGGCGGTGAATTTGCTCGAACGCGTGTCGAGTGTCCCGAAGCGAAAGGCATCGTGACATGAGCTGGGTCGAAATACTGCCGGGCGAGGCGCCGACGTTTCGGGAACGTCGCTGGGACGCGGCACGGGTATTTCTTGACTGGGAGGGGATTCTCGTCAATCGTCATCGCGATCGGCAAGTCGAACAGGTATTCCTCGCGTCCGGGTCCAATGCGACTGGACCTTCGTTCGTTGCCGTTCACCCCTCTCCCCTGAGTATAGGGGAGAGGAGTGAACAATTACCTTCGTTCTACTTGAAGAAGCAGACCGCAGTCACATGGCGCGAGCGGTTGCGCAACGCCTGGGACGGCTTCGGCTGGTGCGCGACGGCGGTGCGCGAGGCGGCGACATTGCAGGCGTTGCGCCGAGCCGGCGTCGGTTGCCCGGACGTCGTCGCCCTCGGCGAGGATGGACGCCGGGCGTTCGTGCTCTTGCGCGACGAAGTAGGCATGAGCGATCTACGTGCATTCCTGCCGACGCTCACGAATGAAGAACGCCGTGCGCGCCTGGCCGCGACGCTTGGCCGCGAACTGGCGCGCCTGCACGATGCAGGTTTCGATCATCCAGACCTGTACGCGAAGCACGTTCTCGTATCGGAAAATGGCGCTGGGTACCGCGTGTCGATTCTGGATTGGCAGCGTTCACGCCATCGCCGCGTTGTGCCCTGGCGCGTGCGCGTGCGCGATCTCGCCGTTCTCGATGCGACGCTGCATCAGACGCTGGCGAGCGATCGTACACGTTGTCGCGTTCTGCGCACCTACCTGAAAACCACAGCGCACGCGGACCGGCCATCGCTCGCTCGGGCGGCGCGTCAGGTGCGGATGAAGGCGGTGCGTTTGCTCCGTCGGCGCGGCATTCGTGAAATTGGCCAGCGGGCGCTCGTACCGGCCGATCAGCAGTTCGTGCCGTTGCACGACGGGAGCTTGCTGGTCGTGCGCTCTTATTTCGAGGAACTGGGCGGGCGCTTGCCGGGGTGGCTGGATCAACTGTCTGCGGTCGCAACGCGGATGACGAGCGATGTCACGTTCGTGGCCGGCGCTTCGAGCACGGCAATGGTGCAACTGCGCGGGTGGGCGAACCAGGCGGCTGCGACGGAGTTGCCCCCCTTGGCACATACGCTATTTCGGCTGCAACGCTTCGGCGTGCCCGCGCCGCGTTTGCTGGCGGTGAGCTGGTCGTCCAGCCGGGTCGTCGCCGCTGTGAAGCTGCAAGGAACGATTCCATTTGAAGACGCCCTGGCCGACGCGCCGTTGGCGCGGCGGCGCGCTTTGTTGCGGAAAGCAGGCGAGATGATACGCAAGATTCACGACGCAGGTTATCGATTGCCCGGGGGTGAAACGTGGGCCCAGCGTCTCGGCGTCGTGCCCGCGACGGGAGAGGTCTGTCTGGCCCAGGTCGAACCACTGCTGCGCGGGCGGGCGTCGTGGCAGGAATTGGCGGCCAAGGAACTGATCCGTGAGACCGTTCGTCTGGCGCGCTCGGAGCAACTGTGTTTCTGGCGCGCGTACCTGCAAGGGCGCGGCGATCCAAACGCGCGCACAGGGATTCATGGTAATGGGTTGGCGAACGCAAGACGGGAAAGTCAGGTGACGAAATGAGTCAGGTCAACACGCCGCTTCCTTTGTGCAGGCCTGAGGCCGATGAAAATCGTACTCTGCCCGAGCCAACGCCGAACGCGCCGGCAACGAGCGCCAGCTGGTGGCGGCGCCTGCTGCGTGGACTGCGCCGACTTGAGGCACGGCCCGATTGGAGCCAGTTCGTCGGTGCCGATTGGCCCGAGCGCATCATGCAGGTCGGCGTTACCGACAATTTTTTCGCCAAACAAGGGCGCTCGACCGGCCGAGTGGAGTTGCAATGCGAAGACAAGACGCTCTCGGTCTACCTCAAGCGGCATTATGAATTGCCGCGCTGGTGCGGGCTGCTCACCGCGCTCTGGCCCGAGGGTGACTGGTCCCCGGCCATGCGCGAATACCGAAACCTGCAATGGGCGATTGGGGAAGGTCTGCCGGTCCCGAAAGTGGTAGCGGCTGGAGAATTCGTCGGACGCTGGGGGAAGCTACAGAGTTTCCTGGCCATCGAGGAACTGCGCGACATGATGCCGCTGCACGAGGCGATACCTCTGGCGGCGCGGACACTCGATGCCAACACGTTCCGAACCTGGAAATCGGGTCTGATTCGTGAGGTTGCGCGGCTTACGCGGTTCATCCATGATAGAAATTGTTTCCACAAGGACCTCTATCTGTGTCATTTCTTTATCTCACGCGCCGATATTACCCACATTCCTACCTGGACGAATCGCGTGTTCATGATTGATTTTCATCGCCTCATGCATCATCCAGTGACACGGTTATTTTGGATCTCCAAGGATTTGGGTCAGCTTCTTTACGCTTCAGAAATCGAAGGAATCGACGCGCGCGACCGTTTGCGTTTCTGGCGCGCCTATCATGGCCAAGGCCGGCAGCGGTGGTGGAGACGGTGGCATAGGTGGATCGTCGAGTTCCGCGGGCGGCGGTACAGTTTGCACAACGCCAAATGGGCGGAAAAAAGGAAATCTGCTTGAGGCCAGGTCGCGGGTCAGCCTTTTCAGGCTGTCGCGCGTGGACGGTCCAGAGCGCTTTGCGTCAGGCGGGAAAGCCTGACCTACGATTGCGGAACTGTGTTCGATTTACGGTGAATCGACGGCGAGGATCAGCGGGAATGAACATCGCTTTTTGCTACGAAAGCGTGTTGCCAGCGCGAGGTGGGTGTGAAACCTACATCGGTGATCTCGCGCGCCGTTTGCTTGCCGATCGTCATGAAGTCCACATTTACGCCAGCCGCTGGGATGAACAAGCCTTGCCCAAGGGGATCCAGTTCCACGCGGTTTCGGTGCCGTGGTCGCCTCGTTTCCTGAAGCCCTGGCTCTTCGGCCGACGCTGTCTGCAGGCCATGGCGGAGCGTACCCATGACGTGACAATCGGCTTCGACAAGACCTGGGGCCAGGATGTCCTCTATCCGCAAGGCGGGCTGCATGCCGCCAGCGCGGAGCACAACCTTCACAAGCACGCGAACCCGATGGTGCGCCGCCTGGCGCGCTGTGTGAAGCTGTTCGATGTCGCGAACTGGTCTTACTCACTCTTGGAACGTCGGCAATACCTGAGCAACCCGCCGGCCTTCATCGTCGTCAATAGCTACATGGTGCGCGATCACTTCATGCGCCACTACCATATCCCGCCAGGGCAGCTCCATGTCGTACGCAGCGCCATTGATCTCGAACGCTTCCCCGAGCAGGACCGCCTCCGCTGCCGATCGCAGTATCGCGAACAGCATGGCTTCGCTCCCAACGAAGTCGTCGGCCTGTTCGCGGCCATGAACTATCACCTCAAGGGACTGGAGCCTCTGCTGCACGCGACACAGCGTTTGTTCGCACAGCCGGAGCTCGCAGCGCAAGTCCCCTCGTTCAAGTTGCTGGTCGTCGGCAACCCGAATGCCGGGGCGTACAAGCGCCTGGCGTCGCGCCTGGGTCTTGATGACGTCGTGCGCTTCGTGGGCTACTGTCCCGAAATGCGCAACGCCTACTTCGCCGCTGATTTTCTGGTGCATCCGACGTTCTACGATCCTTGCTCGCTCGTCGTGCTCGAGGCGCTGGCGTGCGGATTGCCGATCATCACGACGCGCTTCAACGGCGCCAGCGAGCTTCTACACGCGGCGCCGGGATTTCAGGAAGGCTATGTCGTGAACGATCCCCACGATCATCAACAGCTGGCCTGGTGTCTGGCGCAGATGCTCGACCCCGCGCGCCGGAACGCCTTCGCCCAGGCCGCACGCCGTAATGCCGCGCAATGGTCCTTCGATCAGCATTATCGTCAACTCATGAATGTGCTCACTACCGCGGCTCAGCGCAAACAAGCGGCCTGAGACCTAGCGATGCTCGGCGGTATGGGGCAGCAGGATCTCTTGGTCGCACCCCTTCAGCTAGATCCGTTATGCCATCACTGCCAAATCTTGTGGCGCTCAGGGTTCGTGAACACGTCTGCCTATTTCAATCCGAGCGCTTGCCGTTTTTCATGAATGAATTTCAAATGATGGTTGATATGGTTGACCGCCGTTTCCAGAAGTTGCTGGAGCGTGCGCGGCCCGCGTTCATTGTGCTGGCCGGTGCGACTCAACACTGATTCGGGCAGCTTGCGCAGGATGCGAGCGAGCTGGCCGCGCGTGGCGTCGATGATCGTCAATTCTTGCTCCAGATCGCGATCATGATAGCCAAGAGCGGCGGCGAACCTGTTTTCGTCGGCGCCGACAAGGAGTGGGTTGTCCTCGGCGATGACGCGTTTCATGCGGTCGGCGAGGATCGGATCGAAATCGGCGAGATGGGCGACGACTTCGAGCGTGCTCCATTTGCCGGCGATCGGGCGCGCCACGATCTGCGCGCGCGACATGCCGGCGATGGCCTGGCGGAGCTGGGTGACGCCGTCGAGGTACTGGTCAACGAGGGTTTGCAGATTGGCCATGGCAGGCTCCTCGATGTGTATGGTTTGTCGCGGCCCTATGGTATTGGTGTAACCGTTCACCTTCATTTTATGAGCTTGGGAAGTTTTCGCCCGTCGCAGTGAGCGCAGCGGCAGAAAACACGGGAAATCGATACCTCACTGGCGTGGCTCGCCACATGCAATTGACCCGGATTGATCTGGCGACTAGAATCCATATTCTCACGATCCTGCAACCATTGAGAACCTGCCCAGCTTAACGAAAGTCGGAAACCGCCGTGGATAATGTCGTCGAAAGCAGCCGACTGGACAAATTGCGCAACATCGAGAAGCTCGGCCTTGATCCGTGGGGCCAGCGCTTCGACGGACATCAACCCATTCAAACGATTCTCGCACTACCAGCCGATTTGCCCGAAGATCAACGACCGAGCGTCAAGGCCGCCGGACGTATCGTCAGCCGGCGCATTGGCGGCAAGGTTCACTGGCTCGACATGCGCGACTGGTCCGGGCAGCTCACCACGCGCAAGACCGCTGCGGACGATAAGCACGAAGCGACCGAGTTCACCGACTGGTCGAGCCGCGTGCAGATCATGCTCGGGCAAAAGCAGATCGGCGAAATCGGCTGGAAGCTCGCGCAGGAACTCGACCTTGGCGATCTCGTCGGCATCGAAGGCCGGTTCGGCAAGACCAAGCGCGGCGAGCCGACCATCTTCGCCGACAAGCTGACGTTCCTCTCCAAATCGCTGGAACCACATCCCGACAAATGGGGCGGCATGTCGGAGATGGAATATCGCCTGCGCCATCGCTATCTCGACCTGACGTACAACCCGGAGTTGCTCGACGTCACCTTGAAACGGATCAAGATCGTCCGCACCATCCGCGCGTACCTCGACGGCAAGGGCTACTGCGAAGTCGAGACACCGACCTTGCACAGCATCGCCGGCGGCGCCGCGGCGCGCCCATTCAAGACGCACCACAACGCCCTCGACATTCCGCTCTTTCTGCGCATCGCCCTCGAATTGCACTTGAAGCGTCTGCTCGTCGGCGGCATCGAAAAAGTCTACGAGATCGGCCGGGTCTTTCGCAATGAAGGCATCAGCCAGAAGCACAATCCCGAATTCACGATGATGGAGTTGTACCAGGCCTACGGCAACTACGAGACGATGATGGAATTGACCGAAGGCATGGTGCTGGCGTGCCTCGATGCGATCGGCGGCGGCTATCAGCGCAAGTGGGGCGACAAGACGATCGATTTCTCGCCGCCCTGGTCCCGTTTAGCGTACGCCGACGCCTTCCAGAAATACGTAGGCATCGTCATGAACGACGAACCCGGCGTGAAAGAGGCCGCGTTGAAAACGCATATCGACATCAAAGGCAAGCATCACGACGTCCTCGTACACGAATTGTTCGAGCACAAGGTCGAGCACAATCTGGTCGGCCCGGTGTTCGTCCACGATTACCCGGCCGCCTTGTGTCCGCTCACGAAGCGCAAGACCGGCGTGCCGACGATCGCCGAGCGCTTCGAGCTCTACGTTCATGGCATGGAGTTGGCGAACGCCTACACGGAGCTCAACGATCCGATCACGCAGGAGCAGACGTTCTCGCAGCAGCTCGCCGGGCTGCCTGAAGAGGATTCGATGGCGAAGATGGACCACGATTTCATCCGCGCCCAACGCCACGGCATGCCGCCGGCGGGCGGCTTGGGCGTCGGCATCGATCGCCTGGTGATGCTGTTGACGAATACGCAGACGATCAGGGATGTGATTCTATTTCCGCTGTTGCGACCCGAAAAATAGTGGTCAGTGGTCAGTGGCCGGTGGTCTGTGAATTATGACTGACCACCGGCCACTGACCACTGACCACTGTTCTCACAAGGATGTGACCCATGTACAAGCTCCTGCTCTGCTGGCGCTATCTCAAGACGCGCTACCTTGCCATCGCATGCATCATCAGCGTCATGCTCGGCGTCGCGACGCTCATCGTCGTCAACAGCGTCATGAACGGCTTCTCGACGAAATTGAAAACGCTCCTGCACGGCGTTCTCTCCGACATCGTCCTCGAGGGACACGGCATGGAAGGCTTCCATGACCCCCTCGGCAAAATCAGGCGCATACGAAAAGACGCCTATCTTGATGCCCAGATTGATTCGCTGGCGATCACCATCGACGCCTTCGCCATGGCGCAGTTTCACAACGTCGTCACCAACGAGACCGCGACCCGGCCCGTGCGCGTCATGGGTATCGAGATGAAATCACGCTCCCAGGTGGGCGGGTTCAAGGAACATCTCGATCTCCAAAAAAACTCAGCCGAGCCGAGCTTTGCGATCCCCAAGGAAATTCAAGACTACTTTGAGGCCGTGGAGGAACAGATTCGCAAGGACCGCGAGCGCGAGAGGCAAGATGCCCATCTCGAGGCCGCGTTCGGGCTGCTGCAAATACCCAAGGCGGCGCCGGACAACGACATCGACAAGGTGATGCGCGAGTTCTTCCATGCCAAACCCGCCGTGGAACCGGCGCCGCGTCCGATGCCGGTCCCGCACAAAGTGCGCGTGCCACAAGGGGCAGTGGTCGGCCACTTGATCGCGCACATGAAGTGGAAGGATCCCAACAACAAAGAGTTTGTCGACCTGCCGACCATCCGCGTCGGGGACCGCATCGACTTGACGACGGTCTCGACAAGCCATCGCCTGGAGCCGAAGTACGACAGCTTCGTCGTCGTCGATTACTTCAAGTCTGGCATGAGCGAATACGACGCCAACGCCGTCTTTGTGCCGCTCGAACATCTGCAAGCCATGCGCGGCATGGACAATCGCGCCAGCAACATTCTCATCAAGCTCAAGGACTACAACGAAGCCGACAAGGTCGTGCAGCGACTCGCCGAGATTTTTGAGCACGATCGGCTCGGCATCTTCACCTGGGAGCAAAAGCAAGGCCCACTTTTGAAGGCGATCGAGATCGAGAAGAGTATTCTCAACATCCTTTTGTTCATGATTATCGCCGTCGCGGGTTTCGGCATTCTGGCCATTTTCAGCATGATCGTCTCGGAGAAGACGCGCGATATCGGCATCCTCAAGGCGCTCGGGGCGTCCTCGGGCGGCGTCATGAAGATCTTCCTGACCTACGGTTTGCTTCTGGGCGTCGTCGGCGCGTTCTTCGGCACCATCTTGGGTCTGACGATCACCTGGAACATCAACGGCATCGAAGCGCTCATCGCCATGCTGACCGGTTCAAGAGTCTTCGACGGCAGCGTGTATTACTTCAAGGAGATCCCCACCGACGTGCAGCCGATGGGGGTTTTGATCGTCAATCTGGGCGCGATTGCGATCGCGGTCGTGTTCAGCATTTTGCCGGCGCTGCGCGCGGCGCTGCTGCATCCGGTGCAGGCGCTGCGCTATGAATAGATGTTTAGCCCCGCGTCGCAGACGCGGGCTTGGCCGCAAGTTCACCCGCGTCTGCGACGCGGGGCTAAACGGAGTGAAATACCATGCACGGCACGACGCCACTACTTTGTGCGCTGAACCTCAAGAAAACTTACGTCAAGTTCGCCAATCGCATCGAGGTGCTGCGCGGCATCGATCTCGATGTCGCGGAGGGGGAGTTTCTCTCCGTCATCGGTAATTCGGGCTCCGGCAAGAGCACCATGCTGCATCTGCTGGGCACGCTCGACAAGCCGGACGAGGGTACGATCCACCTCGAAGGCCGGCGCATCGACAATCTGCCAGCCGAGCAGCGCGATGCGTTGCGCAATCGGACGTTTGGGTTGATTTTCCAGTTCTATCATTTGTTGCCGGAGTTGAGCACGCTGGAAAACGTGTTAATGCCAGCGATGATCACGCACTCGGTGTGGAGCTGGTGGTTGAATCGCCGCGCGTTGAAAAAGCAAGCTTTGGAGATGCTCGATCGCGTCGGCCTGAGCCATCGCTTGAACCACAAGCCGCGCGAACTGTCCGGCGGCGAGATGCAGCGGGCGGCGATCGCGCGCGCCTTGATCAATCGGCCGCGCGTCTTGCTGGCGGACGAGCCGACAGGCAATCTCGATGCCGCCAATGGCCAGCACGTCATGAAACTGTTGCGCGACTTGAATCAGCACGATGGGCTGACCATCGTGATGGTGACGCACAACCTGGAGCTGGTCCACGACACGGATCGCGTGGTACGGCTGTTCGACGGGCGCGTCGAAACGCCGGAGATGATTTTGCCGCCGACGTTCGCTACGACTCCGTAGAATACAAAGAGAACCACGGGGAACACGGGGGACACGGGGAAAGACAAGAGAAATTCGCAGTGATCACTCTTTTGTCTTTCCCCGTGTCCCCCGTGTTCCCCGTGGTTCAATCCAACTGAGGGGCAAACCATGGCGGCAGTTCCCAAGATCTACATCAACGGCAAATACTACGACCAGCCCGACGCCAAGATCAGCGTCTACGATCACGGGCTGCTCTACGGCGACGGCGTCTTCGAGGGCATCCGCATCTACTCGGGCAAGGCGTTCAAGTTGAAAGAACACGTCGCCCGGCTCTTCGAGAGCGCCCGCAGCATCAAGCTCGAAGTGCCGATCTCTGAGCCGGAGATGGTCAAGGCGATCAACGACACGATCGCGCTCAACAACAAGCGCGACGGCTACATCCGCCCGATCGTCACGCGCGGGGCCGGTTCGCTCGGGCTCGATCCGCGTAAGTGTTCCGACCCGCAGGTCATCGTCATCGTCGATGACATCACCATGTATCCGCCCGAGTTGTACGAGAGCGGCATGGAGATCGCGACGGTTTCGACGATCCGCAATCATCCGAACGCGGTCAACCCGCGCATCAAGTCACTCAACTATCTCAACAATATTCTCGCGAAGATCGAGGGAATTCAGGCGGGCTGTCTGGAGTCGTTGATGCTCAATCACAAGGGGGAAATCGCGGAGTGCTCCGGCGACAATATCTTCCTCGTCAAGCACGGGGTCCTGCGCACGCCGCCCATCGACGCCGGGATTCTTGAAGGCATCACGCGCAACACGGTGATCGAGCTGGCGAAGCTGGCGAGCGTCCCGGTCGAGGAGATCGCTCTGACCCGGCATGACGTATTTGTGGCGGATGAGTGCTTCTTGACGGGGACGGCGGCGGAGATCATCCCGGTGACGAAGTGCGACGCGCGCGCCATCGGCACGGGCAAGCCGGGGCCGATCACGCAGCAGCTGCGCGCCGCCTTCTTCCGCATGGCGCGCGCGTGATGCGTTCCCTGGGTCATTGAGACGCCGGCGGGGCAGATGCGGCCGATTTGGACTTGACCTCAAAACTCAGGGTGTTGGTTCCGGATTGCACGTCTGCGGTAAGCGTGGATTTGGTGTTGAAATCAGGGTCCACGAACTCCTCAAGGATGTCGATGTCCTCTCCGTTCGGCCCAATTTTGGTCCTGCCGCTGGGGCGCCGGCTGCTGATTTGCACCTTGTTGTTGCCAAGCGCCGGGCCATCCGACGCGGAAAGCTGGTAGCGCCCGTCGATGATATCGGCCTCGGCCTTGATGTTCGTGTTGTCAATCCCGAAAAACGTGATTTTTCCCTTTTCGAGCTTCGCGCCATCGTTAATAGTGACCTGCCCACTTATGGCCGCGCGATCGGCCGCAGGGCTGAAGGTCCACCACAGGCCAATCAAAACGACCAGACCAATAATGCCGCCCAGGACCGAAAGCACGATCTTTTTCAGGCGCGCTTGTTCCTCAGCCCTCTGCAAATCCTTTTCGCTTGTCAAATCGAACAGGGTCGGCGTCACTCCCGTCTCACTCAGGAGGTCCGGCGTGAGGATGATCACGACGTTGCATTTCGTACAGCGCACCTGCTTCGGTGCCTTGATCATCGATTCAATCTTCAACGTGGTATCACAGGCGGGACAGGCGAAGCGGATCGACATGTTGGCACCGTTGCAATAGGGTGGGGCGTCGCAACTCATCTTCCCTGAATATCGCGTCCTTGGGCGGAAAAGTCAAGAAGGCAGCACGCTCGAATCGGACCTGACGGCAAACTTCCGCGCTTTCGGGCGGCGGCGGCGCAATATAATTTCGGCGAGGTGACGCTCGCAAGAAATGCGTGTGAGGAATAACCATGCCGCCGCTCGTCAACCTGGGATCCACGTTGCAGTGCACTTGTGGGGTCGCTCCCCTGCCGCTCCTCGTCGTTGCTCCGACGGTGTGCGCAGAAAGTCCTCCCGCGGCCAACATCATGGACCACGTGCCGATCGTCAACATTGCTACGTTCTGCTTGTGCAACTCGATGGCCAACCCGACGGTGGCAGCGGCGCTAGGAGTGCCGATGCCTTGCACTCCGATCACGGCCATGCCGTGGTCCCCCGGATCCCCCACCGTCATGCTTCGCGGCACGCCAGCTTTAAGTGAAGATTGCCAGTGCATGTGCATGTGGGCGGGTGCCATCTCCATCACCAAAGCGGGCACGACCACGACGCAGGTTGCCTGAGCGGTTAATTCTCCTTGCGTCCCCGGCCGGTTGTGGTTTCTTCAGACTCCACTTCCTCACCCGGGCGGCTTCACCAGCGAATCGTCGTACTACGCTCTGTGTTGTGAAATTGCGATGCGGAGCGTCGCGCCACATTCCGGCTTGGCCGCATCAGGAGACGTCTCCATGGAACGCAAGGACCTCGCCTGCGTCTGCACCGTGACCAGCCCCACCGAGGCCGAGATCATCCGCGGCGTCTTGCAGTCCGCGGGGATCGCTTGCGAGATCGGCGGCGAAGGGCAAGCGGGCTTCGCGGGCGTGTGGGCGATCGACATCCTCACGCGCGCGGGGGATGCCGACCAGGCGCGCAAGCACCTCAAGCAACTGAAGCGAAACATCCGCCTGCGCCGCAAACGCCGAGCGGACGCAAAGATGGCGAAAGCAGCCGAGGGTTCGAAGGAAGGGATCCAAGAGATGAAGCCAGGGACGGACATCAAGAAAAAACGCAAACCACCGCCGGCGTGAAGGTGATACGCAAGGTGCGGAATGAACCGGGCCGTGTTCATGCCGCACTCGGCGTTATTCGATCCGCACTCAGGAGGACGGACTCTCCGTGAGTTGCGAGCGCACCGAGCGCAGGCGATCGTTAAGCGATTTCTCGCCTTTGACGGGCGGCTGCTTGTGATTGATCTCGTCGCGCAGCTTTTGTACGGGCGCCATCGCATCGCGGACGGCGTGTTCGCGCTGCAGGCGCTCGGTGTCTGACTTGACCTCCTCGCGGACCCGGTCGAGGCGGATGCGTTCGCGCGCCAGTTCGGCGCGCTCCTTCGACATTTCCATTTCCATTTCGCGGATGGCGTCGTCGAGCTCCTTGTTGCGGTCGCGCAGCATCTCGAGCTCCGCGTTGAGTTTGCCGCGGTCGGATTCCAGCTGCAGACGAAACGCGTTCAACTCCGCCTCATAGCGCTCCAGGTCGCCCGCGGTCTCGGGCGCCGCCGCCGATTTCTTGGATAGTTTCTCGACCAGGCAGCTCTTTTCTTCCAGGAGTTGCTTGAGTAGCTGATTCTCGGCATGTAACGATTCATCCGGCGAATGAGAGTGGCCGGGGTGGGCCTGAAGCTCGTGAAGCAGCGCTTCCTTGTGCCGCAATTCTTCGTGCAGCACGTTCACCTCGGCGTGGAGTTCCTCGAGCTTGCGCTCGATGTCGGCCGACGGCGCATGCGTTTCGTGCGCGCCGCGCAGTTTCTGGTTTTCCTGAGCGAGCCGCTCGACCTCGTCGTGCAGAGCGCGGACATCGGGCCTGGCTTGTTTGCGCAGGTCGTCCTGCATCTTCTTGAGTTCGCCCATCATGCGCATCAGCTCGGCCTTGTGCGTGCGCAGGTCGGCTTCTTGCTGGGCCAGAGCGGCCTGGCGCTCTTCCACGGTGGAACTGGTCTTGGCCTGATCGTGGACCCATTGTTCTTTCATCGCGGTAAACTCCAGTTGTTCGCGAGTCAATTGTTGCTGCTGGCGCAACAGCTGTTCTTCGATGAGCTGGGAGAGGGATCGCGTTTTTCTTGAATATTCTGTTCTAGCGCGGCGAGACTCGCCAAGGACCGCGCGGAACTCGTCAGGCTCTTTTCGTCCGCACTGGCGGCATGCGTCTCCTCCGCCTTACAGCGTTTCTGAAATTCTTGCCAGCGAATGATGCAATGCAGCGTCGAGATGTCGTTCGCTTCCAGGCAGAGGTCCGCGCCGCGTGCGCGCCCAACCGTCGTCACCTCGCGGTCGAGGGAACGTGGTTTTTTATCGTGGTTACCAGCGACGAGAATCAGCACAGGCTGATTCACGATTGCTTCCCGTCTGTTTTGCATGGGTGTTCACATGGGTTGAAATGCGCCTCGTTAACCTGGCATTTCCTCCCGCTTGCGAGCCTCCGTGCGCTCCGCTCATGTCAAAGGTAGCTTAATAAACGCTTATGCGTCGGACGGGACACCAAAAAATAGACGCGGCTCGGCTCGCCGAGAACCGTCAAACTGGGCAAGCTGGCAAGACACAAACGGATATGCCGGCTTTGACTGGATGAACGAGGATGCCGAAGGTGCGGAATGTATGCTGAGATGCGCACGGAGGGTCGATGCAATGATGGACACCAGGTTTACCTGGGGTTCGTGGGCATGGGAAAGGGGTCAGGAATGCTGCGGAACGTGATAGGAATCGCAGTGGCGACGGCGTTCTTGAGCGGAATGCCGGCGTTGGGACAAATGGCGCTGCCGCCCGTCGTCCGGATGCCGCCGGCGCCAGGCTATCCTCCCGGCTATTTTTACGGGCCGCCTGGCGTGCCGTATGGCTACCCCGGCACGATGCCCATGATGCCCTATAGACCGATGTTGCCGCCCGGCATGGTGCCCGTGCAATTCAACGGAGGATCGATTCCTCCCTTCGCTACCGACGGCAGAGCGGATCCATCTCTTGGCTCAGGGCTCAGAACGACCGAACCCACCGATCAGGCCGAGGTGATCGAGGAGATCAATCCGGAGCCTCCGACGTTGTCGGACAGGCTGCCGGACGGGTTGCCGTCGATGCAGCGCAGGCGCTCGCCCCCCGTGATGGCGGATCCCTATTCGGTTTATCAAGGGGTGCCGCGCGGCCCGGCGCTCATGTGCGAGCCGATTGCCGTTTATGAGGGCCGGTCTTACGCGGCCGAGAGAAAACAAGACAATACCTGTTTCTGGCTGCAGGGGAACTACTTGTATTGGTGGATCAGTCAAGACACCACGCCTCCCCTGGTGACGACGGGCAATGCCAGCAACCTGACCGCGGGCACGCTCGGCAACCCGGACACCGTGGTTCTCTTCGGCGGCGCCATCGGCCCGCGCGAGTTTTCCGGCTTCTCCGTCAACATGGGATACTGGCTCGATCCCGAGCGTCGTACCGCCGTGGAACTGGGTGCTTTCATGCTCGGCCGGCATTCCCACCAGTTCACGGCGGCCAGCAACGCCACCGGCTTGCCCGTCTTGAGCGTACCGCTCCTCATTCCAACCGAGAGCTTCCTCGGTATCTCGGCGCCGGACGTTTCCTCCGGCAGCGTGACGGTGCGCGACACCTTTGAGATGGTCGGCGCGGAGGCAGGCGGCGCGCAGAATTTCCTGCGCTTTGCCGGCTGGAGCGTCGATGGTCTGCTCGCGTTTCGTTATCTCTACATCGGCGATAATTTCACAATGGATCAGAATCGGACGAAGCTTCCCGATGTCGTGGGGAAGGCTGTCACAGGAGGGCTCTTATTCAACGGAGCCCCCTTGGCCACGGGGACCAACGTGCTGATCTCCGATTCGTTCCGCGTCGCCAACAATTTCTTCGGCGGGCAGGTTGGCGCCCGCGTCAACTGGACGTTCCGGGGCCTCGACATCGGCGTCACCGGCAAGCTCGCCCTGGGCGCCACCGCGCACTATTCGACCGTCACGGGCACTTCGAGCATACCAACCCAGGGACTCTCGGCGACCGGCGGTGTGTTCGCGCAATCCACCAACATCGGCAGTCGTGTCAGCACCGATTTCTCGACAGTCTATGAGGGCACGCTGACAACGAGCTACCAGATCGCCCGCGGCGTGCGCGTCATCGCGGGCTACACCTATCTGTACTGGACGAGCGTCGAACGCGCCGGCAATCAGATCGACCGCAACGTCAATCTCGGCCTACCGCCCACCAGCCCCACCTTCGGCACCAACCAAGGCAGTGGCCCAGAATACCAAAATCGCCGATCCGACTTCTGGGCCCAAGGGATCAACGTCGGCATCGAGCTGAGGTATTGAGGCCATGGTCCCAAAAAAAGGAACCACAGATGAACACCGATCAACACCGATGGGAAAGAAACAGGCGAACACAGGCATTTTGATTTCCATCTGTGTTCATCTGTGCTACTAACCATTCAAGTCTTTGCTTCCTGCGCAAATTTTGCAAGCGGTTACGCGGTTTGCATTAGCCGCTCGGTGGTTGCGTTGCGGGCTGCGTGCAGCGCGGAAATACTGCTGCGGCCTTTTTCCGTCAATTGATAACGGTGCGTCTTCGCGATCTTGGCGATTACGCCGTGGGCCCGCAACAGCCGTAGCAAGCGGGTCACTTTTCCCGATTGGCGTTTCAGTTCTTCTGGCGCCGGCTCGCCAAACAGGATCGCCCGGATGTCGCGATTGCGGCAGCCGGCGATCAGGTATTCCCCTCGACTCACCGCCTCCAACAGGGCCGCATCCGCATGCCCGTGCCGACGCACCGCATCTTGCAGCTACAGCAGAAATTCGGATGGAGTCGCAGGCGTCGCGCCAGGATTTCTCGCGGCTTCTGGCGTACGCATGTTGGCTCCTTTCCCATGGAAATGATGAGACGCAGACAATGTGCACCTGAACAGATACGAATTTCAAGAAAAAAATCTTGACAGTGGCCACCGATTGGCTTCCAATGCGTCCGTCACACTTTAACACGCGCTTTCATTCGTAATCCGCCGAACCGAAAAACGCCAATTGGCGCTTGCATAGGTAACCAGCACAAAACGAAATACGCTAACCGGCGCCGGTTAGCTTGATCACCAGTTGCGCCTCAACTTTACCCGGTGGACGCACCTTTGACTGGCGTCAAGGGGCACACACCGAAACCCGCTTGGAGACCACCAATGCAATTACCTTCCCAGGGTCGGCATGCGAGCGCCATTTTCTTCGTGCTGTTTGTGATGTGTGTGTCCCGTGGCCTCGCCCAGGACGACGAAACGAAAAAGTACGAGGACAACGCTCGCAACTTCGCTTTCGGGAAAATCAACTTCTCGATGACTCTCGATGAATTCAAGAAAGAATTCCCACAGGCGCTAAAAGGCCAGGGCACGAACGAGAAAATCGCTTATTACCAGTATTCCATTGTGGATCCGCAAAAAGTCGCCTCTGGCATTACCGTTTGGTTCTATGATGGCAAATTGCTGGAAATCGGCATTGTCTACAATAAAGACCTTGACATGAAGTTGGAAAAAATCGGGGGCGCCAAGGTGCTTCTCGAGCGCTTGCAGCAAAAATTCGGGAATTTCAGCCCGTTCAATTTCACTGACGACAGGAAAAAGAACGAGACCAAGATTTGGTGGCCAATGCCAAATGCAGGACGGATGATCGTATTGATCGAAACGGGCTTCGACGCAAAAATTCACGTTGGCGACACGGTTCGCCAAAAACTATTGGATGATCGCAAGGCCAAGGAAGCCGATATCGGATTCTAAAGTCCGCAAGAGAGCGTGGCGTACGCGCCGCCAACCTGGTTTCGCGCGGCATGAAGGTTTTTCAGGCGGCCCCGGCAGGTGAGTTGTGTCGTTCGGCCGCAGAAAAAGCCCTGAGCCCAAGCCGTGGCTGGTAGATGGGAAGGTGTCGCATGGAGGACAAACCGTTTGCCCAATCCTACTGGGTGTACCCCGGGTTGCTCTGCGCGGGACAGTACCCCGGCGCGCCCGGCCTTACGGGACGGGATGCGAAGTTGACCGGCCTACTCGACTGCGGCCTGCGGCGGGTCATCAGCCTGATGGAACCGAGTGAGGTGGGGCTCGGTGGTGCCCCGTTCACCCCATACCTGCCGCGGCTGTGCGAACTCGCGGCCACGCGAGGGGAGTGGGTCGAATGGGTGAGCATCCCCGTCCGCGATGCGACGGCTCCGTCGTCCGTGCGGATGAGCGAGATCCTCGGGGTGATCGACGACGGCCTCGCCCGCCGGTTGCCGACGTATCTGCACTGCTGGGGTGGCCACGGGCGCACGGGTATGGTGGTCGCCTGCCACCTAGTCGGCCGAGGCCACGCTCCGGAGGAGGCCGTCGCCGAGGTACTGCGGCTGCGGGCAACGTTGCCCAAGAATCATGACCCGTTCGAGGGCGGCCAGCGGGCGTTCGTGTTGAGGTGGCCACCCAAGGAGGCGCGGGGCGTGGCCGATGGGGTGCCTACGGGATAGCCGGCACCGATGCTCTTGGGATGACGCCGACGCCAATAACTAGGCGCTGCGGCAGACCGGGGCCGCATATAGGCTTTCTGGGATTCGTAGCACCCCGTGCGGTCCCGGCAGGTGAGCTTGGTTGTTTAGTCGCGAGGCCAGACATGACATGGTTTGAAAATCTGACGGGCTGCTCCGAGGAGTCTCCCGCACGGGTACGCACGCAACTCCATGTCGATGGGCCGCGATTGCGTTCCGGCCTAGACGGCCGCTCATGGCTGTGCGGCGACCTAGAAACGCCGACCCTCGCGCAACTTCGTGACCGTGTCCGCAGTGTGTCGCGGGAGCGTCGGTCCATTTCTGTTCGCGAGGTCGTCGCCAACGTACAGCATCTTCATGCCGACAATCGCAATGCGAAGGCCTTGTTTCAGGTTGCATCCCAGTTTAATCTGTTAGAGATGGTGGGGCCCGAAGTGACGCCGGAACGCGGCGTTGGCATTTACGAACGGGACCGCACGCAAGGCCCGGCGTGCGCAATTGCCGCTGGGGCAGGTACAATCTTTCGTAATTACTTCGTGGTCGTCAACGGACAAGTCGGGCAATCCGCTGACAACCAGATTGATTGTCTCGCCGGCGTCGGAGCAATACTAGGAAACACAAATCGGAGACTATGGCGAATGGTCAACGGCTACGCGCTGCCGTCCGCCGTTGGCTTGAAGGAAATTGACCAGCAGTTGAAGGCCATGGACGAATCTGACCGCGATCGATTGAGGCAGGCACTTCAGATTGGACTCCAATGGGACACTCAAGTTACTCTTGACGGTGCATCCCAGGTTGTATCACAAGCGTATTGTTCCGCCCTGCCAGTCGCGTATACCAAGCATCCAGCGGAGTTGTGGGCTCGCTTCGCGACGCTTGTTCTTGAAGCGTCCTACGAAGCTACGATCTGCGCGGCGATCATCAATGCGGTTCGGACGACGAATAACACGCTGTTCCTGACACTCCTTGGGGGCGGCGCGTTTGGTAACGAACTGGATTGGATCACGGGCGCCATTCGGCGCTCGTTGTCCCAGTACCATGATTGCGGACTAGACGTTGCCATCGTCAGCTACGGACGATCCCAATCGTGCGTGCAACAGCTTGCGACAGAATACATAGGAAAATGAGGCGACAGAACCATGTGTTGCACTTGACCGGGCTGACACTACGGTTTTTCGAGACACCACGTTTCTTGCAACCGGTCCGGCAAGTGAACGCAGTCGTCCAGCGACATTTGCGCATGCCACGTAAACGAGGGTTCCATGAGACCATCCCCACAGCCTATCCGTCGCGAATTGTCAGACGTCAAGCCGTGGACGGAAACCTGCGGCCTGATCCGTCCCCTGATCGAGGAGAGCCATCAGGCTGCCGCCGAGGTGCATCACCTGGAGATCACCGATGCCCGGTTGCACTATCACGAGCGGACCGATGAGGTCTACTACATCCTCGGTGGACAGGGACGCATGACCTTGGATGACTCGGAGGTCGAACTCCACGAGGGCGTGGTCGTGTACGTCCCGCGCGGCACCAAGCACCGCGCGTGGGGGAATCTGAAGGTGCTCGTCGTATGCATACCGCGCGGCGTACTCCACGACGTTCACGAAGTGGAGCCAAGCGTCTGAGCATTAGCGTTCTCATCAGCCTATCCCGTTCAATCGGCCTTGACGGCGGGCGTGTCGCGCCAGAGCCAGCGCATCGACTCGGGCAGGATGGCGCCGCCGTGGATGCCGTTGTGTTTGCCGTCGCCCCACACCGTCTTGTGGTCGTAGCTCTTGAACTGCAGCGCCTTCTCCATTTGCAGATTGCCGAGATACCAGTTGCCCGCGGTGTTGTCGAGGTCGTTGGAGCCGTCTTGCAGGAAGACGCGGATGTTCTTCTTGTCGGCCTTGCGGATGATGCCGGGGTAGCGATCGCCGCCGCGAATGTTGGTGAAGCTGCCGACGTGGCTCAAGACTTTCGAGAACATATCAGGGCGTTCCCACGCGACGGTGAACGCACAGATGCCCCCGGACGACGCGCCGCCGATGCCGCGCCCGGCGGCGTCGCTGCGAATCTTGTACTTCTTGCTCACCTCGGCGAGGATTTCTTTTTCGAGAAACTCGGCGTACTGCGGCGTCAGCGAATCGTACTCGAAGCTGCGATTGCTGCCGCCTTTTTTCGGGTCCTTGCCGGCGAAGAGGCCCGGATTGATGAAGACGCCGATCATGACGGGGATCTCTTTCTTGTGGATGAGATTGTCCATCACAACCGTCGCGCGGTAGATGCCTTTCGGGTCCTTGTAGCCCTTGCCGTCCTGGAAGACCATGACGCAAGCGGGCTGCTTGCCGTCGTATTGCTTGGGGACGTAGATCCACCAATCGCGCGTGGTGCCGGGGAAGACTTTGCTGTCGAGCTTGTAGTCGACGATTTCGCCCTTGGGGACGCCGGCCTGTTCCATGGAATCGGGGCCGAGCTTGTAGTCGTCGATGGCGTTTGCCGCGGAAACGACGACACCTGCGAGAGTCAAGATTGCGAGGATGCGCTTCATGAGAGAGGGTCCTTGTTGGGGATGGCCGCCTTTTGTTTAGCGCTCGCAGTGAAGCGCCGAGCGATTCGGCGCCTTACCGCGAGCGCAAAACGGCAAGCGGTGAATAGTTATTTTGCCAGTGAGACACAAATCAGCTCTTTGTCGTTGCGCGCGTACACGCTTTGATTTGCAAACGCCGGGTGGCTCCAGACGACGCTGCGGCCAAACGCCTTCGAGGTTGGTTCAAGCATCTGCCAACGGCTCACTTCCTCATACCCTTTGGGGCTGAGCTTGCCGATGATGAGATGCCCGGTTTCGGTAGCGATGAAGAAGCGCTCTTCGTGCTTGACGAGGTGGGAGGTTCCGCTTTGCGCCTTTTCACCGGCGACCGGTTTGTACGATTCCCAGACGCGTTCGCCCGTCTTGATATCGACGCAACGCAGCTCGCCGTCGGTGCAAACGCCGTAGATGTGGCCGGCTTCGAGGTAGGGCGTGTTGTTGACGGGATAGACAGCCGAGTCGCGTTTGCCCTTCCAGACCAGCTTGGCGGCGGGCTTCACGGGGTCGAGCTTGACGAGGGCGCCCTTGTGCATCCAGCCGCCGACGAAGAGTTGATCGCCCAGGACGCGCGGGGCCATGATCGAGGTGTCGTTGGCGGTTTCTTGCTTGACGGACCAGTAGACCTTGCCGGTCTCGGGGTTGAGGCCGTTGATGGCTTCGGGATGCCAGACGAGCAGTTGGCGCGTGCCGCCCGCCTCGATGATCACCGGCGGGCTGTAGCCGGGACCGCCGGCGGACATGGCTTTCCAGATTTCCTTGCCGGTGTTCTTGTTAAAGGCGACGGTGACGCTGCCTTCACCGCCGACCATGCAGATGAGGCGGTCGCCGTCGATCAGGGGATGAGCCGCGAAGCCCCACAGCGGCGCATCGACGCCGTAGTCCTTCTTGAGATCGCGCGACCAGACGACCTTGCCGGTCTTGGCGTCGAAACAGTAAAGGTTGCCCATGGCGCCGAGCGTGTAAACTTTGCCAGCGTCGATGTTGGGCGTGCAGCGTGGGCCGTTGGGATAGGAGACGGTGTAGGTCGCGTCGTAATCGAAAGTCCATTTGACGGCGCCGGTCTTGGCGTCGAGGCACTGGATGCGTTCCTTGCCGACGAACTTGTCCTTGTCGAAGTTATCGGGGCTGAGGTCGGCCTTGGAGACGAAGTCGGTGATGACGACGAGTCCGTCGGCGACGGCGGGACCGGAGAAGCCGTTGGAGACCTTGGCGCGCCAGAGCACTTTGGGTCCGCCGGCGGGGAACGCGTCGAGGATGCCTTTTTCGCGCCAGACATTGTCGCGTTTCGGGCCCATCCAGCCGGGCCAATCGTCGGCGTGCGCGTAAGGGATTGCAGTCAACAAGCACAACAGAGTCAACCAAAATCGCATGGGATACTCCTCAAGAGTTACGGCTCAAAACTGGTCTCACGCAAAGGCGCAAAGGCGCAAAGAAAAATCGTGGTTGTATTCCTTTGCGCCTTTGCGTGAGATCCTCTTATTTGACGACGCGGACGCGGTGATTATTGCTGTCGGCGATATAAATAGTGCCGTCGGCGGCGATGATGCAGCCGTGGGGCCGATCCATGCCGGCCTCGGTGGCGGGGCCGTCTTGCTTGCCCTTTCGTCCGCCGGCGACGGTGGTCACGATCATGGTTTTGGCGTCGATCCTGCGAATGCAGTGATTTTCGCAATCGACGACGAAGATGTTGCCGTCGGCGTCACAGCGGATGCCTTTCGGTCCCGCGAAGACGGCCTTGCTCGCCTCGGCCTTGTCGCCCTTGTAGCCCCATTCGCCGGTGCCGGCGATGGTGGTGATGGTCCCCTTGGCGTCGACCTTGCGCACGGCACTGCCTTCGCGTTCGCAGATGTAAGTGTTGCCCTTGCCATCGACGCAGACGGCGCGGGCGCCGACGACGATCGCCTTGTGCGCGGGGCCATCATCGCCGCACTTGGCGCGGTCGATCTTCATCTTGGCGGGGATCTTGGCCCGGCCCGTGCCGGCGAAGGTGGAGATGATGCCGGTGGACAGATCGAGTCGGCGGATGCGCCAGTCGCCGACGTCCGCGATGAGCAGGCCGCCCTTGCCGTCGAGGATGCAGTCGTTGGGTTCGACCAGGTTGGCGTCGGTCGCCTTGCCGCCGTCGCCGGAGTAGCCCTTTTTGCCGGTGCCCGCGACGGTGGCGACGATACCGGTCTTGCCATCGACTTTGCGCACGACGGCGTTCAAACGATCGACGATGAAGAGGTTGTCGTCCTTGTCGACGACGACGGCGTAGGGCTCGTTGAAGGTGGCGTCGGTCGCCTTGCCGCCGTCGCCGCTGTAGCCTTTCTTGCCGTTGCCCGCGACGGTGGAGATGATTCCGGTCTTGAGATGGACCTTGCGGATGCAATGGTTGGCGGACTCGGCGACATAGAGATTACCCTTGCCGTCGAGTTCGCAGTGGAAGGGCTCGCTCAAGGTCGCTTTGGTCGCGAGACCGCCGTCGCCGGTGTGGCCGCGCATGCCAGTGCCGGCGGCGGTGGACATTTTCGGGGCGTCGCCGAGGAAACAGGCAACCGTGAAACCAATCAATGCGAAAAACATGAATAACCTCCGTTTAGCCGCGGGTCGTAGACCCGCGCGGTTCTGCGAACCGCGGCTAAACAACTACGATCGCGCCGTCAACACGGCCGCCAAATCCAACTTCTGGGCTGCGTTCCACGCCGCCTCGTCGCCGATCGGGAACCAGAATGTCGAACGCACCACGTGACACGGCTGTTTCAAAGCCAGCCTCGACACGTAATCGGTGATCTCGTATTCGCCGCGCGGCGAGCGCTCGATCGCGATTTCGAAAACCGCCCGTGGAAACACATACGCCCCGGTGTTCGCAAGCTGCGGCGGCGGCAGGTCCGGTTTCTCCAGCAGTTTCTCCAATGTCCCGTCCGGCTTCAGGAACGCGATGCCGAACTTCTTCGGCTCCTGCACCTCTTGCACGATCAATCCCGCCGGACACGCCGCGAGATTGGCGAGATCAACAGCGCCGAAGAGATCGTCGCCGTTGAGGACAAGCACCTTGTCGGAGCGGATCTGCGTCTGGCACTTGCGAAACGCGTCGCCAGTCCCCTGCGGATCGCCCTGCGGGACTGTCACCCATTCCTTGAGGTGGCGCTGGCCGCGCAAATACGCTTCAATTTGCTCGGCCAAATAATGCGTCACCACGATGACGCGATCGACACACTTCGGCAGTGCGCCGAGCGTCCAGTCGAGGATGGGCCGACCTTGCACACGCAGCAAAGGCTTCGGCGTCGTCTCCGTGTGCGGACGAAGACGCGTGCCCAATCCCGCCGCCAACAGCACCGCATCCATGACTGTTGCTCCTGTTAGCCGGACGCGCAAGCGACGTATTCGACGGAAGGGCATCTGTCGCTTGCGCGTCCGGCTAACTGTCGAGTTTATCAACTTCGACGAGAATACGGAAGTTGGCGGGCTTATCTTTTCCACGGAAAAATCCTCAAGGGAGCACATTGCCGCAGACGATGAAAACTATGGATTTGACGTTTCTTTCGATATTGCCTGACTTTACCAGGTTCAAGCGGTCTCGCTGAGGGGAACAGTCATGCGTCGCGTAATATATAGCCTGTTTGCGGTCAGTTTCCTCGGCAGCATCGTCGGCTGCCGCGCGTTGGACTCGTGCTGCGGTACTTCCAGCAGCGGCTCTGGGAGCAGCGCCGCGTGCGGCAGCAAAGGCGGCTGTGCGAATTGGGGGCAGCGTGCAAGTCAGGCGATCTTCGGCGGCGCGGCCAAGAGCGACTGCGGCGCGGATGGCTGCGGCGCCTGTAAGGGCGGCCGGACGACACGCTCGCAGAACCACGGAATCTGCGATTGCGCGGCGGACGACTACTGCACCAGCCGT
This sequence comes from Planctomycetia bacterium, assembly GCA_005799265.1. Lineage (GTDB taxonomy): Bacteria > Planctomycetota > Planctomycetia > Gemmatales > Gemmataceae > SIAQ01. The sequence goes on along the minus strand of SYHD01000254.1, from coordinate 1,349 downwards.
GCCCCGTGGCTCCGCACGAGCCAACCGGCGCCCGTCCCCGAAACGCTCCCAGCCCCGATGCCGTCGGGAAAGGACAACCTGGATACCAAGGGGAAGAAACTGTAAGTTAGGTCGAGAATGTGACCTTGCGATTCTCCCTCACGCGCTTGTGGTTTCGCGCGGCTGGATCTGACCAGCCCCCCGAAACCGCAAGCGATTATGTGGCGACCTCCGCGTGATCCCCGCCGAACACATCGCCTTCGCCAGCGCCGCCCTGCTGATCGGCATCTCCAAGGCCGGCTTCGGGGGCGGCATCGGCATCCTCACCGGGCCGATGCTGGCTCTCTTCTTCGACGCCAAGATCGCCGTCGGCCGCATGCTCCCCTTGCTGCTGTTGTGCGATTGCATCGCCCTCATCCCTTACTGGAAGCAATGGGATCTCGCCAACATCCGCAACCTTCTCCCCGGCGGAGTCCTCGGCATCGTCCTCGGCTCATTCGCCCTCTCCGCGATCGACGGGCCGACTCTGGCGCGCTTGATCGGGGCTCTCGCCATCGTATTTAGTTTGTTGCAATACGCCCGCCTCTGGCTCAAGCGCGACGAGGCGGTCGAGCCGCGCTTCTGGCACGGCTTCCTGTGCGGGCTGGCCACGGGCTTCGTGTCCACGCTGTCGCACGTCGGCGGGCTTTTGACGAGCATGTATCTCTTGATGCAGCGCATGGAAAGCCGGCGCTTCGTGGCGACGACGACGTTGTTCTACTTCTGGATCAATTTGCTGAAAGTGCCCGTCTTCTGGTGGGTCGGCATGCTGGACGACCAAACGCTGATCGACGATGCGCCGTTCGCGCCGGTCGTCATCGTCGGCGTCGTCATCGGCGTCGCGTTGAACCGGCGCGTTCCCGACGCCTGGTTTGGGCACATCATCCAGGCGTCCGTGCTGGTGATCGGCGTGTATCTGCTGTTGAAGTGAACGACCCGTTGGGTATGCGCCGGTTACGCCTGCGGCGTCTCCGACACGTCCGGCGACGGCGGCGTCGCGTCGCCGTTCGGACCGATATCTTCCTGTGCCACCTTTGCCACCGATGCGATCTTGTCGCCGTCGTTCAAATTCATCAGACGCACGCCTTGCGTGTTGCGGCCGATCATGCGGATCTCGCGGATGTGCGTGCGATTGACCATGCCCTGCACGGTGATGAGCATGATATCGTCGTCTTCGCGCACGCTGGCGACGCCGACGACGGGCCCATTGCGGTCAGAGGCGCGGATGTCCCTCAAGCCCTTGCCGCCGCGGCGTTGTTTGCGATAGCGCATGCCGGAACGTGTTTCGTCGGTTTCTTCCTCGTTAGCCGGACGCGCAAGCGACGGAGTCT
>SYHD01000253.1 GCA_005799265.1 Planctomycetia bacterium | reverse complement strand
GGACGGTACTTGTCCTTGATGTCGCCATAATCGTGGCTGCGTTGGTCGTTGTTGCGAAAGAGAAGACCGATGGCAGTGCCGTCGGTCTTGCCCTCGAAGACGCCGGACCAGATTTCGGGGGCGTCGTCTTCCTTGCGCTGCGTGACGATGCTCGACTGTCCCGGCATGCGGCGGCGCAGATCGGGCAAGAGGTCATCGACGCTGAGCGGCAATCCGGGCGGACAGCCGTCGATGATGACGAGATAGCCCGGCCCGTGGCTGACGCCCGCAGTGGTGACGCGAAACAGTTGTCCGAAGGTGTTGCCTGCCATGATAACGATCGTGAGGAGTATGCCATTTCTACGCGGAGCGAATAGTGATATTCTATCCCTGGGCGTCGATTTCGTGGGCCAGGATTCCGATCCTGACATTTAATACTACTCCCCTCTCCCCCGGTACTCCGGGGGAGAGGGGAGCAAGAAAGGGAGGTCCACGCCATGAATCACTCGCTCCGAGCTTGCTTCACGCTACTAGTTCTCGGCCTCATCTGCGTCGGCCCCGCTGCTCAGGAGGAGAAGAAAAAACAGCCTCCGCGGCGTTTCGGCTTCGATATTGACGAGACGACCTTCCCGCAGCAGACGCCAGGCGATGCGATGAAATCGATCTCCAGGGCGCTCGATCGCAAGAAGGTCGATTACCTTTTGGCGCAAATGGTCGACCCGCTCCATGTCGATTTCTGGGTCGATCGCTACAAAGAAAGTTTCACCCAGGGGAGCGAAGAAGGCAAACGCCTGCTCGCATTCGATCGCCTGGTGCGCGAGCGGACGGAATATCTGCAAAACGATCCGTTGATCGCCCGGGACTTGCGCATCTTCGCCCAGGAAGCCAAATGGGATGAGACCGGCGAACTGGCGATCGGCACCACGGAGAAGATCCCAACACGCAAAGTTTTCTTGCGCAAGATGGGCGAACGCTGGTTCTTGGACAACAAACAACAGTGACCGTTTAGCCCGGCGTCGCAGACGCCGGGTGCCGCGTCTGCGACGCGGGGCAAAACAAGGAAACCCATGAATACGACGATTGATTTGCGCAGCGACACCGTCACCCGCCCCACCGCCGCCATGCGCGCGGTCATGGCTGAGGCGCCCGTCGGCGACGACGTCTTCGGCGATGACCCGACCGTCAATAAGCTCGAACAGAAAGTCGCGGACCTCCTCGGCAAGGAGACCGCGCTGTACGTGCCGTCCGGGACGATGTCGAATCAGCTCGCAGTCAACATCCACACGCAGCCCGGCGACGAACTGTTGTGCGATCTCAATTGCCACATCTACAACTATGAAGCCGGCGGCCCGGCCGTGCTTTCCGGCGTGACCTGCCGCACCCTCGACGGCGATTACGGCATCCTCGATCTCAGCCAGCTCGAGGACAAGATCCGCAATCCCGACGATCCGCACCTCGTCAAAACGCGGCTCGTCTGCCTGGAAAATACGCACAACCGCGGCGGCGGCCGCATCTATCCGATCGAAAAAATCGAAGCGATCAGCCAATGGGCGCGCAAGGCCGGCCTGATCATGCACCTCGACGGCGCACGGCTCTGGAACGCCATTGTCGCCACCGGCATCTCGGCGCGCGCATGGGCCAAGCACTTCGACACCGTATCGGTCTGCTTCAGTAAGGGGCTCGGCGCCCCGGTCGGCTCCGCGCTCGCCGGCCCGAAGGCGATGATCGCCAAGGCCCGCCGGCAACGCAAACTCTTCGGCGGCGGCATGCGTCAGGCCGGCATCATCGCGGCAGCGTGCATCCACGCGCTGGATCATCATGTCGAACGCCTGGCAGACGATCACCGCAATGCCCAGATCATCGCCCAGGCCATTGCGGATACGCCGGGCTTGCACCTGGAGCCGCCTGAGGTGGACACGAACCTCGTCTGGTTTCGGCTCGATCCGCACGTCGGCACCGCCAAGGATATCACCGCGCGGTTGAAGCAACAGGGCATTCTTGTGCATGCCGCGGGGCCGCAGAAGATTCGCGCTTGCACGCACCTGGACGTGTCGAAGGCGCAAGCGGAGCGCGCCGCCGAGACGCTCCGGCAAGTGGTGACGAAGCCGGTCGCGGTTTGATGAATGGCCGCTTGCGGCAGGAGAGATCGTCTTGAAAGTGCTGCTCACCCCGCTCGGCTCGCACGGCGACGTGCACCCGTTTGTCGGGCTGGGAATGGAGCTGACGCGGCGCGGGCATGCCGTCACCGTCATCACCAATCCGTACTTCCAATCGCTCATCGAACGGGCGGGCTTGCCATTTGTTCCGCTCGGCACGGTCGAGCAGTTTCGTGAAGTGCTCGAAAATCCGCTTGTGTGGCATCCCATGGAAGGATTCAAGCTGCTTCTGCGATACATGGTGAGCGCCATGCGGCCGCTCTATGAGGCGATCGCCGCCAACTATGTGCCGGGCGAGACCGTGGTTGTGCATTCGCCGCTCGGAGTGGGGGCGCGGCTCGCCCATGAGAAACTGGGGGTGCCTCTCGCCACCGTGCATCTGGCGCCATCGTCGTTGCGGAGTGTGGTCGGGCCCCTCGTGTTGCCGAACGTGCGCGTACCGGGCTGGATGCCGGCGTTTCTCAAGCGGGCGGTGTATTGGTGTGGAGATCGGATTTTGGTTGGGCCGCTGGTGGACGCGCCGATCAATGCGTATCGGGCCGAGCTGGGGCTGCCGGCGATCGCGCGGCCCTTGGCGGTGTGGTGGAACTCGCCGCAGCGGATCCTTGCGATGTTCCCGGACTGGTTCGCTGCCTCCGCGCCGGATTGGCCGACGCAGACGCGCCTGTGCGGTTTCCCACGCTTCGACGAACGCGGCCTGGTGGAGCTGCCAGCCGAGCTCGAAGCGTTTCTGCAAGCGGGCGAACCGCCGGTGATCTTCACGCCCGGCAGTGCGATGCAGCATGGACATGCATTCTTCAAGGCGGCGCTGGAGGCCTGCGCGCGGTTGCCCTGTCGCGGCATCTTGTTGACGATGCATGCCGATCATTTGCCTGAACGCCTCCCGGATACAGTGCGTCATTTCACCTACATCCCGTTCAGCCAGGTCTTCCCACGTGCGGCAGCGGTCGTGCATCACGGCGGTGTCGGCACGCTGGCGCAAGGATTAGCCGGCGGCGTCCCGCAGCTCATTATGCCGATGGGCTACGATCAGCCCGACAATGCCGAGCGTCTGGCCCGTCTCGGCGTCGGCGCCGCGCTGTCCGTGCATCGCTTCACCGGGCCGAACCTTGCCGCCAAGTTGCGACTCCTTCTTCAACCCGAGGTGCGTCAGCGCAGCCGCGAATTGGCCGGTCGCTTGACCAACGAACAGCCTTTGCAGAGGATGTGCACGTTGGTGGAAGAGTTGCTCTGACTTGCGCTTTGTTAGCCGGACGCGCAAGCAACGGACTTTCGCATCCGTCGCTTGCGCGTCCGGCTAACCCCACCCGAATCATACTCATGAAATTTCCGACGCTGCATTCCTGGGACCTGTCGCCCAAAGAAGCGATCGCTTTGCAGAAAGAGCTGGCGCAGCAGATCGACGTCGAACGGCCGCTCAAGAAATGCGCGTTGATCGCCGGCGCCGATTGCTCATACAACCGTTTTTCGCCGACGTTTTACGCCGCGGTCGTCGTGCTGCGCACCAGCGATTGGAGCATCGTCGAGGCACAAGGCGTTATCGGCGAAAGCCCGTTCCCTTACATCCCCGGCCTTCTGTCGTTTCGTGAAACGCCCATCGTCTTGCAAGCATTTGCCAAGCTCGAACATCGTCCTGACGCCATCATGTGCGACGGCCAGGGTTTCGCCCATCCGCGCCGCTTCGGCCTCGCCTGCCACCTCGGACTTTGGCTCGGCATCCCCTGTTTCGGCTGCGCCAAGACCCGACTGACCGGCGACCACGACGAACCAGGATCCAACGCCGGCGCCGTCGCGCCGTTGCACGAGAAGGGCGAGCACATCGGCAATGTGGTCCGCACGAAGAACAAGACGAAGCCCGTCTATGTTTCGCCCGGACATTTGATCGACCTGAATAGCGCGACCCAATGGACGCTCGAAAGTAGCTGCGGCTATCGCATTCCCGAACCGACGCGGCAAGCGCATCTGCACGTCAACCAGATGCGATTGCAGGACACTTCAGAGCCAGAAGTGTGAGCGACCCAGCGGCATCCTGCCTTCACTTCTCAGGTTCAGAAATCAGCGCACATCGACCGCGATTGGCAGCACGTGATTGATCATGTAATTGCGCCGGTCGGTATCCCGTGTCATCGGCTGTACGTGGCCGCGCGCGTCGGTCGCGCGGGCCATCAGCGTCACGGCGCCTGCCTGCGCGGGACTGCGCCACATGAACTCCCATTGCCGCCAACAATGGGCACGGGCATTGTCGAGCAAGCGGGCGGCTGTCCAGGTCCGCCCGGCGTCTGCGCTCACCTCGACGCGCGTGATCTCGGATTCGCCGGTCCAGGCGACGCCGAAGACCCGATAGGCGGTATTCGGCGCGATCCGCTCCTGAGCGGCGGGGCGGACGATCATGGACTTCACCTGCATCTGGCTAAGCGGCGTGACTGTGACGAGATCCTGACTGCGTTCGTAGATGCTGTAATCGAGCGATTGAAAGAAGCCTTGATAAGGGCGCTCGGTTACGACGATTCTTGTAAGCCATTTCACCGAGGCCATACCGTACCATCCCGGCACGATGACGCGGACCGGGAAGCCGTGGTTGGCCGGCACGTCGGCGCCGGCCAGGCGGTGGGCGAGAATCACGTCGGCCTGCCTGGCCTTGGCGATCGGTAGACTGTGGGCGAAGTGAATGACGCCCGGGCTGCGCGGCTCGGCCATGATTTCGCCCCGGTCGGCGCCTTCGAGAACGACATCGACAGCGTTCGGCCTCAAGCCGGCGCGATTGAGCACCTCGATGAGCGAGACGCCGGTCCATTCTGCCGTGCTGACGGCGCCGTTACCCCACTGGACGCCGCGCACGATTGGGTTGAGCGTCGAACGCGAGTTGCCGGCGCATTCGAGCGTCATGGTCACGGAACGCGTGGTCATGCGCCGCAGATCGTCAAGCGACAAAGTCAGCTCGCGCTCGACGGCGCCGACTACGCGCAAGCGCCACGTGTCGGCCTGGAGCGCCGGCACGGGGAAATGGTTGCGCACATAGAACAAGTCCGTCGGCGTGGCGAATCGCTCCAGGGCCGCAAGCGGCGTCTCCAGTAGGACCGGCGTCTCCGAACGTTGGATGCGCCGTATCGCCGGCTCGCCGCCGAGGAGCAGTCCGCGTTGGCCGAGCGTCGCTGCCACCGACAACAGCGACGCATCAGCCAGAAACCCGCGCCGCGTCAGTTTTTGTTGGTGCGCAATCTTCATGGAACTTTCCTTTCTGCAAAGGCGCCGGCTTCGACCAGCTCGTCGGCGGACGCGGGCACGTCCGCTTCTTCGACTAGATGATCGTGGGTCGGATCGCCGAGTCCTTCCGGCCAGATGTGGAAGCCGCCGCGCCCGAGTTGGCCGATCTGCCAGACGCCCCAGATGCCTTTGCCTTCGTTGAAGCCGTCATAGAAGACATCGTGTTTGCCGAGGTATTTCTTGGTCCAATAACACTTGCCGTCCACGAGATTGTAGCGGCCCTTGACGAGAAAATCCCCCACGCGATCGCGTCCTTCGCCGGTGATGTTGCCGTCGTGGAAGGTGAGCCGCAGGTCCGTCTGATGTCGGCCTGGGAGTTCCTTTTGCAGGAAGAAGCCGGTCCATGGCCCCGACGGGAAGCGCGGATCGGTTTCGAGCTGTGGGACTTGATTGTCGCTCATGGTGGCCTCTTTGTTTCCTCCATTATACCCGGTGGTCATCCCATCCCGCGACACGGCATGCAATTTGTTGACGGGGTTGGACTCGAGCCCGAGTGCTTGAGATTGTTTTTGAATTTGTCTAGCAAAGCGATTCGTCGTGGCGTACATTCTCAATCCAGGTCTGGACGATTACCGAACCCTGCAGACGCCGCCGCCGCCGGCGGTAATAAGGTTGGCGTGGTTTGCTGCGCCGTCGCATCGACGGCACTGCGGAAAGTGTGCGCCTGGCCGAAGGAATCTGAAGAGATACGTGTGTATCTCTGACGTTTGTGTTTTGGGAAGGAGGAAGTCATGTCGAAATCCAGAAAACTAATGATCGCGATGGTGACGTTGCTCGGTGTTGGCATCCTGCTTTTCAGCGGCGCCACCGATGCCGGCGGTGGGAAGGACAAGGCAAAACCGAAGGTCGATCCGAAGGCGTTGAAGAAAATCCTCAACGCGACGGACCCGGAAATCAAGGCGGCCCAGAAGGCGCTGCGAAACGCCTTGATCGATTTGAATAAGGCCAAGGTTGCCATCAACAAGGCGATGATCGACGAAGTCTTTGGCGAAAAGGGCGTCACCGAAGGCGTTGTCCTAGTTCGGCTCAATCTGGCACTCATTGCAACCAACGCCTCCGTTGCCGATTGTCAAGTTGCCCTATTGCAGGCGAGCATTGCACAGTTGATTGACAAGGGAAAGGATTGACCCTTCTACGGCCATACCGAAAACCGCCGCGGCGTTCTGGCCAACACCAGGACGCCGTGGTTGGACCGCGTGCCACAGGATGACCACCGACCGCTGGAAGCGATCACTTGGTCAAATGTTGCTCGATCCATTTCCGTGCCTGCGTCAGCGCTTCGCCCAGCTTGCTCGGGTCCTTACCGCCGGCTTGAGCCATGTTGGGCCGGCCGCCGCCGCCGCCGCCCACGATCGGCGCGATCTGCTTGATGAGATCGCCCGCCTTGACGCCCTTCTTGATGACGTCCTCGGACACCGCCGCGAGCAAGCCGACCTTGCCCTCGTCCGCCCAGCCGACGACGACGACCGCCGCCCCCGCCGTCTGCTTGATGCGATCGACTTGCGTGCGAATCGCGTCATCCGCCACCGCCGGGATTTCGCCGACGATGATCGTCACATCCCCCGTTTTCGTCGCCGACGCCAGCAGCTTGTCCATCGTTCCCGCCAAATCGCTCGCGGCGCCTTTCTTGATCTGCTGCTGGAGCTTCTTGACTTCCTCTTGCAGCGCTTCGATGCGCGTCGGCAATTCCTCCGGCCGGCACTTGAATTGCTCGCTCAACGCGCCAACGATGGCTGCGAGTTGCTGCGCGTGCGCGAACGCCTTGGGCCCCGTGACCGCAGTGATTCTACGCACGCCCTTCGCGACACCTTCTTGGCTCACGATCTTGAACTGACACGCCTGGCTCGTGCGCTCAAGGTGCGTGCCGCCGCAAAATTCGACGGACGCATTTCTCCCCTGACTAGCCCCGAGCGCAAGCTCGGGGACGGCCCCCACGCTTGCGCGTGGGGCTGGTGGACCAATCACCACGACCCGCACCGGATCGGGATACTTCTCGCCGAACACCGCGCGGACGCCGGCGATCTTCTTCGCCTCGGTGAGCGGCATCGTGACTGGCGTCACTGGCTGGTCCGCGAGGATCTTCGCGTTGACGAGCCTTTCGACTTCGACGATTTCATCGGGTGTCATCGGCTTGTCATGCGTGAAGTCGTAGCGCGTCTTGTCCGCATCGACGAGCGAACCCTTCTGCTCGACGTGTTCGCCGAGCACGTCGCGCAGGGCCCAGTTCATGAGGTGGGTCGCGGTGTGATTGCGCATCGTGTCGAGCCGCTGCGGATGCACTTCGAGCGAGGCCTTTTGGCCGGTCTTGATCGTCCCTTCCCAGACCTTGCCCAGATGAATGACGCTGTCGCCGAGCCGTTTCGTATCGAGCACCTCGAACGAACCGGTGTCGGTCTTGATCCAGCCGCGGTCGCCGATCTGTCCCCCTTGCTCGGCATAAAAATTCGTCTTGTCGAGCACGAGTCCAACCGGATCGCCCGTTTGCAGGCTGCCGGTGCCGACGAGATTGTCCTTGACCCAAACCTGGATAGTCCCCTTGGCATGAAACCCCTGGTACTTGAGCGCGTCGTCCGATTTGGGCAGTTCGCCTTGCACGGCACTGACGTTGATCGCCGGGCCGTCTCCTTCGGAAGTTTCCTGATGAAGGCGAATAGCTTCCGTGTAGCCGGCCATGTCCACAGCGAGGCCTTCTTCGAGCCCCATCTGCTGCGTGAGATCGATGGGAAAGCCATAAGTCGTTTGCAAGTCGGCCGCCTTCGCGCCCAGGATGATCTTGTTGCCGGCAAGCGATTCATCCGCGACGCGGCGATAGTATTTCATGCCGCGCACGATGGCCTGATAAAAGCTTTTCTCCTCATCGCGCAGAATGTCCGTCACCTGCTGTGGTTTCGCTTTCAATTCGGGAAACGCCTGTCCCAACTGCTCGACGAGGACCGGAACCAGGCGAAATAGAAACGGCTCGCGCAGGTCGAAATACTGATAGCCGTAGCGTACCGCCCGGCGAATGACGCTGCGTACCACCGCATCGCGCTTCTTATTGCCGGGCCGGGCGCCGTCGGTGATCGCAAAGGTCGCCATGCGCAGGTGATCGGCGACGACGCGAAAGCCGATGTCAACTTTATCGTCGAGCCGGCCGCCGTATTTCTTGCCGGTCATCTTGCCGAACGCCTCGATGATTGGCGTGAAAACGTCAGTGTCGTAGTTGCTGTCCTTGCCCTGGAGCACCTTCGTGACGCGCTCGAAGCCCATGCCGGTATCGACGTGCTGGGCGGGCAACGGCGTCAAGCTCTTGTCGGCGTTGCGGTTGAATTGGATGAAGACGAGGTTCCAGATTTCGATGACATCGGGCGTCCCCTTGTTGACGAGCTGCGCGCCGGTCTTGTCGGGGGTGTTGTCGTAATGAACCTCGGTGCATGGGCCGCAGGGGCCGGTTTCGCCCATCTCCCAGAAGTTGTCCTTCTTGTTGCCCAGATGAATTTGGGTATCAGGCACGCCGACCGCGCGCCAAAAGTTCGCGGCTTCGTCGTCGCGCGGGATGTTGTTCTGCGCATCGCCCTCGAAGACCGTGACGTGCAGGCGCGTCTTGTCGAG
>SYHD01000252.1 GCA_005799265.1 Planctomycetia bacterium | reverse complement strand
TCTGCTCGATCACCACGCACCAGGGCCGCACGATCCAATCGCGCTCGCAACAATCGATCCTCAACGAAGTGCGCTCGCTCGCTGCCGACCCGGAGTTCAAAGGCGTCATCAGCGACATCGGCGGGCCGACCGCGAACATGTACCAGATGCGCTGCACGCGCCCCGAAGTCGAGGCGATCTGCAAACGCCTCTCGTGCGTGCATCCGTCGATCTGCAAGCTGCTCGGCACCGACCACGGCCCGCTCATCGAGTTGATGAAACGTGCTCGCACCGAGCCGGGCATCCGTCAGGTCTTCGTCGCGTCCGGCATACGCATGGACATCGCCCAGCTTTCGCCGGAGTATTTGAAGGAGCTCGCGGCCCATCACGTCGGCGGGCATTTGAAAGTGGCGCCGGAGCACACCGACCCGCACGTGCTCGACATGATGAAGAAGCCGCGCAACGTCAACTTCGAGGGCTTCGCACGCAAGTTCAAGCAGGCGTCGCAACAGGCCGGCAAACCGAAGCAGTACATCGTGCCGTATTACATCGCCAGCCATCCCGGCAGCGACGTGCATGCGATGATCGATCTCGCCGTCTTCCTCAAGCGTAATGGCTATCGTCCCGATCAGGTGCAGGACTTCATCCCGGCGCCGTTCGACATCGCGACCTGCATGTACTACACGGGTATTGACCCGATCACGCAGCAAGAGGTGTACATCGCCCGCAACCTGCGCGACCGCAAGACGCAGCGCGCGCTGCTGCAATTTTTCAAGCCCGAAAACTACTTCGAAGTTCGCAAGGCCCTACACGATGCGGGCCGTGCGGACCTGATCGGCAACGGCTGCGACGCGTTGATCCCCACCCAGCCGCCCAGGGAAGCGCTGCACGCGCGGCGTGAGCAGGCCAGCGATTACGTGCACGCGATGCCCGCGGAAAAGCGCGGCTATAGGCCTGGACGCAAATCGCAGGAGCGCCAGAGTAAGCCGGGGCGAAAACGAACATGATGCGACGGCAGGATGCGTCGGAAACTTTAACAGGTACTTGACACAAAGAAGGACGGTTAGTCCTCCTGATTGAACTGCCTCGAAGTCGAGCGAAGAGCCTCATTTAGTTCTTCCGCAGCGCGACTTTGCTTGAGAGTTGTTTGACGAACGTCATGACGTCCTTTGGCTCGAAATACAGAAGCAGCACTCCAAACCATCTGGACGTGCCGTCCCGATGGACGACAGTGATGGATTGGTGAGCCCGAGGATCCGGCCGGTAGGGGTCCGGTTTGGCGATATCGCCAAGCACGTCCAGTAATGTCTCCGCGGACTCCCAGCGTGGGTCAACTATCACTTCCTGTATATCGTTGAAGAGTGCTCTCGACTTGCGGAAGTTCTTTTGCACGTGCATGCCGTTCTCAAATAGGACGAGACAATTCCAGCGGGGGACGAAAAAATACAGCCAGGTGAGCAACGCCAATGCGCATCCAAAACTAATGAGCCAAAAGATGCCCATGAACCAACGATGCTCCGGGGCTGGATTCTCCGGCATGAGTTGAAAAATGGGATATGATGACGCAAGGCTTATTGGGACGGATAGGCCGACTATGGGTACCAACGGTGTGACATAGTAGTCTAACCAAGGCCAGGCGTGGCCCAGGGCTCGAAGTTGTTCGGGACCCGAGAGCAATCGACAGCGGAACACCTGCATGCCGAGGATCGGATCTGGTGCGCCCGGGCTGGGCTGGTCAGCCTCTTGTCCCATGTAGGCCCTCCTTTGATGATCATGATAGAACCCATGAGTGCATGAGCGAAACAAGACGCCAAACATTCTCCGTCCCCGCGGAACACGCCGGCAAAACCGTCGCGGCACTCTTGCGCTTGTGGTTGCCGGGCCAAACCTGGACGCAAGTGCGCAAACTCGTCGAAGGCCGCCGCGTCAAGCTAGACGGAGACGTCTGGCTCGACGACGCGCGCCGTCTGAAGGAAGGCGACGTTGTCGAGGTGTTGGCGCGTGCCGAACAGTCGCCGCAGGTTCACATCGATCAGATACCGATTCGCTACATCGACGAACATCTCATCGTTGTCGAAAAGCCTGCCGGCATCAGCACGGTGCGCCATCCCGCCGAGAAGGACTGGCTCGAAGAACGACGTATGCTCGTCGTGACGCTCGACGATCTCGTCATGCGTCAGATCGGCATGCGTTTGCCCGAAAAGAAGCACGATCCGCGCCCGCGCCTGCGCGTCGTGCAGCGACTCGACAAAGAGACCAGCGGCCTGGTCGTCTTCGCCCGCACCGTGGACGCGGAGCGTGGCCTGGGCATGCAGTTTCGCAAGCACACCGTCACGCGCCGCTATCTCGCGATCGTTCAAGGCAAGCTTGGCGAACGCACAATCCGCTCCAACCTCGTGCGCGATCGCGGCGACGGCAAGCGCGGTAGTACGACGCTGAAAAACGTCGGCAAACCGGCCGTCACGCATATCGCCCTGGTTGAATCGCTGGACGGCTACACGCTCCTCTCGTGCAAGCTTGAAACCGGTCGCACGCACCAGATTCGCATTCATCTGGCGGAGCTTGGTCATCCTGTTTGCGGCGAGCGCGTCTATAATCGTGCGTTCAAGGGCGATGTGATTGCCGATGAGAGCGGCGCCCCGCGTCTCGCCCTGCACGCGGCTGAGCTCGGCTTCATTCATCCCATCACCGATGAACCGATGCACTGGGAGATGCCGATGCCGCCCGACTTGCGAGAACTGCTTGACCGACTGCGCGGCCGGTCCGAGTAAAAAGTTGACGGAGGGTTCAGAAGGCATGGAAATCAAATGGCATGACATCGATCCCGAAACCGGCAAGCGCCGCTACCTGGCCGCCGAGCGTTTCGCCGGCGTCTGGAAGTTTCGCTGGAAGTTGCAGAAGCGCGGCGACTGGACGCGCGGCCTCGAACCGACGCGCGCCATGTGGGAGCACGTCCTCGACGGGCTGGAACGTCGGTACTGGCGCCGTGAAGGTGTGGAAGAGCCAGATATCGATCAGGTTAAGAAGCTGCTCGCCGAGGCGATTCGCAAGGAGGAGATTCAGCAGGCGGACTGAACAGGTTCGCCGCCACTCGAAGTTAGTCACCACCCCAAAAGCACAATGATCTGAACCAAGAAATAATAGAGCGCGCAGGGCAACACCACACTGCCCACGAGGATAGCCAAAAACGAACGCGTCAGTGCGCTCATGGCTTCTCTGGCCACAGGCGGTCGCGGTTCGGGCAACGGCGGGTCGCCTTCGCGGAAGGCGCCGTCGGCTGGCGCCGTCACGAACTTTTGCTGTGTTGCGTGCTCGGCGATTGCGATCGACGTTGCCGTATTGCACGCCGCACAGAGTCCAGGATCTGCGGCGAAGGCTGCATCCGAATGCACGAGATTGCCGCAGCCTTTGCAGGTGAATTCGAACATGATCATACCCAGGGAGATCACTTCGGATTGCGATAGATCGGCGTCCCCGTGAACAGGTGGCGCGGCCGCAATTCGACCGTGGTCCAGGTCGCGAGGGCCTGGCCGTTGGCGAGCGCCGAGCCTTTGAGGATGCCGTCCTCGCTGCGCGGCACGTGCAGGGCGCTCGACATGTGCCAGAGGATGACCTTGCCGCCGTCGAGAGCGCGCGGCTTTTGCTTGTCGAAGTAGTCGCCGAGGTGGATGTACTGTTTGACGGACGAGTCGGCGCGCGTGATCCAGAAGTCGTGTTTGGAGAAGGTCTCATCCGAGCGAGAATGGCGGGCGATGCCGTGGACGATCGGGGCCAGGTCATAGGAGATCGCTCTGCTGTTCGGGCCGTTCGGCTCGTTGAGGATGACGGCGGGATTCGTGACGCGGATCTTCGTGAACTCGGTCGGCTCCCAATCGCGGAAGCCTTCGGCCTTGATCGGCTCGACATCGAGCGTCTTGTTTTCGAGAGCGGCGTTGGGCGCGTTCGGCGTATTGCCCGGCCAGCGCGAGACGCCGACGGTGTTCTTCGGCGCGAGTTCGTTTTCGAGCTTGAGATGCACGCCGATGCGCCAGCAGCAGTTGTGCATGTGGCTCGCGAAGTGATCGCTGGGGAGGTTGTAGCCGGTGGGAGCGTGGCGGAAGGCGATGGCGCCGTCGTCCATGAAGCCGAACTCGATCAGGTAGGTGTAGTTGCCGGCATTGAAGTTCGCCCACAACGCCAATTCCTCGGCGCGGCGCGAGACGTTTTCGTTCTTGTAGGCGACGCCGCGGTCGCGCAATTCGGCCATGACGAAGCGGTCCTTGCCGAGCGTCGTGCCGCGCGGGCCGCCTTCTTGCGCGTTGAGCGGCACGTATTCGCCGGCGTCGCGCAGATCAAAGAAGCGTGTGTCGCGGAAGTAGTAAGGGACGTACAGTTCGGAGGGATGGGCGTCGTCCAGCACTTGCACCCACGGCGAGGCCTTGCCCGGCTTGAAGAACGCCTTCTTGATCTTGAACAGCACGGGCGTGTGGTCCTCGCGATCCTTTGGGAAAATCAGGCCGGCCTTGCGCGCGGCGCCGATGTTCTCGACGTCCCACTCGATTTTCCAGGCGGTCTCCCAGTTGGCGTCGTTGAGCGGGAACTTGACGACGAGCGTTTTCTGATCTTTCGAAACGATGTCGATAGGAATCGCCTTCTTGTCGCTGCCCGCGCGTTGGCCCGCCTGGACGAGCTCGCGATTCGTGTCTTCGAGGAGTTTGACCTGGCGCTGCATTTTCTCAAGCTTCGCCTGGTGTTCGATGTTGAGGCGCAGGATATCCTGGTCCCGCGCTGTGAGTTTCTCGGCACGAGCCTTCACGATCTCTGGGAACGCCGGCTCCGCATTGTCTTGATGAGATACCCCGGTGACGCTCATGCCCATGAGGAGCAACAGGGGCAAGCCGACGATGCGGAGAAAGTGCTTCATAATATCCTCGGAGAAACAACGGGGGTGAATCTAAGTTCGCTTCTCAGGATACCACAGGAAGTGCGGGCAATGAACGTGGAAATCATCAATCGGGGACCGAGACCGCCTCGTTGCCGGCGCGCGTCGCGAGCGATTGATAGACGAGCGGGTTGATCGTGTTGTTGATGGTCCGCACCGTTCCGTCGCCGTAAAGGAAATTGACGCCGATGGCGTGCAGGCTGGCGAAGTCCTCCATGTGTCCTTTCGGATCGTTGGGCGGATGGTCGCAGGTGCCGAGGACGAGAGCCTGCGCCTCGGGGATGCCGGCAAGAACGCCGGCCCAGGTGGCGGTGAAGCGTCTGGTGCAGCGTTCGCCGACCATGAGCGTATTGCTGGTGCCGTCGCTGATATGACTCATGCAGACTTCGCTGTTGCGAAAGAATATGCCGTTGCCGGCGCCGGGATCGATGTCGATCGCGTTGCTGCCGAAGACACCGACGTAGCCGCCGTGCGCGAGCGTGACGCTGCCGCTGGGCGGCGTGAAGGTGCCCAAATAATCGTCGGTCGGGCAAACGAAAACAGGCAACTTCGTCGTGCGCGGCCCAGTATGAACGGCGGCCGTGATGTCGATGCCAAAATTAATTTTGCTATGCAACGGGCCTTGGTCGAGATGCTCGAGGAGGTACGCGCCCCATCCCCAACCGGGGCCGCTCTCGATGCCCCCACTGACGTTCATAGTGTAGCCAGGTGGGAATTTCCTGTTGGTGTCATGAAAGCCGTGCAGCGCGAGGCCGAACTGTTTGAGATTGTTCTTACACGTCATCCGTGCAGCGGTTTCGCGCACCTTTTGGACTGCGGGAACCAGAATGGCGATCAGAATCGCAATGATGGCGATTACGACCAAGAGCTCGATCAGCGTGAAGCCGACCCGTCGGGGATTTCTCATCGGCAGACCTCGTTGATACGATGTATAACATTAACATAACGAAGCACGACCTCTCGACAAGGGGAAAGTAATAAAATGTATTACATTTTACATGTCAAATAATGGCAAATAGTTAAGACGATAAGGAATCCAAGTTTGAGGCCACGCCCACAGCGAATGCAGAAAAAGCGGCAATCCGAGGCGACGCTCATATGAGCCTCTACGGCGAATCATATTGCCTCGCCTAATCCAGGCTGATCCATACATTATCGGAACCCCGCGGAGCACGTTCTCCACCATACCTTTCCCCCCAATCCCTCACGAGGTGTCAACATGCGCGTTCTCTCTGGCTTCCTTTTCCTTGTCGGTATCGCACTCTTGTTGCCGATGCCGCGCTCGACCGCCGGCGGCAAGGACTTCAAGCCGCTCTTCAACGGTAAGAACTTCGACGGCTGGCAAGCCAAGGGCAAAAAGGACGCGCTCGAAGGCAAAACCGAAGCGTTTGGCGGGCGCTTCAAGGTCAAGGACGGTTCCATCCTCATCGACTACACAATGAAAGGCGACTCCTACATCGAGACAGTCAAGGAATTCGGCAAGGACGTACACATCAAGTTCGACTTCAAGCCGGGCGAGGCCTGCAATAACGACTTCTTCCTGCGCGGCTCCAAGTTCGACATCACGCTGAAACTCAAGGGCGTCAAGGAGAACGACTGGAACACGCTGGAGATCATCGTCACTGGTGACAAGATCGAGCATAAGCTCAACGGCGAATCGGCACGCAAAGGGGATGTCAAGGGTAAGGCCAGCCCGTTCATGATCCGCGCCGAGTTCGGCGTCATCGAGGTCAAGAACATCCACGTCAAGGAATAGCAGCAAGGCCATTACGAGCCGTGACCGTCAGGGCGCGGGGGCTCTCGCACCCTGTGACGGAAACGGCTTGTCGTTTTCACCCTTCTCTTACGAGGTATCACCATGCGAATTCTCTCTTACTCCCTCTTCCTCCTTGGGCTCGCGCTGCTCGTGCCGATGGCGCGCTCGTCCGCCGGCGAGTTCAAACTCGAAGCCGGCTTCAAGTTGCTCTTCAACGGCAAGAATTTCGACGGCTGGCAACCCAAGGGCAAGAAAGACGCGCTCGCCGGCAAGACCGAGGTCGGTCGCTTCAAGGTCGCGGATGGCACGGTACACATGAATTCCGCGGTCAAAGGTGAATCCTATCTCGAGACCGCGCATGAATTCAGCGGCGACGTTCACATCAAATTCGACTTCAAGCCAGGCCCGAAGTGCAACAACGATTTCTTTCTGCGCGGCATCAAGTTTGACGTCGTGCCGGGTAATAAGGAGTGCAAAAACGTCAAGGCAACCGATTGGAACACGCTGGAAATCATCGCCAAGGGCGACACCGTCGAGCACAAGATCAACGGCGAACTTGCGCGCAAATCGACCAAAAAGGCCGAGACGACCCGTTTCATCATGCGCGCGGAAACGGGCGAGATCACCGTCAAGAACATTCGCGTCAAGGAATAGTCCATCTTGATTTGCCGTGGCCATTCGGTCAGCAATTCATTGGCACACAAGCCTTGCCCGTTAGCGATGGAGGATTGTAAAGTCCTTCGCTGACGCGTACGGCTTGTGTGCAAATGATCTGCGCCGTGATGCACTTGCTCGCCTTTTCACTCCTCTCTATAAAGAACACAGGACGGCTTCTCTTTCCAACGCAGACACACAGCGAGCCCGCTCATGAAAGCATGGTTCCGCAATATCATCGTCGCCATCCAGACCGTGGGCCAGGGCATGTGGATCACGCTCTGGTACTTTCTGCAAACGTACAAGCGCAAGGCGTTCACGCAGCATTTCGAATATCCCGAACTGCCGGTGCCGGTCAAGCCGCGCTATCGGGGGTTCCATCGCTTCGATCTGACGACGTGCATTGGCTGCGACAAGTGTGCCCGTGCGTGTCCGGTCGATTGCATCTACATCGACAAGATCAAGAATCCCGTCGGCAAAGGCTTCCGTGTCGAAGGCTTCAAGATCGATTACACCAAGTGCATGTTTTGTGCGCTGTGCGTCGATCCGTGCCCGGTCGATTGCATCTTCATGGGCTCGACGCATGATCAGAGTTGCTATACGCGTGACGGCTGCATCGTCGATTTCGCGAAGCTGCCCGTTGAAGTCGCGTGGGGCCAGGCGACCTTGAATCCGACGGCGATCGCGGCGTCGAAGCTTGTCGATCAGCCGGTCTGGACCAAGCCCCCCGATCCGCCGCCGCCACCGAAACCCGCCGCGCCGGCGCCTACCGCGCCCGTTGCAGGCAGTTAAACTTAATGCCGTTTGCGGCGTAGCGCTCACGTGGCATTCTGCGAGATCTAAGCCGCAAGCCGCCAGAGAATATAGATCATGAAAACATCATCGGGTCCGCGGCCGAAGAAAAAGACCTACACCGTCGATGAAGCGAACGCGATGCTGCCGCTTCTGCGGGCGATTTTGCGCGACGTCGTCGCGCTGGCGAACGAGTTGCGTGAACGCTACGAACGGCTTTCGCGGATGCAAGAATCCGACGGGCTCGATCAAGCGCACAAGGAGGAAGTTCAGCAATTGATCGAGGAATTCGAGCGCGGGCAGGACAAGATGCACGAGTTCGAATTTGAACTCGAAAAGCTCGGTGTCGAACTCAAGGACTACTACACCGGCCTCATCGATTTTCGCCATCTGCGCGACGGCAAGGAAGTTTACCTGTGCTGGCGGCTGGGCGAGCCGGAAGTTGCGCACTGGCATGAACTGAACTCCGGCTTCTCCGGGCGTCGCGAACTCGCTTCCAATGTCTTGAATGGATGATCTTCATGGCGCCAGCAACATTTGTCTTCTTTTTGCTCGTCTTCACGGTCGTCGGCGTGGTGTTTCTCTTCATCCACATGGTGATGGGGAGTTTTCTCCGCCCGAGTGTCCCCGACCCGGAAAAACTCACGATCTACGAATGCGGCGAGCCGACAGTCGGCAGCGCGTGGATTCAGTTCGACCTGCGCTTTTACGTCGTGGCCTTGCTGTTCGTTATCTTCGATGTGGAAGTTGCGTTCTTCTTCCCCTGGGCGACGGTCTTTGGAAAGGCGAACCAACTCTCACATTCGGATGGGCCGGTAATGGAGTTGCTCGACAAGAGGAAACCGTTGGCTGTGAAGAGTCTGGAAGCGAAACTCACCGACCAGGAAAAGGAGCAGTTGAGCAAAATTGACGAACAACTCGCGCAGATCAGGAAGCAGCAGGAGCCGCTATTGAAGCAATTGGAGCCAATTGGCGTAAGGACTGAACGCAAGGTCAATATGAAAATACTAGCGGAAGAAAAGGGCAAACTCACGGTGCGGCCACCGGAGCCCGGCGCTGCGGCGAGGTGGGCACAGATCGCTTTTTGGGATATCGCGATTTTCTTCGGCGTCCTGATGGTTGGGTTCGCCTACGTGTGGCGGCGTGGCGACATCGATTGGGTCCGCGCCTATGGCCATCACCAGGAGCCTTCGATTACTCCCGAGAAACCGTTGGAGCAATCGGTTCCAATTGCGGCGCCGCCGCCGGTTGCCGTTCATTAAACTCAACGATCCCGCGACCAAACGAGAAGAGGCTGTGGGGTCAGAAGGAGCTTTTACATGGGTTGGGTCGAAGGCCGATTTGAAGAAAACTTCTTTGTTACGACGATCGAACAAGGCATCGCCTGGGCGCGCGAATCGAGCATGTGGCCCATGACGTTTGGGCTGGCCTGCTGCGCCATCGAGATGATGGCGGTGGGCGGGCCTCGCTACGACATCGATCGCTTCGGCGCGGGTGCATTTCGCGCGACGCCACGGCAGGCGGACTTGATGGTCGTGGCCGGCACGGTCAACATGAAGATGGCGAGCCGGGTGCGCCGATTGTACAACCAGATGGGAGATCCGAAGTTCGTTATCGCGATGGGCGCCTGCACTTGCGGCGGCGGGCCGTATTACAAGTACGGGTACAACGTCGTCAAGGGTGTCGACCTGGTGGTGCCTGTCGATGTCTATGTGCCAGGTTGCCCGCCGCGCCCCGAAGCGTTGCTCGAAGGCCTGATGCGCATTCAGGACAAGGTGCGCGGCATGCGTTACCTGACCAAGGGCAAGGCGATCGACCTGCCGATTCCCGCACGCACCGGCTACGTGCAGTTGCCGCCGGAGCTGGACGATGCTGATCCGGTGAAGGCGCTCGAAAAGCAGATCGCCTGGGCGAAGTTGACCAAAGAGAAGGCGACGCCGACGAAGGCGTGAGGCGAGCGACATGGATGACACGGAATGCCGACATGCCAACCGTACTTCGACATGGGCCGTATTTTTTTCAGCTCGGACCAGGGCGAACCGCCGCATATCCATGTCAAGCGCGACCGTGCTATCGCGAAATACTGGCTCGAACCTGTTTCCGTTGCGAAAAATCGAGGCTTGAGGAATCCCGAACTCAAGAAGATCGCGAAGCTGGTTGAGCAATACCAGCCAGCTTTGATAGAGGCGTGGCATGACCACTTTGGTGCTTGAAAAGGATCCGCTGGCGGTGAATGTCAGCTTGACACCCCGGCATTTGACTATCGAACTGGCCGACGGCCGGCGCGTGAGCGTGCCGCTGGAATGGTATCCGCGCTTGCTGGAAGCTTCCAAGGTCGAACGACAGCATTGGCGGCTTTTGGGCGACGGTTATGCGATCGAATGGCCCGAGGTTGATGAACATATCGGTGTCGAGGGTTTGCTCGCCGGGCGTTCCAGTGGAGAAAACGCGCGTTCCTTGAATCGCTGGCTCGCCTCACGGGCGAAACAAAAAAAGCAGGCCAAGGCCTCAGCGACGCGCAAGCCATCAACAAAAGAGGCGGCAAAATCATGACCGGCGCCGAAATCATTGCCGTGCTCGAAACCGAGTGCGGCTCCAAGATCAAAAGCAAAAGCCCCGAGGCGATCGACCCGTTCGTCGTCGTCGAACCAGGCGACCTGCTCGCCGTGTGCGGTGTTCTGCGCGATTTTCCGCGCTTGCAGTTCGATATGCTCAACTGCATCACCGGCGCGGACTATCTTGAACTCGATCCGAAGAAAGTCGCCAAGGCCGGGTTTGAGCCGCACATGGAGGTGGTGTATCACTTCTCCAGCTTCGACCAGAAGCATCGCTTCGTCGTAAAGGTGATGTTGCCTCGTTGGAAGGACAACCAGCCGGGCGCGTTGCCCGAAGTGCCGTCGCTGACCACGCTTTTTCCCGCGGCCGACTGGCTCGAACGTGAAGTGTTCGACCTGTCCGGCGTCAACTTCATCGGCCATCCTGACCTGCGCCGTTTGCTGCTCGCCGACGACTGGGTTGGCCATCCGCTGCGCAAGGATTACGAGTTCCCGCTGGAGTATCATGGCATTCGAGGACGATAGGCGCATCCTCCCAGCAAAGCTGGGATTTCCGGTGGCGCCCTGATTTCTTGAGCTTTTCCAATGGCTAAGTATTTCTTTAACACCTGCGGAGGAGATTTTTGAAAAGGAACTGGCTACTTCGAGGACTCCTGGTTTGCAGGAAAGAGATTTCATTTTCCTGGGGGGATGGCTTTCTTCCGGCAAAACGATTTCGGCCAAGGAGCTTGTTGTGGCGGAGATCGTAACCGAGGAAATGATCGCAGATGGGCCGAGCTCGGCGGGCATGGCCGCGCTTGGCGCAATACTGGCGGGTCCAGTTGGCATACTCGCTGGATTAGCCTTGGGTGGGAAACAGAAAAAAGAGATCGCCTTTGCAGCGCAATTCAAAGATGGGCGGAACTTTGTGGGAACAACGAGTCCTGAGACATTTAGGTTGATCAAGAGTGCACTCTTGGAAGCACAATCAAAAAGAGCGAACGCGGAAGCGGTCGAGAAGGAAAAGGCCGCCAAGCGGAAGGAAGCCGAAGCGAAGGCCCACCTAGATGAAGCGAATAGGGAGAAAAGAGACGCCAGGAAGAAAGCTCAGGCCAATGCACAAAGGGAAGAAGTGATTGAACAGGAGAATGTCGCCAAGAAGAAAAAGGCTAATAAAGTTGACGAGGCGCTTGGAGAATACGTCGTGATAGGTGTGAAGGAACGATCTGGAGATGACGTCGAGATTACGGTTGAAGCCAAAAGCTCGGCAAATGCGAAGGTGAAGGCCGAATTGAAAGGCATTATTGTCATGGAGGTCATACCGATCGTCAAACCTGTATAGGGATGGTGGTTCGCTGCCGTTTCGCCCGTTGATTGCTGCAGCGTAACTCAGGCAATAACGATTGTCACGCGGTACGCTGGAAGAACATCATCACAAAGTGATGAAGCTCATTTCTTGAGCTTGGAGAGGAGAGCCCATGACCAACAAACAACGAATTCTGCAAATGGTGGAGCGCTGGCCAGAGGATATTACCTATGACCAGGCGCTGTACCATGTGTGCGTCCTGAGAGCAATCGACGAGGGCCTGAAGGATATTGAAGCCGGACGCACGACCGATCATGACGAGGTTTTCGACGAACTGGAGCGGCGCTGCGATGAAGAAGAAAGCCAGGCTGCACTGGTCAGATCGAGCCAAAAGCGACCTGGATCGGCTGCGAAGGGCGATCGCGGCGCGGGGCGCACCAAGAACGGCCAAGTCGTTCGTAAGCCGCCTAAGAAAGTACGCAAGTAACTTGCGCTATTTTCCGGAAATGGGCGCCGTGGTCGAGGAATACAACGATCCGTCCATCCGTGAAATCAACTTCCGTGGACAACGCATCATGTACCGCTACGATGGCGTGTGGGTCGTCATCATCACGGTATTCCACGGATCCCATGTGCCGAATCTATCGAACCTGCTTGCTGAGTAATTTATGGCCACCGCATCCCTGATGCCGCAAGATCAAACCATCGTCGAGTTCGACGTACGCACCGACGAGATGCTCGTCAACATGGGCCCGCAGCACCCGTCCACGCATGGCGTTCTGCGGCTCGTCCTGCGCACCGACGGCGAGATCGTTTCCGAAGTCGTGCCGCACCTGGGCTATCTGCACCGCTGTGCCGAAAAGATCGGCGAGAACGTGCTGCCGATTCAGTTCATCCCCTACACCGACCGGATGGACTATCTGGCCGGCATGAACATGAACCTCGGCTACGCTCTCGCGGTCGAGAAATTGTGCGGCATGAAGATCCCGCCCAAAGCGCAGGTGATCCGCGTGCTCGTGTGCGAGCTCAATCGCATCGCCAGCCATCTCGTCGCCATGGGAACGTACGGGCTCGACCTCGGCACGTTCAGCCCGTTCCTCTATGCTTTCCGCGAACGCGAGATGATCCTCGACCTTTTCGAGGAAGTCTGCGGCGCCCGTCTCACGTACAGCTACATCACCATCGGCGGTGTTCACGACGACCTGCCCGACGGCTGGATCGACAACTGCAAAACGTTCCTCGATTATTTCGAGCCGCGCATCCCGGAGTATCACACACTCTTGACGACGAATCATATTTTCGTCAAGCGCACCGCGAACATCGGCGTCTGCTCGAAGGAGTTGGCGTTGCAGTACGCCTGCTCCGGTCCGATGCTGCGCGGTTCGCTCGATCGCTCGAACGGCGATCCCGATTGGGACCTGCGCAAGATCGAGAAATACTCCGGCTACGGCGAGTACGACTTCAACGCCGTGCTGCCGCCGTTCCCGCAAAAACCGCCCGAGGCGGTGATCGGCGATTGCTGGCATCGCTACTATGTGCGCATGTTGGAAGTCGTCGAGAGCATCAAGATCATCCGCCAGGGGTTGGAGAAATACAAGACGGCGGCGGGGTCACATCGTGTCGAATTGCCGAAGCATCTGCCGGCGGGCGAGGCTTACGTCGAGACCGAAGCGCCGCGCGGCCAGATGGGCTTCTACGTCGTCGGCAGTCCGGCAAAGGGCCAAGTGCCATTGCGCGTGCGGGCGCGTTCGTCGAGCTGCGCCAATCTAGGTCTCGCGGGCAAGATTTGCGAAGGGTGTCTGATCGCGGACATTCCCGCGATCATCGGTTCGATCGACATCGTCATGGGGGAGATCGATCGTTAATCGGCCGTGTGGAAAAGCTACTCCGTCTGGGCGAAAACGGAGTAGAGGCAAGTCGTGCGTCGGGTGTGCCTTAGATTGCGGCTGGCGTATCTTCCGATTCGTTCGGCTCAATTCCGTTCGTTTCCAAGTGCTTCTCGATCGCAAGATGGACTTCGCCGGAAAGGGTGCGCCGGTTTTGCCTGGCGAGGCTCCGCATTTGCTCCATCAACGCCTGCGGCAAGCGAAAACTGACCGTTTTTTGTCTGGGCCCCGTACTTCCATTCATTGATCGCGCGATGGGGCGGAAATGTACCATACCGTACATTTCGTAGCAAGAGAATAAAAGCTGTAATTGGATTTTTTTTGATTGAAAAGTAAATCCACAGCCGCTATGGTAGGATTCATTCAATGAAGCTTGGACGGGGTCCGGTTTGAGGCTCGTGACTGGGCGACACGACCTTGGCCGGCCCTGTCCTTTTTTTGCAATGCGACCATACAGGACAGGCACGCCGCACTACAATTCCTCTGGGCGACGTTGTTTCGCGTTCCCTCTCATTTTCCCTCGCAATCATTCGCCCGGCCGCGACCCCTCAGAGCGATCCTTGTCGGTTCCCAGGGTGGATTCTCAAGGAGGCTAGTCAATGGCTGCAAAATCTGGGGTAAAGAATCGTCTCCTACACCTTCTGTCTCGTGAGGAATATCACCGACTCGCTTCTCATATGGAACCAGTGCAACTGGAATTCATGCAGGTACTCTATGAGCCGGGCCAGCGCATGGATCACGTGTACTTTCCGAACTCTGGCGTGCTGTCATACCTGGCTGTATTGGAAGACGGCTCGAGTGCCGAGGTCGCCACGGTCGGTGACGAGGGCATGGTCGGCATTCGCGCGCTGCTCGGCGTCGACGCCATCGCTACCGCTGCCAAGGTCATCGTGCAAGTCCCCGGCGCCGCCCTACGCCTTGCCAGCACGCACCTCAATGCCGCCGCCTCCCGGCGCGACAGTGTGCTGGTCCGCATTCTGCACCGTTATCTACACGCATTCCTCAGCCAGGCGACTCAATCCGTGGCCTGCAATACGCTGCACCCGCTCGGCAAACGTCTGGCGCGCTGGCTCTTGATGACACACGACCGCGTGCATGCCGATCAATTCCCGCTCACGCATGAACTCCTGGCGTTGATGCTGGGCGTACGCCGGGCCAGCGTCACCGAGGTCGCTCGCAGGCTGCAGACCGCGGGGCTGATACGCTATATTCACGGCAAAATGACCATCCTCGATCGCATCGGTCTCGAAGCGGCGGCCTGCGAATGTTACCGTATCGTCAAGAAGGAATACGATGACCTCCTCCGTTGACTACCGCAATGGCTACAATTTCGTGAATGATCGCCAACGGCCCGGCGGGAGTTCATCATGTCCACTTGGTATGCCTATCGCGACGACATCCTCCTGAGCTTTCGCAAACAAAAAGACGCAGCCGACAAGGCGAGCCGGCAACTCGACGATGAACTCTTCTTCAGAAAGCCGGGGGAGCACGCCAACAGCGTCGCGATCATCATCAAGCACGTCGCCGGCAATCTTACGTCGCGCTGGACCGATTTCTTGACGACCGATGGCGAAAAACCTTCGCGCGATCGCGACGCCGAGTTCGTCATTATGCCGGCCGATTCGCGCGGAAGACTGACGGCGGCGTGGGAATACGCCTGGTCGGCGCTGTTCTTGTCGTTGGAGAGTTTGCAGGAGAGCGATTGGCTCAAGGAAGTGACGATTCGCGGCGAGACGCACACGGTCTTGCAGGCCATCCATCGTTCCTTGGTGCACACCACCTATCACGTCGGCCAGATCGTTTATCTCGCCCGTCTCCTGAAAACGGACGGCTGGACATGGATCACGATTCCGCCGGGCCAGAGCAAGCAGCACATCGCGAAGTATCTGAAGTAAGCCCCCGACCAAATCAGAGCCCGCGGCGTAAGCGAGGAGCTTCGGCGGAATCCTTCGCTTACGCTTCAGGCTCTGAAATCTACTGCATGCGCCGATCAGCCTGTCACTGTTGATGGAATCTGTGATGAACCGTCTCAGTCGAGAAGCCCAAACATCATGAGCCATGAGCCGACGATCGCGAAGAGTAGTGCGAGCCCGAGAAGCAGCATGATGATGACAACCGTCTTGAGGAGGTGCATTAACGCCGAGTTGGCAAGTCGTAGAACCCATTTCGGCCTGAAAATCGCCGCGCTCAGCAGAAGCAACGAAAAAGCACCCGTCGCAAGAATTAGCTCGTCCAGGATGAACCAAACAATCCAGTCGAACCATTCGCGACCCGTGAGAAACCGAAAGTCGATGCTGTTCCCGCCGCGGTTTGGCGATTACAATGGCCGCACGAGTGTGGGCGTGAAACCGCAAGCGAGCTTTGAGGCCAAAACGATGAAACGTCTTCTCCCGCTGATCGTGTTGTTGATCGCAACCCCTGCCTTCGCGCAGATCAAAGACGCCCCGCTGCCGGCGCGCGTGGCCGCCATGAAGATGACGCTGCCCGACGGCTTCAAGGCGACGCTCTTCGCCGGCGAGCCCGATGTCGTGCAGCCGATCGCGTTTTGCTTCGACGATCGCGGCCGGCTCTGGGTCGCGGAATGTCTCTCCTATCCCAACTGGGACGCCGACCCGAAAAAAGGCAAGGACCGCATCCTCATCCTCGAAGACACCGACGGCGACGGCGTTCACGACAAACGCACCGTCTTCGCCGACAACATCGCCAACATCTCCGGCATCCAGTACGGCTTCGGCGGCGTCTGGGTCTGCGCGACGCCGAACCTGCTCTTCATCCCGATCAAGAACGACAAGCCGGCCGGCCCGCCGCAGATCGTCCTCGATGGCTGGGACATCAAGGCCAAGCACAACGTCTTCAACAGCCCGACCTGGGGCCCCGACGGCTGGCTCTACGGCTGCAACGGCATCCTCTCCAACTCCCTGGTTGGAAGCCCAGGGACAGCCGTCCCTGGGCGTGTCCGCATGAACTGCGGCGTCTGGCGCTATCATCCGACCAAGAAAAAGTTCGAAGTCGTGGCCCACGGCACCACCAATCCCTGGGGCCTCGACTTCGACGAGCACGGCGAGATGTTCATCACCAATTGCGTCATCGATCATCTCTGGCACATCGTCCCCGGCGGCCACTATCAACGCATGTTCGGCAACGACCTCAACCCGCACGTGTACAAGCTGATGCCGAGCATCTGCGACCACATCCACTGGGGCGGCGGCAGTTGGACTTCGTCTCGTCGCCCCTCTCCCCAACGGGGGAGAGGGGATGGGGGTGAGGGGGCGGGGCTCGACGCCTACAAAGTCCACAGCGAAGCCGGCGGCGGCCACGCCCATGTCGGCTGCATGATCTACCTCGGCGACAACTGGCCCCAGCGTTATCGCGGCGGCGTCTTCATGTGCAACCTCCACGGCAACCGCATCAACCACGACATCCTCGAACGCAACGGCTCCACGTATGTCGCGCGCCACGCCAAGGACTTCATGCACGCCAACGACCCGTGGTTCCGCGGTTTGGCGATCCACTACGGCCCCGACGGCGGCGTCTACGTCAGCGACTGGACCGACACCGGCGAGTGCCACAACTATCAGGTCGCCGACAAGACGAATGGGCGGATATTCAAGATCACCTATGGTAAGCCGCAGCCCCGGGCTTTTGATCTTGAGAAATTCCCCGATCTCGATTTGGCGATGGCACAGGAACATGTTAACCAATGGCAAGCCCGGCACGCTCGCCGCCTACTTCAAGAGCGAGCAGCTATGAGGAAAATCGATCCTAAGGCCATTAGACGCTTGGAGATGAGGCTTGAAGTTAACGATGACATAGGCTGGAGGCGATTTGAGGATCTCGCAGTAAACGCGCTCTTGACGTTGCATGCGATTTCAGCCATCAGTGACAAACAATTTGCCAAACTCTGCGAACATCCGAGTGAACACATCCGCGCCTGGGCCGTCAGGCTTGCCTTTGATGGGCTCAGCGGTGTAGAACGCTTTGACGAACGCTCGCACCTTCTTCTCAAGATGGCGGAACGCGATCCGTCGTCACGGGTGAGGCTTTACCTGGCATCGGAAGTAATCCGTACCCATTCATTCCGGGCCGCAGGATCTTCCTTGCAAAATCTCCTCCGGCGGGGAGAAGATAGCAACGACCCATATCTGCCCCTGATGTACTGGCATGCGATACTAAAAACGGGCTTTAACGTCACTACACATGAGCTGCTGAGGGAAAGCCGTATTCCACTGACTCGCCAGTTTATCGCTCGATATTGCACAGAACGGCGAGGAGCGGGAGAAGGAAGAGAACTGGAAGAGGCTGAACGAAGATACAAAGAGCTTTACACGGAGCTGGACAGCTTTGATAACCCGACTATGCAACGTGATATTCTTCGGGGCATTCAAGACGGCCTTACCGGCCACCGCAAGCTGCCGATGGAGCCGAGATGGAAGTTTGGCTATCCGATACTCATCGAAAGCCCGCTCCCCGAGGTGCGCGAACGTGCCCTCGCCCTCGCTGTGCAGTTCGGCGACGAACGCGCCTTCACGCTGCTGCGCAAGATCGTGCCGGATCGCGCTCAACCTGTCCGGCAGCGCGAGGACGCGCTCAAGACGCTGCTCTTTCAGCAGAAGCCGGACTTGCTGCCGATCCTGCATGAACTGCTCAGCGATGAAGCGCTGCGAGGCCCCGCCATCCGCGGCCTGGCGGCGTTCGAGCATGCCGAGACGCCGAAGTTGCTCATCCAAGGTTACGCGCAGTGGAACGCCGACGAGAAGAGCGACGCGCTGCAAACGCTGGCGTCGCGCGGCCCCTTTGCCGTCGCGCTCCTGGACGCCATCGACGCCAAGGCGATCCCGCGCGGCGACATCAACTCCTACACGATCCGCCAACTGCAAACGCTCAAACATCCCGACCTGGCCGCCAAGCTCGCCAAGGTCTGGGGCGAAGTGCGGCCCGCGTCGGCCGATAAAGCCAGGCTGATGGCGAAGTACAAGGCCGAGCTGACGCCGAACGTTATTAAAAAGGCGAATCTGAGCAATGGCCGGGCGTTGTATGCGAAGGCGTGCGCGAGTTGCCATCGCCTGTTCGGCGAAGGGGGGGACCTCGGCCCCGATCTGACGGGCTCGCAGCGGATGAATCTCGATTACGTGTTGGAGAACGTGCTCGACCCCAGTGCGATCGTGCCGCGCGAGTATCAGGTGACGGTCGTGGAGACGAAGAACGGCCGAACTTTAAGCGGCATGGTGCGCAAGGAAACGGACGCCGCGTTGACGCTGCAGATGCCGAACGAGCAGGTGGTGATCCCGAAGGCGGACATCGAGTCGCGGTCGGCCACGAAGCTATCGATGATGCCGGACGGAGCGTTCGATCAATGGCGGTTGGAGGAGGTGCGCGATCTGGTGGCGTATCTGGCGAGTCCGATGCAGGTGGCGTTGAAGAAGTGAGCAAGCCTTGCCGTGAGCGTGGCGATTTCAGATGTGTTGCGAGCGGAGGGTCTATGCCGATAGTCAGGTGCCCGAAGTGCGCGAGTCGTTACGACCCCGGCGTGGACGACGAATTAGCGGGACTCGACAGCAGCGTGGCGTCACTCAAAGTGGTGTGCCCCGTGTGCGGCCAATGGCTTCGGCTTCCCGAAAACGAGGCGATCGAGGGGCCGCCTGTGCCCCGCGAGATTCTCGAAAGCATGATGGCGCAATCGAAACTGATCGAGCGCGGCGACAAGGTGAGTGACGATGACGACGAAGGTTACCAGCTTGACGAACAGCCGCGTACGCGCGCTGACGCTGATGAGGACGACCGCCCGAAAAAGAAAAGCCGTGCGCGTGATGACGACAACGATGAGGACGACCGCCCGAAAAAGAAACGCCGTGCGGGTGATGACGACGACGATGATGAGGACGACCGCCCGAAAAGGAAACGCCGAGCACTTGATGACGACGACGATGATGAGGACGAGAAAAATCGCAGCTCGGGCGGTAGCAAGAAAAAGAAGAAGACAAGCCGGCCCTTGCCGGGGATGCTATTGGCAATGGCCATCATCGCGGTCGTGTGGGGAGGCTTGTGTCTGTTGTCGAACTGTTATAACGTCGTGTCAGCGGCCCTGATCTTGCGCGATCTTTTTTTCATCCCTCACCCGTTATTGCTGGAATTTCTCGGCTGGACTAAATTCCCGGCGACCATCCACTTCCTCGCCAGTCTTGTCGATTTGCTGCTGTCCCTAGGCATTATCGGTGGTGGGATCGCCCTGTTTCTGCGCCGGAGCTTCGGTAGGCATCTGGCCATTTTCTGCCCGGCGGGAATGGCGCTGGTGTTGCTGATCGACGTTGCCGTCATCGTGATCACGCTCGGCCGAGCGAGTGGCGTCGCGTCCCCCGTGATAGGCGGCGGTTGCTGTGGCATGATTATTCACCTAGTCATCGCCGCCGTCTTCCTGAAAATGCAGGAAGATCCAGACCTGATCAAGGCGCTGCGATAAGGCTTAAACCGGTGGTCAATCGCGATGGGCTGTTGCGCCGTGATAGGTGGTCCTCTCTCGTGACCTATGTCTCAAGGCTGCTGCCAGCCTTCGGTCAGCGGTGGTGCGGCTGACGTGAGAAATCCACGCCGGCGTCTCCTCGTGTGTGTGCGGGGAGGGAGCGGCCGTTGCATCGTACTCTCCCCCTTGCGCGGTAGGCGTGCTGGACTAGAAGTTGAGCGGCCCCATCTCCAGGAATATGTACACGCCCAGCGCGATCGCGCTCAGTCCCGCCAGGACCGCGATCACCCATGTCGGCAGGCGCCACTTCATCGCCAGCGCCAGGGTGCCGATCGTGACGCTGACCTGTGCGACCAACATCGCAATCATGAAACCGAAGCTGCGGCCCAAATGGCGATCGGAGCGGGCGCTGCTTTGCAGGACGTGGATGTCGTAAAGATACGCGGCTTCTTGGTTGCTGCGGGCATCGTCCTCGTAGCGGCGGGCGTCGAACCGGTAACGCGCGGCTTTGTAATAGGCGAGCAGATTGGCCGACGCCGTGCGCACCTGGTTGATGCGCACGTCGAGCTTCTCGGCGTCTTCCACCTTGCCCTTGGCTTTGATCCGCGCGAGATAGGGCCGCATGATCTGTTGATACTCGCGGGCCAGTTCGGCATGGCCATCGACCAACGCGTCAAATTCCTCCAGCACGCGGTCGATCGCCTTGCCGCGCTCGGCGGTCTTGGCGGCGTTCGCCTTCGCTCTTTCCATCGCCTTGTCAAGCGTATCCGTCTTGAGTTCCAGCGTCCTCGACGCGATTTCTTTCTCGGGCTTGAAGGCGCGTAGATCCTTGATGATCTCGACGAGGATCTTGCGCTGTTCGGCATCGATGCCATCGTCCGCATCCGCGTTCGTCTCATGTTTGGCCCTGGGGAAGGCGTGAAGCGCATCCAGCGCGGATTTTACGCTATCCGGCGTGAGGATCGTCTGATGGTCATTGCCAGCGGCTATGGGAGGATTTAGTGCCGCGCCGATTTGCTTCAGGGATAGCTCGGCTCTCGTCCGCAGGGCCTTGATTTTCTCCAGCGCCTTGGCAGGATTGCTCATCTGGCCGGCGTCCTTCTCGATGAGCTGGATCTCATCGATCAAGTTTTTGGCGGCGTCCAGCAGATTGTCTTTGGTGAAAGGCTCGGCGCCTTGCGCGTAGAGGAGATTCGCAGTCGCCTCATAGGTTGTGCCGCGGCTGCGCTTGGCCTGGAAGAAATCCCATTGATTCGTGACCTTCGCCTGGTTCTGGCTGGCGAGCGAGCGCTGATACTGTGCCTTCGTCATCTCGCTCGACGATTGGCCCAGGATGAACGTCGCGATTATTGCCAACAGGACTGGCGTCGTGGCGACCACCGTTGCGAACAGCGATTTTTTTTCGGGAGGGGGAGCGGCTTGAGGCGTCGTCGTATCCATGTGGTCCTCCTTGATCGAGATTGACGGAACTGGCTCTCGTGGGATTGTAAGAATGGCCGCGCGGGAAGCAATCTGCGGTAGGGGCCGTGGGAATGCAATTCACGCTTGTGTCGCATCGCTGCGTTGGTAGACTATCCTTATCTTCCCACCGGCATGAATTCAACCCAATGGCTGCGCATCATGACTCCTACGCTTACCCGAATAATCGCTCTCGCAATTCTCGTGATGTTTAGCGGTTTGCTTGCTGCGCAAGAGAAACTCGCGGAGCTGTTGGTCGAGCCCGCGGTCGTGCCGTTGCGCGGGCCGCAATCGGTCTACTCATTGCTCGTCACCGGCAAGACACTCGATGGCCGGCTCGTCGATTTGACCCACGACGCGGCCTATCGCTCGTCGCAGCCGGGCGTCGCCAAGGTCACGGGGCAGGGCGTGGTGCGCGGGCTCGCCGACGGCAAGGCGGAGATCGCCATCGAGGCGGCGGGCAAGATTGCCAAGGTGCAGGTCGATGTGCAAGGCTCTAAGGATCCGCGCAGCTATCACTTCGAGAACGACATCACGCCGCTCTTCAATCGCTTCGGCTGCAATTCGTCCAGTTGTCACGGCTACTCGCAAGGGCAGAATGGGTTCAAGCTCTCGATCTTCGGCTTCGATCCGCCGGCAGACTTCATCGCCCTCGTCAAGGAATCGCGAGGCCGGCGCGTCTTCCCCGCAGCGCCGGAGTCGAGCTTGCTGCTGACCAAGGCATCCGGCCAGATGCCCCATGGCGGCGGGATTCGCATTCGCGCCGGCACCGACGAGTACAACCTCCTGCGTGGCTGGATTGCTGCGGGCATGCCGATCGGTGATCCGAATGCGCCGAGCGTGACGAGCATCCGCGTCGAGCCGAAGGAGCGGGTCATGCGCATGAAGGGAACGCAGCAGATTCGCGTCATCGCGCGTTTCTCGGACAACCGCGAAGTCGACGTGACGGGGCACGCGCGTTATCAAGCGAACAACGACGGCCTGGCGAGCGTCAGCGCCGACGGGCTTGTGAGCGTCGGCCAAACGCCCGGTGAATCCGCGATCATGGCGAGCTATGCTAATTGCGTCGATACCTTTCGCGCGATTGTGCCTCGCCCGGAGGCCATCGCCAGCTATCCGGCGTTTCCGCCGCACAACTTCATCGACGGACACGTCATTGACAAGCTCAAGAAGCTCAACATCGCGCCGTCGGACCTGTGCGACGACAGCGATTACCTGCGCCGCGTCTATCTCGACGTGATCGGCACGCTGCCGACGGCCGACGAAGCGCGGCGATTCCTGAGCGACAAGCGTGCCAACAAGCGAGAGCTTCTCGTCGATGAATTGTTGGAGCGCCCCGAGTACGCCGACTATTGGGCGCTCAAGTGGGCGGACCTATTGCGCGTCGATCGGCAAGCGCTCGGGCACAGGAAGGCGTATGCGTTCTACCGCTGGATCCGCGAGAGCCTGGCGGCGAACAAACCGATCGATCAGTTTGCCCGCGAGCTGCTGACCGCGGAGGGGCCTCTTGAGGAAATCGGGCCGGCCAACTTCTACAAGGTCGCGAACAAGCCGGGCGACGCAGCCAGCTCGATTTCGCAGGTGCTTCTGGGCATTCGTATCGCGTGTGCGGAGTGCCATCATCATCCGTTCGATCGCTGGAGCCAGACCGATTACTTCGGCATGACCGCGTTCTTCACGCAGCTCGGCGTGCGGCCATCGTCGCGCGGCGAGAGCGTGCAGGCCGTCGGCGATCCGGTGACGAAACATCCGCGCACCGGCGAGATCGTCCCTGCCTCTCCTCTCCCACACCCGTTAGCCGGACGCGCAAGCGACGGATTGAAGGATCC
>SYHD01000251.1 GCA_005799265.1 Planctomycetia bacterium | reverse complement strand
CGCCGTAGCCGCCGAGTGCGCCGCTCTTGTTGACGACGCGATGGCACGGGATGACGATGGCGATGCGGTTGAGTCCATTGGCCCGGCCGACTGCGCGCACCGCCTTCGCGTCTCCCACTGCTATGGCCACCTGTTCATACGAGCGTGTCTCGCCATAAGGAATGGCGAGCAATTGCGTCCACACCCGCCGCTGGAATTCGGTGCCGGGATAAACCAATGGCACGGAGAAGTCTCGCAATGAACCGGCAAAGTAACTCGCGAGCTCGGCTTCCAGCGTTTTCAGGTGTTCGTTGCAGCCGGGGACAACCGGCGCGGCGAACCGTTTCCGCACCGCGGCGAACTGCCCTTCTAGCATGCGTCGATCCGTGAACTCAAGCAGACAGACGCCGTCGTGCGTCGCCCCCGCCACGAGCGGGCCGAGTGGGCTGCATATCGAGGACAACAGCACGCATTCGCCCGTGTGGGACTGGCTTGGAGTGCCGATTGTGCCGTTCTCGCGAATCTGTTTGAAGACGTCCGACAGTTCAGCGTCCGTAATACGCGCGGCAGGATTGCGTTCCAGCTCGGCGGCCCAGGCGGGTTGATCTTCCAGTTCCAAAGGCCGACAACGCTTGCACGGCCGATACCCGGCGCCGAGCGCGGCGTGCGTCGTCGGGAAGTACTCGACGTTCTTGGGCAATGGCTTGCGTGCCGGACATGTCGGTCGGCAAAAGACGCCGGTCGTGCGTACGCCAAGAAAGAACAGGCCGTTGTAGCTGGCATCTCGTTCGAGGTAGGCCCGTTCCATTTCGGCGGTTGGCAGGGTGATGTTCATGCTCTCAGTCTACGTGGCTCGAGCGGCGGCGTACCACCGACTTTCAGACGCGGCAGCGGCTTGACGCCTGATCGGCGTCACCCCGCCGACACCTAACCGTCAAGCAGCGGCTTGAGACACCGTCCCGTGTGCGATTCTCCGATGTCCGCGACCTCCTCCGGCGTCCCCTCGGCGACGATGTGGCCGTGATCCAGGTCGATGATCCAGTCGGCGCATTTGATCACGTCGAGATCGTTTTCGATTACAAGTAGCGAATGGCCCGCGGACAAGAGACGCTCGAAGCACGCCAGTAAATTTGCGACATCGGCGGGATGTAGACCGGCGCTGGGCTCGTCGAGGATGAATAGGCAACCGGTCTTGCGGCTCGAAGTCAGATGGGCGGCGAGTTTCAATCGTTGACATTCGCCGCCGGCGAGTGTCTCTACCGCCTGGCCGAGCCGCAGATATTCCAGACCGACATCGAGGAGTACCTTCAGCTTTTTTTCGATGGCGGGCTGGGCGCGAAAGAAACGAAACGCCTCGCGGATCGTCAGCTCAAGCACCTCCGCAATGCTGCGGCTGCGTACCTTGATGTCGAGAATCTCCTGGCGATAACGCCGACCGCTGCATTCGGGACATACCGTCGTCACGTCGGCGAGAAACTGCATGTCGATCGTCAGCGTGCCTTGGCCTTCGCACGCATCGCAGCGGCCCCCGGGTTGATTGAAGCTGAACTGGCCAGGCCCGAAATTGCGGATCTTCGCGTCGGTGGTATCGGCGAAAAGAGTGCGAATGTCGTCGAAAATCTTCAATAGCGTGGCCGGATTGCTGCGTGAGCTGCGCGGCAACGGCTGCTGATCGAGCAGGACGACGTCGGCAAGCTTTTCAGCCCCGCTCACTTTTGCCGTCGGCGCTTCGCCTTCACCCCCGACCCCTCTCTCAAGAGGAGAGGGGAGAGGACTTTTTTTCTTCCTGGCGAGCGTGGGATAGAGCGTTTCCATGACGAGCCGATGCTTGCCCGCGCCGGAGACGCCGGTGACCGCGCACAGGACGCCGAGAGGGAATCGGTACTCGGCCAGCGCATCGGTGAGCTTGAGATGGCTCGACGGTAGGCGTCGCTGCGTCGGCACGGCGATGGCGTCGCGGCCCGTCCAGAAGTCGCTCGTTGGACTCTCGGGCGCCGATGTCAAACCGACCGGCGGCCCCCGGTAGACGACCGCGCCGCCTTCATCGCCGGCGCCGAGGCCGAGTTCGATGACGTGATCCGCCGCCTCGATAACGCGATGGTCGTGCTCGATGACGACGACGGTGTTGCCGCGTTCGCGCAGCCGGTGCAACGCATCGATCCATTTCACGGTATCGCGCGGATGCAGGCCGACGGTCGGTTCATCGATCAAATAGAGCACGTGAACCAGGCTGGATGCCAGAGCCGTCGTCAACGCGATGCGGCGGAGAACACCGTCGGGCAACGTCGCGGCGGTTTGGTTGAGCGTCAGATACCCTAGCTCAACTGTGACGAATGCTTCCAGACGCGCCTGGATGGCTTCGATGAGAATGGCGACCGGCGCTCGGGCTTCGTCGGTCAGCGTCAAGCCGCGCATGGATTCGAGCAGACGGGCGCACGGCTGTGCCAGCCAGTCGGCGATGGACGCATCGTTCAGGCGAACCGCAAGCGCGGCGGGATTGAAGCGCGCGCCCTGGCACGCGGAACAAGCTTCGCGGTTCTTGCCGACGCTCCCGATTCCTTGGCAGGTCAGGCACGCTCCCAGCGGATCGTGCGCGTCGAAAAGCCGCGGCTCCGGCGTCGGGAAGACGCGTCGGCAGCGCGAACAGACGTGGCCGCGCTGAAACACGAATTCGT
The DNA here is from genome assembly GCA_005799265.1 of Planctomycetia bacterium. Lineage (GTDB taxonomy): Bacteria > Planctomycetota > Planctomycetia > Gemmatales > Gemmataceae > SIAQ01. The sequence continues at coordinate 1,267 of SYHD01000251.1, read as the reverse complement.
TCGTATCAGTCAAGATTCCTAATTGCCCCTCGCCGCGGCGCATGGCGGCGTCCACCGATTCGGCCATGCGCTCGACCGGAGTCTTGCCGAGTTCGACGCGATCGAGCAGGATCCAGATCGCTTCGCCGGTTGCAAGGACCGGTGCGTCAGATTCATCAAGACGAAATGTCTGGTCCCCACGTTTGGTGCGCACGTAGCCTTCTTCAAGCAATGCCGCGCGCCAGGCAGCTTGCTCGACTGGCGCCGGTGCGAGGACAGGAAACGCGATCGTCGCGCGCGTGCCGGTAGGCAGAGCCAAAAGCGCAGCCGTCACGTCGCTGCTTTGATGAGATGTGACGGGCTGCCGGCAATCCGGGCAGACGAGCGTTCCGACCCGCGCGAAGAGCAGTCGGACCTGAGCGCCAAGTTCCGTCAACGATCCGACCGTTTCGCGTGAGTTGGCTCGAATCGACACGCGGCGAATCGCCACCGCCGGAGGAAGATCGCCGATTGAGTCCGCGTCAGGCTTGTCGAAGCGTTCGAGGAATTGCCGCGTGTAAGCGGAGAAACTCTGCACGTAACGCCGCTGCGCTTCGGCATGGAGCGTATCGAAGACGAGGCTGGACTTGCCCGATCCTGAAACGCCGACGACGACCGTGAGCCGATCGAGCGGAATATCGACATCGATGCTCTTCAGGTTGTGTACGCGCACGCCGCGCAGGGTAATGGTGTGGATGGGTTGCATAGGATTGCAATTCACGATCGCGCCGGCAGCACGCGGCCGGTCACTTCGCCGAAGCCGACGCGATAGCCTTGACCCGGGCACCCGCCCGTCATGGTGACGCGGTCGCCGTCTTGCAGAAACGCGCGTGTTTCGCCGTTGGGCAAAACGATAGGGCGCGTGCCTTTCCACGCCAGCTCCAACATCGAGCCGAGTGAATCAGGCGTCGGCCCGCTGATCGTGCCCGATGCGAGCAGGTCACCCGTATCGAGATTGCAGCCGTTGCTCGTGTGGTGGGCGATCTGCTGGCAGATATTCCAGTACAGATGCTTGCTGTTGGTCGCGCTGATGCGCGTCGGCTCGCTCATCGCGGCGGTTTGCAGCCGGATCTCCAGATGGATGTCGTAATTCCAGACGCCGTCGGTGCGCAGGTACGGCAACGGCTCCGGTTCCTGCTTCGGGCCGGCGACGCGGAACGGCTCCAAGGCGTCGAGCGTGACAACCCACGGTGAAATTGATGTCGCGAAGTTCTTGGCCAAGAACGGGCCGAGCGGTTGATATTCCCAT
>SYHD01000250.1 GCA_005799265.1 Planctomycetia bacterium | reverse complement strand
CTGCATTTGGCCTGCGACCTAGCTCGGATGAAGGGCCTTGCCGACATCCTGCACGGCGGGGTAGCGGAGAACCTGCACCTTACCCGTGTCGGGATCAACCTCGACATCGACGATGTGCGTCGCAACGGCCCCGCCTGGCCACGGCGGATCGACACTCGCCCTGCCGACGATGATGCCGGCGTGCTTGTGTGTCTCGGCGGCGATCTCCTTGAACGTCATCTGCTTCGCCGCGTCACTCTTCGACTTGACGGCCCCCTTTTCATACGTCAACTCATCCGACTTTACTTTCCACAGTACGGCGACCTTTTCGATCATTTGCCGCTGGATGTCCTTGCCCGCTTCATACGCCGCCCAGCCCGTTGCATAGGTGACGCGGCTGCCGCCGGTGACGTCGGTGTAGCCAACCGCATCCGTGTCGCCGACGGAGGGGCGCACGTCTTCGGCGCGAATGCCGAGCGTCTCGGCGAGTTGCATCGCGATCGACGTGCGCGTGCCGCCGATGTCGGTCGAGCCTTCGACGAGGCTGACCGTCCCATCGGCATTGACGCTGGCGGCGACGCTCGACTTCAGGCCGATGTTGAACCAGAAGCCGGACGCAACGCCTCTTCCGCGCGGTTTAGCCGCGGGGCTTGCCCCGCGCGGAGCAAGCTCCGCGGCTAAACGGCCATTATCATACAACGGCGCCGTGTAATGCGGATGTTTCTTCGCGGCCTCGGCGGTTTCGATGGCGCCGATGCGCGGGAACACTGGGCCATCGGCGCGGCGCGAGCCCTCCTTGGCGGCGTTCTTGATGCGGAAGTCGAGCGGGTCGATCTTGAGCTTTTCGCAGATTTCATCGACGATCGTCTCCATCGCCATGGCCGCGTTGGTGGCGCCGGGCGCGCGATAGGCCGAAGTCGCGGGCTTGTTGAGGCAGACATCGTAGCCGTCGATGTGCAGGTTCGGGATGTCGTAGCAGGAGAAAATGCAGACGCAGCCGGCCCAGATCGGCGAGCCGGGAAAGGCGCCCGCTTCATACGCCAAATAGGCCTCGGCGGCGGTGAGCTTGCCGTTCTTGTCGCAGCCGACCTTGACGCGGATGTGCGAGCCGGGCGTGGGGCCGGTCGCTTCGAAACAGGCGGCGCGATCCATCAGCACCTTGACGGGCTTGCCGGTCTTCTTGCTGAGAACGGCCGCGACCGGCTCAAGATAGACGCGAATCTTGCCGCCGAAGCCGCCGCCGATTTCCATCGGCACGACCTTGACGCGCGACACAGGAAGTTGCAACAGCTCGGCCACTTGGGCACGCACCGTGAATGCGCCTTGGGTCGAGCACCAGATCGTCAGCGTGCCGTCCGCGTTCCACAGGGCCGACGCGTTGTGCGGCTCGATGTAGCCCTGGTGCACCGTCGCGGTGTTGAACGTTCTCTCAACGACGACTGCTGCGTCCGCAAAGCCTTTTTTGACGTCGCCGAGCTTGTATTGCAAATGCTTCGCCAGGTTGGTCGGCTTCTGGTCGCCATTGGCCCCCGCCATCGATTCGGTGACGAGGTCAGCGTGCAGGATGGGCGCGCCGGGCTGCATCGCTTTGACGACTTCGGTCACGCTCGGCAGCGCTTCGTATTCGACCTGGATTAGCTTGCACGCTTCCTCGGCGATGTGCCCATTGACGGCGGCGACCGCGGCGACGGCCTGCCCCTTGTACAGCACCTTTTCGCGCGCCAGACAGTTGCTGCTCAGATGCCGCACCTTGATCGCCCCTTCGCCCAGGTCTGCGATGCGATCGCCCGGATCCGGAAAGTCAACAGACGTGATGATCGCCTCGACGCCCGGCAACGCCAGCGCCTTGGCGACGTCGATCTTCTTGATTTTCGCATGGGCATGCGGGCTGCGCAGGATGCGCCCGTGCAAGAGACCTGTGGCCTGGAAGTCCGCGCCGTACAGCGCGCGGCCCGTGACTTTATCGACGCCGTCGTGACGCACCGGACGCGTGCCGATTACTTGATAGGTTTGGCTCATGGCTTGGCTCCTTTGCCGATTGATATAGGGATGATTGCTGGGACTGCCCACCGCGCCGCCCGACGGCGCGAAAATGGCTTGCGCCTCTCTCCCCCCTCCTGCGGTTATCCGGGGGAGAGCAGTTGGGGTGATGGCGCCGGACCTGCAATACCAAAATCACACATTCAATTCGTCTGAGAATCAAGCTTCTTTCCCCTCACCCCAGCCCGTCTCCCCCTGAACAGCGAGGAATCGCGAGTTCCTCTGGACAACCCGCCTGCCGCTCCCATAATATCTGTTCCCCTATTGCGGGGTGAATCATCGAACAAGAACGGCTGCGCGCTTGCTTCGCGGGCCGGAGGGAAGAAACATGCCATTGGGAATGATCGGGTTGAAAGTCGGAATGACGCAAATCTTCGACGGGGCGGGCCAGCTCGCTCCGGTTACGGTCATTGAGTTGGGGCCGAACCGCGTGTTGCAGGTGCGCTCGCAGGAACGCGACAAGTATCACGCGGTGCAACTCGGCTTCAAGGACAAGCCGCGCCGCAAGGCGATTCGTGCCGAGAGCGGCCACGTCGCCAGCGCGTTCGTGTCGAAACGCCGGGCCGCCCTCAAGCAGGCCGGCGTGCAGATCCCGGACAAGGCCGACTGCGAGCCGCAGCGTTACATCCGCGAATTCCGCCTCGATGCGCCGCCCGCGGCCGAGATCAAGGTCGGCACGGTGTTGACCGCGGACGTGGTCTTCAAGGAAGGCCAGCACATCGACGTGATCGGCACCAGCAAGGGGCGCGGCTACGCGGGCGTCATGAAGCGGCACAACTTCCAGGGCATGCCCGCCGCCCACGGCGCCAAGAAGGTCCATCGCCAGCCGGGCAGCACCGCCTCGATGGCGTCCAACCGCGGTTCCGGCCGGCCCAAGAAAGGCCACCTCGCCGCCGGCCAATACGGCAACGCCCAGGTGACAGTTCGCAATCTCGACGTCGTCAAAATCGATAAGGAAAAGAACCTACTGATCGTGCGCGGCGCCGTCCCCGGTCCCAACGGCGGCCTCATCTTGGTCCGCCCCACCAACAAGAAGGACATCCCCACCGACGAAGCCCGCGCCGCAGCCGAGTCCAAGAAGAAAAAGGGCAAGGGCGTCGAGTTGGCCAAGAAGAAGAAATAGCTCAAAGCCGTAAGCTCTCAGCTATCAGCAAATATTGCTACGACCAATGGCTGGAAGCTGACGGCTGATAGCTGATAGCTTTTCTCATGAAGATCCTTTTCCTCGGCGATATCGTGGGCCAGCCCGGCGTCGATGCGGTGCGAGCTCTCGTGCCCAACCTCATCGCCACGGAACCGCTTGATTGCGTCATCGCCAATGCCGAGAATGTCTGCGGCGGCTCCGGCCTAACGCCGCGCCAGTATCGACAAATCCGCTCCGCCGGCGTCGATCTCATCACCATGGGCGATCACATTTATCGCCGTAGCGAGATCCTCAGCGTCCTCGAAGCCGAGGATCGCATCGGCAAACCCGCCAACTTTCCGCGTGAAGCGCCAGGGCGCGAAGTCATCTTCGCGCCGGCGCGCAATGGCGTCACCGTTGCCGCGTTCTGTTTGCTGGGGCGAACGTTTATGCGCGCGGTCGATTGTCCATTCAAGGCCGCCGACCGTGTCTTGGCCGAGATCGGCGATCGCGCCAAGGTCATCGTTGTGGACATGCACGCGGAGGCGACGTCGGACAAATACTTGATGGGGCATTATCTGAAGGGCCGCGTCAGCGCCGTTTTGGGAACGCACACGCACGTGCCAACCGCAGACGAGCAGCTCCTGGGCACGACGGCGTTCATCGCGGACGTCGGCATGACGGGGCCGTACGACAGCATCCTCGGCCGGCGTGTCGAACGCGTGTTGGCGCACGCGCTCGATTTCGTGCCGACGCCGTTCGACGTGGCGACGGGCGATCCGCGTCTGGCCGGCGCCATCGTTGAGGTCGATCCTGCAACGGGGCACGCGCAATCAATCCGTCGCGTGATGATCCCTCTGCCCGCCCAGACCTCGCCATGAGCGTGAAAGGCGCTCCTTGGCACCCTGGATTGGATGCACATGATTCTCAATTACGATTTCCTCGCCCCCCAGCGCATCGTCTTCGGCTGGGGCCGGCGCCGCGAACTGGGAACGCTGGCGCGTACGCTCGGGTGCCGCGCGTTCGTCGTGCTCGGTTCGCGCACATTGCACAAGAACGGGACCTGGGACGAAATCGCGGCGCTATTGCAGTCGTCCGGCATCGAAGCAAATCTGGCCGCGACGATTTCGCGCGAGCCAGAGGTTGTCGACGTCGATCAACTTACCGAGACGTTGCGCCGTCACAATGCGGCGCCGGGAGACTTCCTCCTGGGGCTCGGCGGCGGGGCGGCCATCGATCTCGCCAAGGCCACGTCCGCTCTGGTCACCAATCGCCACGGCCAAAGCGTGCGCGACTTCCTCGAAGGCGTCGGCAAGGGCCTCGACGTCACCGAACCGCCGCTGCCCATGCTCGCCATGCCGACAACCGGCGGAACCGGCACCGAAGCAACCAAGAACGCCGTGATAACCGTCCTCCCCTCTCCCCCAGGGAGAGGGGTGGGGGGTGAGGGTCTTCCGCCCGTCAAGAAAAGCATCCGTTCGCCGTTGATGGTGCCGCGCATTGTGCTCGTCGATCCGGAACTGTCCGTCAGCGTCCCCCCGACAACGACCGCCTGGACCGGCATGGACGCGATCACACAGCTCATCGAGAGCTACATCTGCCGATTCGCGAAGCCGATCCCGCAAGCTCTCGCGATTCACGGTCTGCAACTGGCGTTGCCGATGGTGCGCGAAGCGGTGCGCGACGGCCAAGCGCGCCCGGCGCGCGAAGCGATGGCGCATGCGGCGCTCCTGAGCGGGCTGGCGCTGGCGAATTCGGGCCTTGGGTTCGCGCACGGCGTGGCGGCAGCCCTGGGCGTGCATGCCGACGTGCCGCACGGTCTAGCGTGTGCGATGATGCTTCCAGTCGCCTTGCGCGTCAATCGCCAGGTCGCCGAGAAGCCGCTCGCCGAACTGGCCCACGCGGTTCAGCTTGGCGGCGCCGACGCTCTGATCGGTCGCATCGACGAATTGTGTGCGGCACTCAACGTCCCCACGAAGTTGTCGCAAGTCGGCGTGCGGCCCGAACAGCTCGACGATCTCGTCCGCGGTTCGCGCGGCAACAGCATGAACGGCAACCCGCGCCAGCTCTCCGACGCCGAGCTGCACGCCGTCCTGGAGGAATGCCTGTGATCCTTGCCGCTGGATTGACCCCTGCCTGGCAGCAAATCATGCGCTTTGGTCGATTGCGTTCCGGCGAAGTCAACCGCGCCGCCGAGGTGCATTGGTGCGCGTCGGGCAAGGGGCTCAACGTCGGCATCGCGCTGGCGGCGCTCGAAGTTCCCGCGCACACACTGTCGCCCGTGGGCGGCTTTTCCGGCGCCGGCATTGAGGCTGAGTTCGCCGAGCGCAACCTGCCCGCGACGTGGATTCGCACGCGGACACCGACGCGCGTGTGTACGACGCTGCTCGATGCATCGGACAACGCGACCGAACTCGTAGAGAATGCCGCCGCGCTCGCCGACTCCGAATACGACGATTTTCGCATGCATTACGCTCGACTCGCCCAGGCTGCGGAGTTCGTTGTGCTGACGGGCTCGTTGCCGAAGGGAACGCCGCCGGACTTCTATCGCGATTGTCTGACGCAGACGCGCTGCCCCACTCTCCTGGATGCGCGCGGGCCTGAACTCTTGGCAGCGCTCGCCGGCAAACCGCGCGTCGTCAAGCCGAATCGCGAGGAACTGGCATTGACCATCGGCCGGCCGCTCGTCGATCGCGCAAGCGTGTTGCCGGCCATGCGCGAGTTGATCGAACGCGGCGCTCAGAGCGTCCTCGTCACACAAGGCAAGTCAGCGGTATGGGTGATGGAAGGAACGCACGCCTGGGAGTTGACGCCGCCCGAGGTGGCGCCGATCGTCAACCCGATCGGCTGCGGCGACTGCATGGCGGCCGCCGTCGCCTGGGGCCTGTCACGCGGCGATTCGCTGCTCGACGCCGTCCGCCTCGGCATGGCCGCCGCCGCCGAAAACCTGCCGCAACTGCTGCCGGCCCGCCTGTCGCGCCGGCGCGTCGAAAGCATGCGCGATCGTGTTCCCGCCCCAGTACTGATTCGTTCATAAGACACTGCCCATCAGCGTTGCGTCTTCTTCCGCCGTCTAGGCTTCTTCTGCGGCGCCATCGTCGGTTGCCCCTTCAACTTCGCGATGCGATCGCGCAGCTCGGCGGCACGCTCGAATTCAAGGTTGGACGCCGCCACCAGCATCTCGGCATGCAGCTCCTCCAGGAACTCCTCCGTCACGTAATCGTCGCCGAGCTTGCCCGCGACTTCCATCGTCAACTTATGAGCCTCGATCTCCCCCTCGATGCCGCGGTCGAGGGCCGAACGCACGGTCTGCGGCGTGATGCCGTGTTCCAGGTTGTAGGCGAGCTGAATGTCGCGGCGGCGGTTCGTTTCGTCCATCGCCTTCTGCATCGAATCGGTCACCTTGTCCGCGTACAGGATCACCTCGGCGTTGACGTTGCGCGCCGCGCGGCCAATCGTTTGAATCAACGAACGCTCGCTGCGCAGGAAGCCCACCATGTCAGCCTCGAGAAACGCGACCAGCGACACCTCCGGTAAATCGAGTCCATCGCGCAACAGGTTGACGCCGACCAAGACGTCGAATGCCCCCTCGCGCAGCTCGCGCAGGATTTGCATGCGTTCGATGGCGTCGAGCTCCGAGTGCAGCCATTTCGCGCGCAGGCCGGAGTCGCGCAGGTAGCCCGTCAAATCCTCGGCCAGGCGCTTCGTCAAGACCGTGACGAGCGTGCGCTCTTTCTTCTCGGCGCGTTTCTTGATCTCGCCCAGGAGATCAGGAACTTGCCCGCGCGCCGGCTTGACGTGCAGGACCGGGTCGACGAGTCCCGTCGGGCGAATCACTTGCTCGACGAACTCGCCGCCGGAAACTTCAAGCTCGTAATCCGCGGGGGTCGCCGACATGAACAGCACTTGATGGATGCGTTTCTCCCATTCGTCGAAACGCAACGGCCGATTGTCGAGGGCGCTGGGTAAGCGGAAGCCATGCTCGACCAGCGTCGTCTTGCGGCTGAAATCGCCGGCGAACATGGCACGCACCTGCGGACAGGTGGCGTGCGATTCATCGACGACCAGCAAGAACTCGGGCGGAAAGAAATCGATCAACGTGTACGGCGGCTCGCCCGGCGCTTTGCCGGTGAACCAGCGCGAGTAGTTTTCGATGCCGGGGCAGTGGCCGACTTCAAGCAGCATTTCCATGTCGAAGCGCGTGCGTGCTTGCAATCGCTGTGCCTCCAGCAACTTGCCCTGCTCGCGGAAGAGCATCAGGCGATCGTTCAGTTCCTTTTCGATGCCGGTGACCGCAGCCTTGATGCGTTCCTCCGGCGTGACGAAATGCTTGGCGGGGAAGATGTAGAGATCGTCGCACACCTTCGCGGTCGCGCCGGTGGTCGGGTTGATGATCGCCAAAGCGTCGATCTCGTCGCCGAACAGCTCGATGCGCAGGGCGAACTCCTCATACGCGGGCCATAGCTCGATGACGTCGCCGCGCACCCGAAAACGGCCGCGCTCGAAGGCGGTATCGTTGCGTTGATACTGGATATCGACGAGGCGATAGAGCAGATTGTCGCGTTCGAGCGTGTCGCCTTTTTTGAGATAGATCATCATCCGCTTGTAGTCGGCCGGCGCGCCTAGCCCATAGATGCACGACACGCTGGCTACGACGATGACGTCCTCCCGGCTGACCAGCGCGCTTGTGGCCGCTAAGCGTAAACGGTCGATGTTCTCGTTGATGGCGGAGTCTTTTTCGATGTAGATGTCGCGCTGCGGGATGTACGCTTCGGGTTGATAGTAGTCGTAATAACTGATGAAGTAATGGACGGCGTTGTGCGGAAAGAACGCCTTGAATTCCTTGTAGAGCTGGGCCGCGAGCGTCTTGTTGTGCGAGAGAACGAGGGCCGGCTTGCCGAGCTTGGCGATGACGTGGGCCGCAGTGAAGGTCTTGCCGGAGCCGGTGACGCCGAGCAGTGTTTGGCGATTTTGGCCCGCGAGGAAGCCGGACGCGAGCTTGTCGATGGCGGCAGGTTGATCGCCGGCGGGCTGGAAGGGGCTGACGAGATCGAAATGGACGGGCATGCCGCGGGTTCCTTCTTTGACGAGCCGAGCCTTGTTATTTGATTGTGGCATGCGGGCGCAGTTTTTCCAAGGTCTTTGCGCCGATGCCGAAGACGCGGCGCAGTTCGTCGATCGATTTGAAAGGGGCTTTGCCGCGTTCGTCAAGGATGCGTTGCGCGAGTTTCGGCCCGATGCCAGGGAGTTTTTGCAGCTCGACTTGGTCGGCCTTGTTGATGTTGATCGGTTCCTTGAGTTGCGACGCTTTCAAGCTCGTTGTTCGTGGCACCGGCACTTTGCTCGGTTCGGGCATGGCGTCGCTTTCGGCGTCGGAGACGAAGGATTCGTGTGCCGCGACGAAAAGGTACGCGCGAATACGTTCGAGCGTCTTGGGGCCGATACCGTAGACCTGGCGAAGTTCGTCCACGCTTTTGAATGCGCCGAGCCGATCGCGATGTTCGATGATACGTTGGGCGAGCGCGTCGCCGATACCGGGGATCAGACGCAACTCGGCGCGGGTAGCGCGATTGACGTCGAGCGCGGGAGCAGAGGACTCGTGCATCGCCAGCGCGACGGGAGTTGCTTCGTTCGACCAGCGGCCAAGGAGGAAAAACAGGCCGGCCATAACGAGGAAGCCGAGGCCGAGTTGCACGGAGAGGGACCAGGCCGATAGTAACCCCGGCGCCGCGGGGCGCGGCGGTGCGCCGGACTGGATCGCGCTGGAGGCCTGGTCCATGGCGACATCTCAAAGGGGGGCTTGGAATTTCACGCGATTGTAAGGCACCAAGTGACGCGCGCCTACAAGAAAGTTGACTTGCTCGGAAAAATACGAAATGCGGGATCGCTCAGGAAGCTTGCGCTTTTCCTTCGAGGCTTTCCTCTACCCAATCTTCGAAGCGGATCGTCACTTGCTTGGAGATGCCCGACTCTTGCATGGTGATGCCGTAGAGCGTGTCGGCGGCGGCCATCGTCTTCTTCGAGTGCGTTACCACGATGAATTGCGATAGCGATGAAAACTCTTTCAGCACTGACGTGAAACGGCCGACGTTTGCCTCGTCGAGCGCGGCATCGACTTCGTCCAAAAGACAGAAGGGGCTTGGCTTGGAACGGAAGACAGCGAGAAGCATCGCGACGGCGGTCATCGTTTTTTCACCGCCCGACATCAGCGAGATGCTGCGCAATTCCTTGCCCGGCGGCCGGGCGATGATGTCGATTCCCGTTTCCAGAACATCGTTCTCATCTTCGAGCACGATGTCCGCCATGCCGCCGCCGAAGAGCTTGCGGAACAGCTCCTGAAAATGGGTACGCACGACGTTGAAGGTCTCGATGAATAGACGTTTGCTGTCCACGTTTATCTTGGCGATGATCTCCTCAAGCGATTTCTTCGCCGACTTCAAATCGCCGAACTGCGTTTGCAGCTCGACGGAACGGCGTTCTAGTTCTTGTAGTTCGGCGAGGGCCTCCATGTTGACGTTGCCGAGGCGAGTGAGCTTGCGGCGCAGTTCTTCGATTTCTTCCTGAGGATTGCTTGGGCTTTCAGAGCCTGAAGCGTTAGCGCAGGGTTCGGCCATGTCCTTCGCTAACGCTTCAGGTTCTGATGCACGACTAATGAACAATTCGGCGATTTCAATTTGGTAATCATCGCGCAATCGATGCACAAGCGTGTCGCGCTGATGGCGCAGATTGGACGCTTCCAGTTCGCGTTGATGGACGCTCTCTTGGTGCACGCGCCACTCGGCGCGCGACGACTGGGCTTGCTGCGTGAGCCGGGCGCGCTCCTGCCGTTTGCGGTCGCGCTGCTCGATCATGTCGGCGATTTGCCGTTGCGATTGCTCCTTGGCAAGATAAGCGTGCGCGATCAGCGCCGACGCGTTCAGCATGGTGCGCTGACATTCAGCAAGGCGCGTTTGCAGGTTGGCGACGTTCTGCTGATTTTGCTGCAACTCGCGTTCGCGCTGCTCGAAGTCGCGCAGGGCTTGCCGATGCTGCGATTGCATGCCGCGCAAGCGTTCCTCGACCTGGGCGAACGTCACCTGCGCGAGCGTGAAGGCTTGCTGGGCGATTTGCCGTTCGCTCTCCCGGCTGCGGATGTCTTCATCGACTTGTAATAGCCGGGCGTGCAACATTTTCACGAGTGCCTCGGCTTCGGCGGCCTGGGCGTCGTTTTGCCGCCAGATCGATTCGAGCGCCTGCACGTCGTCCTCGATGCGCTGGATCTCGTCGCGGCTGATCGTGACCTCGTCGTGCAGTCCCTGCCGGCGCTCCTGATGACGTTGCACGCGTGAACGGAGGTCAGCGGCTTGTTCGGCGAGAACCGTGATCTCCTCGGTGCGCTGCTGGATGGCAGCCTCGGTGGTCTGGAGGCTGTTGCGCAGCGATTGCCAATCGCGCTCCGTCTCGACGATACGCAAATCGAGCCCCGCAAGATGCTCCGCCAGTTCGCGCAGTTCGCTCTTGCGCGACAGGATACCGGTCTCGGCGTGATGGGCGCCGACTGTCAGCGTGCCGTCGGCTTCGAGCAATTCGCCTTGTAACGTGACGAGCCGAAATCCGGGCGTGTGCTCGGCGATGGCGCGGCCCGTCGCCAGGTCGCGCACGATCAAGGTTCGTCCCAATAGCTGCGCGGGGAGGTCCGCCAGCTCCGGATGTTCGCACGACACGAGTTGCTCGGCCAACGCAACCAGCCCTGGATGCTCCGGCGCCGGCTCGCGCGCATCGGGTTGCTTGACCCGACTCAGGAGGGACACGCGCACACGCAGGTTGCGCTTCAACTCTTGCAACGACGGATCAGCCGATGCATCCACCGTTGCAGGGATCGCCGTCAGCGGCAAGAAACTAACGCGCCCGGAGAACGGTTGCGTCCGTTGCGAGAGCGCCAGGGCGAGTTGCTTCTCGTCGCGGACGACGAAGCGCTGCGCCCACTCGCCCAGCGCGAGATCGATCAACGGCGCATGCTCGCGTTTGACGGTCAGGAAATCTGCGATCATGCCGACGACGGTGGACCACGGCCCCGCGTCGGACGACTCGATCAATTCGATGACTTCGCGCACACCCGTGCCAAGCCCTTCGCGGCTGCGGATCAGGCCTTCGAGCACCTCGATCCGGCTCGCCAGACCGCTGCGTTCCTCGCGCATCTGCGCGATGCGGGCAGCAGTGCGATCCCGCAGGTCGCGGAAACGCTGCTGCTCCTGCTTGTGTTCGAGAAGGTGCTGGCGAGCCTTCTGGAGCCGATCGAGCAGTTGCGACTCAGCGTTCTCCAGCTCGTGCAATTCGACATCGATCGAGGCCAGGCTCTCAGCCGCGAGGTCGGATTTTTGCCGCAGACGATCGCGCTCGCGGCGCAAGTTGTCGACCTGGGCCTTGCTGGCGACGACCTCGTTTTGCAGATGGGCAGCGCGGCGCATCTGGTCGAAGTGCTGCGTCTTGTCGGCGTCCACTTGAGCGTGCAATTTTTCGAGGCGCGTTGTCGCGGTTTGCACTTCGCCTTGCCGAAGTTCGACTTCAAGCCGATCGCGCTCGGCTTGCTGCGTCACCTCTGCCAGTGCGGTCTCGGCGCCGCGCATCGATTCGGCGAGAGCGCGGACACGCAGCGTCAAATCGTTGAGCCGGCCTCGCGTCTGGGCTAATTCCGTTTCGAGATCCGCGGTCAGCGCCACCTCGTGCGTGATGGTTGTCTCGCCGGATCGGATGTCTTGCAGGTATTTGGCAAGCGCGCCATCCTCCACGTGCAGCTGATCGTCGAGGTCAGCCAGGGCCATTTCCAATCGTTCCGCTTCGGCTTCACAGGCGCCGGCGCGGGCGGCGCGCTGGTCGAGTTCGCTCTTGAGCTGGCCGAGTGCTTGCGTTTCCGCGTCGAGTTTACCCGTCAGCTCGCGGTAGTCCACCATGCCCTGAGCGACACGCAGTTCCTTGAGTCGTTCGGTGTATTCGTGAAAACGCTGGGCCTTGGTCGCCTGCAGCTTGACGGAGCGGAACTGCTTTTCAACCTCCTCGACGATGTCCTTGACACGCGCCAGATTCTGGTCGACGCGTTCGAGCTTGCGCAGCGTCTCGATCTTCTTGGCCTTGAATCGGCTAATGCCCGCGGCTTCCTCGAAGATCGTGCGGCGGTCCTTGTTCGAAGCCTGCAGGAGGACATCGACTTTGCCCTGGGCGATGATGCACAGATCGTCGTTGCCGGCACCGGTGCCGAGGAACATCTCCTTGATGTCTTTGAGGCGAGAGATTTGGCCGTTGATGAGGTATTCGCCTTCGCTGTCGCGATAGACGCGGCGCGTGATCTGGACTTCCTCGTTGTCGATGGCGAGATGACGTTTGCGATTGTCAAACGTCATCGTCACTTCGGCGAGCCCAAGACTGCGTCTTGAGGAAGAGCCATTGAAGATGACGTCGGCCATTTCGCCGCCGCGCAGGCTCTTGGCGGATTGTTCGCCGAGGATCCAGCGGACGGCGTCGACGATGTTGCTCTTGCCCGAACCGTTCGGCCCGACG
>SYHD01000249.1 GCA_005799265.1 Planctomycetia bacterium | reverse complement strand
GTGTGCAGCTTGCGGCCGACGTCGCCGAGTCGTTTGATGAGGGCCTGCTCGATGTGCGTGTGGATGTCTTCGAGCTTGATGGAATACTCAAACTCGCCACGTTCGATGTCGGCTTTGATGTTGTCGAGAGCGGCGACGATCAGCGCGGCTTCATCGCTCGTCAGGAGGCCGACGTGAGCGAGCATCCGCGCATGGGCCTGACTCGCGGCGATGTCTTCGCGATATAGGCGTTGATCGAAGCTAATCGATTCGGTGAACGCTTCGACGCGATTATCGGTCGCGCCGGTGAAGCGGCCGCCCCAGGTTTTTTGCTGTGACACAGAGGATCCTCAATCTTACGTCGCGATCATCGCCGCAGCCCATGTTGCGTCATCGGCATGGAGCGGAGGACTCGGAATGCCGCGATAAAGGTGGTATCCGTAGCCCGCCAGATCATAGGTTTCGTGGAGTATGGATTGAAGATCCAACGAAATATCCAGGTCCGGCCCGCGCAATGGAATCGGGATCGTCGGCAACGTCGAACGCAATTCGAGCGGCCAGATTCCGGCCTCGGGCCGATGCTCCACCCGGCTGACCATGACGCAATAATCACAATGCTGGTCCGGCTTCATGGGCATTTTCGGCCAGCCGCGCAACAAGTCAATCTCCACAAAATGCGCGTCGCTTCTCAGCAGCAACGCTCGTTTCGCCAGATATTGTTCGCGATCTGCGCCGGGTTTCTTGTTTGAGGGACTGAGCATTTCAATGATGGTCACAAGATTCATTTCCTCTCGATCGCGGATCTCCAGAAGAACGTGCTCTTCAATGTCCACTGAGGGAATGACGATTTTCATGGGAGAGAGCACTGCGACCGTTGAACCCGCTTCCGCTCGATTGCCATTCGAATGGGACAAACTCACGTCCCCATGCCCCGCGAGAAATCGTTGGTCCGCGGCCGGTTCATGAATGAAAAGGTATTCCCCCAGCTTGACGACATAATTCGGCCTCACTTGGGGAACGAGACGATTGCGAATGAACATGAGGAAAGAGTCGTGAAAATCCTTCCAGATTGATTCACGTTCGAGATACGGATTCATGCCGGGGAATGGAGATGGCATCGTTCACCTCGTATGGCAAATCACCTTCTCGCCATTATAGCCCCAATTCCTTCAATTGTTTCGTATCCACCGCCGCCGGCGCTCCCGTCATCAGATCGCGAGCCTTCTGATTCTTCGGAAAGGCGATCACGTCGCGGATGTTCGTCGTGCGTGCAATCATCATGGCCCAGCGGTCGAGCCCCAAAGCGATGCCACCGTGCGGTGGGGCGCCAAATTTGAGCGCATCGAGCAGGAAGCCGAAGCGCGAACGCGCCACCTCTTCGCTCATGCCGAGCACCTTGAAAAGGCGAGATTGCACCTCGGGGTTATGGATACGGATGCTGCCGCCGCCGCATTCGTAGCCATTGATGATGAGGTCGTATGCTTTGGCTTTAACGCCGCCAGGATCGCTTTCGAGTTTGTCGAGGTCGTGATCGAGAGGGGCGGTGAACGGGTGATGGTTTGCCGCCCAGCGTTGCTCCTCGGCGTCCCAGATGAACGACGGGAAGTCGAGCACCCAGGCGATCTTGTAGTCGAGCCCGTTCGGGTCGTATAGCTTCAGCACACTCGCCAAATGCGTGCGCAGCGTGCCCAGCCCTTGGCATACGATGTCTTCTTTGTCCGCGACGAAAAGCAGCAAGTCGCCCGCCTTGGCGTCGAGACGTTGACGAAGCTGCTGTTGGATCGGCGCGGCGAGGAACTTTTCGATGCCGCTTGCGAACTTCTCGGCTTCAACCTTCACCCACGCGCAGCCCTTGCCGCCGGCGCGCTTGACGACTTCGGCAAGCTCGTCGAGCTGTTTGCGCGAGAATTTGTCGGCTGCGGCGTTCGCATTGATGGCGCGTACCTTGCCGCCGGTTTCCAACGAGCCGCGAAACGCCTGAAATTCGGTCTGAGCCGCGATGTCGCTGACGTCCACGATCTCCAGCCCATAGCGTAGGTCTGGCTTGTCGCTGCCATACTTCAGCATCGCATCCGCGTATTGCAGGCGAGGCAACGGCAGCTTGATCTCGACATTCAGACAACGACGGAACACGTCCACCGTCAGATTCTCGATCACGCGAAAGACGTCTTCCATCTCGACGAACGACATCTCCACGTCGAGCTGCGTGACCTCCGGCTGACGATCGGCACGCAAATCCTCATCGCGCAGGCAACGCGCGATCTGGAAATACTTGTCGTAACCCGCGACCATCAAAATTTGCTTGTAGAGTTGCGGCGACTGCGGCAACGCGTACCATTGCCCCGGCGACACTCGGCTCGGAACCAAATAATCGCGCGCCCCTTCCGGCGTACTGCGGCCAAGCAGAGGCGTTTCGAGTTCGAGAAATCCCTGCGCGTCGAGGTTGTCGCGGATCACCTTGTTCAAGCGATGCCGCATCGCCAGCGTCCGTTGCAAGGTCGGCCGGCGCAGGTCGAGAAAGCGATACTGCAAGCGCAGGTCCTCGTTAGCGAGATCGGGATCACCGAACGCCTGTCCTTCCTGCGGCACGGAAAAGACCTCGAATGGCGGCGTCGGGCAGCGATTGAGCACGACCAACTCCTCGGCCAGCACCTCGATTGCGCCGGTCGCGAGTTTGGTGTTGTGCTTCTGCTTGCCGTCGATCACGCGCTCGCGCACTCTTCCCTTGATTGATAGCACCCACTCGCCGCGAGCCTCGGCCGCAAGCTTGAAGATTTCGGGGCGATCCGCTTCGACGACAACTTGGGTGATACCGTAGCGGTCGCGGAGATCGAGGAAGAGCTGATCGTTATAGCCGCGATGCGTGTTGATCCAGCCGTTGAGGGTAACGAGCTGCCCGATGTGCGTCTCGCGAAGTTCGCCACAGGTGTGTGTGCGTTGCCAGGAGGACATAATGAATTTCCGTAAACCGCCAAGCCGACGGGTGAGTTACTCCGGACTCTTGTGGTGATACATGCACGAACCCGGAGGTTCGGAGTACCTCACCTCCGGGCTTGGGTAGTTGATATAAAATCACTGTCGTTCACGCGGCGAGGCGAACGGCCAGCGTAAGCCGGCTGGTGGAAGATCCTTGCCTGTGCCCGACGCCCCAGCCGGCTTCCGCCGGCCGTTCGCCTCGGTTACGTTAGGAGAATCGCATGGACAGGACAACCGTTGCCATCGCCCGGCGTGAGGAATCGATCGGCAAACAGGTTCGCTTGCAGGGCTGGGTCCGCACGCGTCGCGACTCCAAGGGGGGCTTCAGCTTCATCGAACTCAACGACGGCTCCTGTTTCGGCAACGTACAGATCGTCGCCGAGGCCGCCCTGCCCAACTACGAGAGCGAAATCAAGAAACTCAACGTCGGCTGCAGCGTCACCATCGAGGGGGAAGTGCTGAAATCGCCCGCGAAAGGCCAGGCGACAGAACTCAAGGCGACGAACGTCATCGTCCACGGCTGGTGCGACGCGGACGCCTACCCGATCCAGAAAAAAGGCGCGACGATGGAGTTCCTCCGCACCGTCGGCCATCTGCGCCCGCGCACCAACACCTTCGGCGCCATGGCCCGCTTGCGCAACTGCGTCTCCAACTCGATCCATCAGTTCTTCCAGGAGCAGGGCTTCCTCTACATTCACCCGCCGATCATCACCGCCAGCGATTGCGAAGGCGCCGGCGAGTTGTTCAAGGTCACGATGATCGACCCCGCCAAGCCGCCGCTGCTCAACGGCAAGATCGATTACACGCAAGACTTCTTCGGCAAACCGACCTTCCTCACCGTCAGCGGCCAACTGCAAGCCGAGATCTTCGCCTGCGCCCTTGGCAAGGTCTACACGTTCGGGCCGACGTTTCGAGCCGAGAACTCGAACACGTCGCGCCATTTAGCAGAGTTCTGGATGATCGAGCCGGAGATGGCGTTCTACGACCTCTTCGACAACATGACGCTGGCAGAGGCATTCATCAAGCGTATCATCGGCGACGCCCTAATCAAGTGCAGTGAAGACATGAAGTTCTTTCAAGAGCGAATCGACAAGGACGTGGTGACGCGGCTGGAAAGCATACTGAAAACATCTTTCCTGAGAGTTACCTATACCGACGCCATCGACATTCTCGTGAAATCGGGCAAGACCTTCGAGTATCCGGTGAAGTGGGGCATCGACCTGCAATCGGAGCACGAACGCTTCCTGACCGAGGAGCACTTCAAGAACGCCGTCATCCTGCACGATTACCCGCGCACGCTCAAGCCATTCTATATGCGAGTCAACGACGATGAAAAAACCGTCCGCGCGATGGACGTGCTCGTCCCCGGCGTCGGCGAGATCATCGGCGGCAGCCAGCGCGAGGAACGACTCGACGTGCTCGAAATGCGCATGAAGGAGCAAGGCCTCGACCCGCAGGCGTACTGGTGGTATCTTGATCTGCGCCGCTACGGCACGGTTCCGCACGCCGGATTCGGCTTGGGGCTGGAGCGCGTGCTGCTGTTCCTCAGCGGCATGGGCAACATTCGCGACGTAATCCCGTGCCCGCGCACGCCGAAGAGCGCGGAATTCTGATGACATTTGTTTAGCCGCGAGTCGAAGACTCGCGAGGCTCTGCGAGCCGCGGCTAAACGGGAGAATCACCTATGTCCCAATCCACTCGCCGCCGTTTCCTGCAAGCCGCTGCCGTGGGCGCCGCGCTGCCGCTGGTTGACGCGCCGTCTGTTCTGGCCGGCGACCCGCCCGTAAGCGCTGACGCCGCCCTGACCGCGATCGTCCGGCTACGCTACAAGTTCCTGAGCGAGGCCCAGGTCAAAGCGGTGCAAACCGGCATTCAGCGCGGCCTCCTAGCGGGGGAGATTTTGAAGCGCTTCACGCTCGATCCTGTGGACGAGCCGGCGACGATCTTCGTTTCGGATATCGCGGAGTAGCTCGATGACGACCGCTGAGTGCATACATTCACAGCGATTGGCAGCACTGCGCGAGCGGTGGGAGACGTTGTTGTTCTTGTGCAAAGCCCGCCGTGAGATGCAAATGATTGCGTTCGAGCATCTGGTAACGGCATATTCTGAGCCGCATCGGCATTACCATAATCTTGAACACATCTGCGAGATGCTCGATCTGTTAATCCCAGGCCCGTTCACGGGAGGCGGATTGGGCTCGCCGACGGGTCAAGACGTTGAAATGAACAATGTTGAATTAGCCGCATGGTTTCACGACCTCGTTTATGATCCGCGCAGTTCGGACAATGAGTGTCGTAGCGCCGACGTCGCGCGGCGTATCATGCTGAACCTGGGGCTATCCGAATCGCGAATCGTTCGTGTTTGCGACCTCATCTTGATGACAAAGGATCATCAGGCGCCGAGAGACGACTTTTTTGCCGAATTCTTCCTTGACGTAGACCTGGGCATCTTGGGGACCTGTGCGGAACGATATGCCGAATATGTTAGGGCGATTCGTCTAGAATACGCTCACATCGCTGACAGGGATTTTTTCATCGCTCGTCGATCAATAATGAAGGGTCTTCTGGCCCGTTCATCGATCTACTTGGACCCTGAAATACACTTGCGACTCGAAAGCCTCGCCCGCGCCAACATCGCGGCCGAGATTGCCCACATCGACGAAATTCTGAGGACGCTCCCGTCATGATCGCCGACATCCGCTCTCTGATTGCCGACCGCCTCAACGAGCTCGGCCCCGGCGAGCCCAATCTCGCGGTGCGTCCGCATCTCCAGCAACTCGCCGCCGAACTACCCGCCAACAACCAGACCGCTGCGTGTCTCGCTGGGCTATGGCTGCTGCACGACTTTTTCGACGAATCGCACAATATTAGCCAGGATCTCGACATGCTCGAAGGCAGCTACTGGCACGGCATCCTGCATCGCCGCGAGCCTGATTACTGGAACGCGAAGTACTGGTTCCGCCGCGTGCCGACGCATGCGATATTCGGCAAATTGTGTCAACAGGCGGCGACGTTGACGCAAGACGCGGGAATGCCGGACGGAAGCGAATATCTAGTCAAACAGAAGAAATGGGATGCGGCGGCCTTCGTCGATCTATGCGAAAAGGCAGCACGCGGAACTGATGAGCTGGCTATGTTGTGCCGGCGGATTCAGCGAGCGGAGTGGGATTTGCTGTTCGAGTATTGTTGTGAACGCACGTTTCACTAGCCCGCAGCGCAAGCAAGGGATGTAGAGATGCCCTTGCTTGCGCTGCGGGCTAGTGGTCACGAACTCTGTACCGGAATGGGTTCAGCCTGCACGGGAATCGGCGTTGCGGCTTTCTTCGGATATAGAATCCGCTTCGGCACGGCCTTCAAATCCCACACCAAGCCCAGCATGCTCAAGAAGCTCAGGATGAAGTAGGTGATGTCGATCTCCCACCAGAAGTAGCCCTGGCGCGTCGAATTCGGATAGTAATGATGATTGTTGTGCCAGCCTTCACCAAAGGTCAGGAGAGCCACGATCATGCTGTTCTTGCTGTCGTCCTTCGTCTCGTAACGGCGCGTGCCGACGAGGTGCGTCGCGGAGTTGACGAGATACGTCACATGATAGACGGCAATCGTGGAGACGAAAAAGCCCCACACCAGTAGCTGGAAGCCGGTCACGCCTGAATCCGGCATGCCCGCGGCCACGAATTCGCCGAACCCGAACAGCCCTACCGCCAGCAAGATCGGCACGAGCAGATCGTAGCGATCGAGGAAACGCAGTTCGGGATACTTGGCGAAATCGGGAATGATCTTGAAGTTCGTGCGCTGCGACCGCGGCGTCAAGAACCACCCCATGTGGCTCCAGAAGATGCCCTTTTGCCTGGGCGAGTGAATGTCCTGGGGGTCATCCGAATGGACGTGATGATGGCGATGATGGGCCGCCCACCACAAGGGACCGCGCTGTACGGACGAGCAGCCGATCACCGCGAAGATGAACTGGACAATACGCCAGGTCTTGAACGAGCGGTGCGAAAAGTAACGATGGTAAAAACCGGTAAGCGTGAAAACTCTGAGAGCATAGAGAAAAACGGCAATCGATACCGCCAGCCAGCTCCAGCCAACGAAGAACACCAGCAGCACGCCAAGGTGCATGCCGAAGTAGGGAACGGCGCGACCCCAATCAATGCGTTCGCTTGTTTCCGGCGGAGCTTCGCCGGTGTCGAATGGTGGGGCAAACCAATGGACAAGGGACGCAAGAAAACCGGACGAATGTGCTTGTTGACTCATGAAATCGTCTTTCGCTGGGTGAGAAGTCAAATCGCCTTGTTAACTTTACTTAAAAACGGACTTTACGCAACCCGAATATCTCTCAAATTCGGCGAACTTCCGTGCGATTGTTCCGTTCTCAAGTGAGAATTTCCTGGATTACCTCACCATGCACGTTCGTCAGTCGGCGTTGTATGCCGTTGTGATAGAACGTAAGCCGTTCGTGATCGATACCAAGCAGGTGCAAAACGGTCGCGTGGAAGTCGTACCAGTTAACTACGTGCTCGGCCGCCTTCCAGCCGATTTCGTCGGTGGCGCCGAATGCCATGCCGTGCTTGAGGCCCGCACCGGCGAGCCAGACGCTGAAGCCGTACTGATTGTGATCGCGGCCCGTTCCGACGACGTTGGCCGCCGACTGCGTGAACGGCGTTCGGCCAAACTCGGTCGTGAACAGCACCAGCGTGTCCTCGAGCATGCCGCGCCGGCGCAGATCACGCAACAGGCCGGCGACGGGGCGATCGATGCGCGGCGCCTCCTGACCGTGGTTGGCGCGTATGTTCTCGTGGCCGTCCCAGTTGATCCGCGGATTGCCGAACGAGCCGCCGGAAAACAATTGCACGAAACGCACGCCGCGCTCTAGCAAGCGGCGGGCAAGCAAGCAACTGCGGCCGAAGTCGGCCGATTCTTGATGCTGGACGCCGTACAGGAGCTGCGTCTCATTGGTTTCCTGACGCAGGTCTGCGACTTCCGGGACTGCCAACTGCATGCGCGCGGCCAACTCGTAGCTGCGGATACGGGCGGCGAGCGCGTCGTCGCCGGGGTGCTGGGTCTGATGCTGTTGATTCATCGCGTCGATGAGATCGCGCGTCGCTCGGTCGGCGCCTTCGGGAAGCGCGCGGGCAGGGAACAGATCGTCGATCGGCGTGCCTTGACTGCGCATCATCACGCCTTGATGACGCGCGGGGAGAAAGCCGTTGGACCAGTTGATCGAGCCGCCCGCAGGTTGGCCGCGTGTGTCGGGGATGACGACGAACGCAGGCAGGTTGTCCGACTCGCTGCCGAGGCCATGGGACAGCCAGGCGCCCATGGTTGGGAAGCCGTTGAGGCGGAAACCGGTGTTTTCTTGGAACGTCGCCGGCGTGTGGTTCGACGTTTCTGCGACCATCGAGTGGATGATCGTCAATTCATCGGCAACCTCGGCAATGTGCGGAAACAGATCCGACACCCACAGCCCGCTCTTGCCGCGCCGATGAAACGCCCAATCGCTCTGCCGCAGCCGGCCGACCTGGCCGAAGAAGACATCGGGTCGTTCGCTCGATTGCAGAGAGCTGCCGTGCAGGCGGACGAGTTCAGGCTTGTAGTCGAACGTGTCGACGTGGCTCATCGCGCCGCACAGGCAAATGTGGATCGCGCGGCGTGCCTTGGGCGGATGGTGCGTGGCCGCGTTGCCGTCGCGTGCCAGCAACGACGCGAGCGCGGCGCCGCCGAGACCCTGGGCGGCGAAGTGAAGGAAGGAACGGCGATCGATCGTGGAAGTCCCTTCAAAGCTCATTGTTCCTCCTCGCCCGCCGCTGCGAAAATAGCGGCGCAGGGCAGCTTGAATCCCGGCAGCAGCTTGGTCTCGCAGATGTCGTCGGGGCCGAGCGTCTTTTCGATCCAATCGGATCTACCTCGCCGCAGAACCAAGACCTGCTGTACGCTTGCGTCTACGATCCAATACTCCTTGACGCCGAGGGACCAGTATTCGTCGCGTTTCTCGGTGTAATCGCGATCGCGCGAGCTTTCCGAAACGACTTCGACGACCAAATCGGGAAACCAGGTGCGCCACATCGTCCGTCCCTTGCGGTTGCGCGGCGGCGTGAGATAGATCGAGATATCCGGATGCCGCTCACTCTCCAACGCGGGGATGAGAAGCTTGCATTCGGTCCCGGTGAGCACCTCGTAGATAAGGCCGGGACTGGCACCATCATATTGATCGACGCGTTTGCGAATGAGTGACGCTCGCCGCATGTGGGGAAAGCTTGGAACGTCGGACACGACAACATACCCCCTGGCTAGTTCGTAGTGCCAGCCTTCTTCAGTCTCGACGAATTCGAACGCCTTGAGCGACATCTTGCGCCCGTGATCGCGTCGGCCGATTTTCATTTTTGCTCTGGTCAGAATCATCGTCGCGCCTCTCAAGAATCAGTACGCCATGACGGTCGTTGGGTATTTTACCACGATGAACGTCAATCCACGTACACAAATTCATTACTGTTAAACACCGCCCGGCAAAACACCGCCAACCCGTGCCGCTCAATGACGGGCCGCGCGAGCGCGATATCGGCGCGGGTCGCGGGTCGGCCGTACGCTAGCTCATAAGCACGCTCGATCTGGCGGTTCACATCATTGCCCATTTCATTCTTCAATCGTTCCGCGAAGCGATCGGCCATGCGCAAAACGAACGCGTTGTTCATCAACGCCAACGCTTGCAACGGTGTCGTCGTCAACGCGCGGCGAGGCGCCACCGTCGACGGATCGGGGCAGTCGTGGGCGTCGAGCAGCCCATTGCGGCCGCTGCGGGCCCCAGTGCGGTAGATGCTGCGGCGATACAGCGCGGCATCATCCAGATCGACCGGGTTGTAATAATGCGTCGCACCGCGGATCGACAGCTTGAAGTCCTGATAGCCGGGGCCGCCGCGCTGCGGGTTCAACTGCCCGGCGACGCTCAGGATGGCGTCGCGCAACGCCTCCGCTTCGAGCCGCATCGGCGCCTTGCGCCACAGCCAGCGATTGTCGGTGTCGCGCTTGGCGGCTTGCGGATCAACTCGCGAAGCCTGGCGATACGTGGCGGAGTTGACGATTAGGCGATGCATGTGTTTGACGCTGTAGCCGTTCTTGGCAAACTCGTCGGCGAGCCAGTCGAGCAACTCCGGATGCGACGGGCGGCCGCCGTTGAAGCCGAAATCGCTCGGCGTATCGACCAGCCCCACGCCGAAGTGGTAGTGCCAGAGGCGATTGACCATGACACGCGCGAAGAGCGGATTCTTCGCAGCGGTGATCCACTCGGCGAGCTTCTGGCGGCGCTCGGCGTCGGTCGAATTGTCGGCCAGGCCAAAGTCGGCAGAGAGCTTCAAGGCAGCGACGCCTCCAGGCGTCAGGAGCGGTCCGGGCTGGGCGAGATTACCGCGCACGAGCAGGTGCGTCTTCTCCGTGAGGCGCGGGCTTACAGCGTAGGCGCGCGACATCGACAAGACGGGCTGCTTGGCAATCACTTTCGCCATCTGCTCGAGCAAGGCGTCGCGTTTCAGCTTGGCGGCTGGATCGAGACGCTTGACAATCTCATCGTCGTTCACGAAATCGCTGGCGACCCCGGCGCTCAGGGTGATCTCGTCCGGCGTCAAGACGCGATCATAAAGCTCGGCGCGAATCAACGTGCCGGCGAGATGCTTATTGCCTCCCGCAGGCAGATGACGCAGGCCGAAGAGCAGCTTCGCCTGATTCGCCTCGAACGATTGCAGCGATTTCGCCTTGTAACGCTTGCCGTACTGCACGCCGTTGCGATAGGCGATTATCGATCCATCGGCGTGATACGTCATCGCCATGTGAATCGGCTTCATGTCGGTTTCGACGCCCCCCTGCAAGTCCTGCGTACGGCGAAAGAAATCGCTGCCGGCAACCCAGCGGCCGGGTTCACGTTCGCCGAAGACGATGGCGTCGAAGGAAGTGCCGTCAAGTGATTGCAGACTGATGGGAGCGCCGCCGCGCTGCGTCAGATCGCTCAGGCGCACGACGGCGACCAGCGTCTTGGCGCGGATCGGTCTGGCGATCGGCGGCGAGGAAGCGTACGCTTTGCCGGCGGGCAGGTGCAGACCTTCAGGCGCGAGCTTGGCGTCGTCGTGCAGCTTCGCTTCCAGGCCAGCGACTTCATCCTTCAGGCTCTTCGTGAAATCCCAGTAGGCAACGGGGTCGCGGATCTTGTCTTGCGGCGCCTTGCCGGCCTTCTTGCGCTCAGCGAGGATTTTCGCGCGGATCGGTTTTTCGAGGGCGACAAGCTCAGCACGCAATTCATCGAGGCGTTTGTCGGCCTCGGCCTGGGATTTCGCGAACGCTGCACGGATCGCCGGCGCGCTGATATCGCGTTCGCCGTGGCGCACTCCCGCAACCGCCGCTGTGAGGCGGTAATATTCCTCGATGCGTACCGGATCGAACTTGTGATCGTGGCAACGCGCGCACTGCACCGTCAGGCCGAGGAACGTCTGGCCGAGCGTGCCGACGATATCCTCTAGTTCGTCCTGCCGCACGACCGCTTTCATCGCGGCGCTTTGCTGTCCCTGGCCGACCGAGTCGTAGCCGCCCGCGACGAGGAATCCCGTCGCGATGAGAGCTGAAGGATCGTCTTTCTTGAGCACGTCGCCGGCGATTTGCAGTCGCGCGAACTCGTCGAACGGCATGTCCTTGTTGAAGGCGTCGATGACCCAATCGCGATACGGCCAGGCATTCTTGCGCAGCTCGTCGTGCTCGAAGCCGTTGCTTTCGCCGAAGCGGACAATGTCGAGCCAGTGCCGGGCCCAGCGTTCGCCGTATTGCGGACTGGCAAGCAAGCGATCAACTAGAGCTGCGTGCGGTTTCGTGCCGGCGAAATAGGATTTCAGGAAGTCCTCGGTCTCCTGCGGCGTCGCGGGCAGGCCGGTCAGGTCGAATTGCAGCCGGCGCATCACGGTGAAGGCTTCGGCCTCGCGCGACGGCGACAGCCCTTCCGCTTCGAGCTTGGCGAGAATGAAGTTATCGATCGGATTGCGCGGCCAATCCTGCCAATCCCTGTTCTTGGAAGTCGGCGGCACCGCGGGGCGTTTGATCGGCTGCAGCGCCCACCAATCGTAACCGGCGCGGCGCGATGTGGTGACGCGAAACGGATCGATCGGGTCCGTGCCCCACGTGGCGCCACTTTCGATCCACGCTTTCAGGATCGCCTTCTCCTTGTCGGAGAGCGGCTTCTTCGGCGGCATCTCGCCGGACTCGACGCGCTGCCAGAGGGTGCTTTCCTTGAGGTCTTTCGCGATGACGACGCGCGACGTCGAATTCTTTTTCGTCAGATCGAGCTTACCCTTTGGTTTGACGCCGCTGTGGCAATCAATGCAGCGATCGACGAGCAGCGGGGCGACCGTCTGATCGAAAGTCTGCGCAAAGGAAACGGCAGGTATCAGAAACAGAGCGCCGAAGATGATACCGCATCGCATGGCAATAATCCCCACGATAAATTACGCTAGGCAAAAATTCGTAATCGTCTCGACGAACTCGGCTTCCTTCTCGAACATCGGCAAATGTCCGCAATCCTTGATGAGCTTCAGCTCCGCGCCGGGGATGAGCTTCTGATACACCTCGCCGTACGCTGGGGGAACGAGCCGGTCGTGGTCGCCCCACAATAGCAGCGTCGGGCACGCGATACGGCGCAGTCGGCCCGCCAACTTCGGATCGTAGGGACGCGTCCAGATCATACGCGCCAGCACGCTCATCGCCTGAAAAGCGTTCAGCATCATCGCTTCGTCCGGCTGGTCCTTGACGACGAGCGTCGCGATGGCTCCCTTGGGATCGTCGAAAAGCATCTCGCGCAGCTTGTCGCGATTTTGCGCAAGACGAAAGAGGTCCCCCAGCGGCTGGCTTTCGACCCACAGGCCCGGCGCGTCGGCGATCCACAATTTCTTGACGCGCTCCGGCCAGCGTACCGCGATTTCGGCCGCGATCCAGCCGCCGAGGCTGACGCCGCCGAGGCATACCTGCTCCAGACCGAGAGCGTCGAGCATGTCGAGGTAGTGGAACGCCATATCCTCGATGTCGGTGATCTGGTCGAACCCACCGGAGCGACCGAAGCCGGGATGAATGGGCGAGTAGACTTTGAATTTTTCCGCGAACGCCTGATGGAACGGCAGCCACATCAGCGATTCGCCGAGGGCACTGTGCAAATACACAAAGGGTTCGCCGGCGCCGCCGTGCAGTAAGATGGTCGATTTGCCGGCGATGTCGATGGTCTCGGGCTGACCGCCGCCCTTGGAGAGGAGGACGCGGGCACCGTACTTCAGTTTCTTGAGGATGTTCAACATCCCATTTTCTCCCCGTTTATCGCTCGCGGTGAACCGCCAGCAACCGGCGGCTTCACCGTGAGCGCCAAACGAATTCAACGCACCCTCGGCAACACCTCGCGCGCCAGCAGCTCCATGCTCTTCCGTGCCAGATGATGCGGCAAGGTCCCCGTCTGGCATCCCGTCAACACGACGCCGACGCCCAATTCCTTCTGATAGCGTGCGAGTTTCTGACGCACCGTCTCCGGGCTGCCGACGATGGCGAAAACGCCGTTCTCGATGTCGGCCCAGGTCTCTTGTTGATATAGGAAAAACTTCTGATTCTGCAAAATCGCCGCGGCCGACTTGGGACTGGTGTAGCCCGGCGGCGTCAAGCCGATGCCTTTCAAGAGGTTCTTGATGAAGTACCGGAACGCCGGCTCGAACTCTGCGCGCGCCTGCTTGTCGGTTTCCGCGACGTAGATCGGCACGCCCCAGCCCATCTGCTCCGGGTGTGCTTCGTAGCCGGCCTTGGCGCACGCCTCGCGGAATTGACCAAAGACCCGGCGAAAGACGTCGATGTGAAAGTACGGCACGCCCATATAGGCGTAACGGCGCTGGGCGACGAACTCGATCGTCTCCGCGCTGCCGACCCCCGGAATCCAGATCGGCGGGTGCGGCTTCTGCAGCGGCGTCGGCCAAGGATTGACGTAGCGGAAGTAGTAGTGCTTGGAGTTCCACTCGAACGGCCCCGGCGTCGTCCACGCTTTGATGATAAGATCGAGCGCCTCGCGAAACTTCTCGCGCGCCGTCGTCGGTTCGATCTGATAGGAGAAATACTCCGGCCCGCCGCCGATCACCATCCCGGTGATGAGCCGTCCCCCCGACATCACGTCGAGCATCGCGAATTCCTCCGCGACTCGTAGCGGCGGATTGTAGAGTGGCAGCGCGTTGCCAATGACCGCAATCTTGATCTTCTTCGTGCGCTGCGTGAGCGCCCCCGCGATGACGTTGGGCGACGGCATCAATCCATAGGCGTTCTGGTGATGCTCGTTGACGCAGATTCCATCGAAGCCCAGTTCCTCGGCATAAGCAAGCGTGTCAATGTACTCGCGATAGAGGTCGTGTCCTTTGACCGGGTCGTAGTTCGAGTTGGAAAGCCAGATCCAGGCGGAGTCATTCTTCGCATCGAAGTCCGCGTCCAGGTACGGCCAGGACATGAGGTGGAAGAAGAAATATTTCATAATGTGGATATATTCGGATGCGAGCGGTTACGCAAGCAGCCGCTCGCCCTGCGAGGAACGCCTTGTATCCGAGGGGCGCTCTGGTAATCTAACGAAGACGCAACATGCGCTAACCTCTGTGCGATGGACTCGATCATGGCCAACGACACGACGGCAACCTCCTCGCCTGCACCGGACTTGAAGATCCTCTGGACACGTCTCGCTCTCTTCGTCGCGGTCGTCGGCACGCTCGGCAGTTTGCACTTGAGCATCCAGATGGAATTGAAAGCGTGCCCGCTCTGTTATTATCAGCGTTCGTTCATCATGGCGGCGGCGGGGATTCTCGCTTTCGGCATGTTCCTGCCCGGCGTGCCGGCCGCGGGCCAGACGGTGCTGGCTTTGGTCCCGGCTTTTGCTGGCGGAGCGATCGCGGCGTATCATTCCTATCTCGAATTCACTGGCGTTCTCGAATGTCCGAAAGGCGTCACCGGCGTCCTCGTCGCGCCGCGGGAAAGCTTGCTTGTCTATGTCCTTCTCCTGGCGGCGCTGCTCGGCGACCTATTTCAGCGCGGCGTTTACGTCATGCAAGGCATTGGCGCGATGTTGCTCGGCCTGGTGTTTTGTATCTCGTGCGCCAGAAGTGTCGCTCCGCTGCCGCCGGAAGCGCCCGGTTCCGAATTGAAGGGCTGCCGCAAACCGGTGCAAACGAAAACCTGATTGTTGCGTTGGAATGGATTCGCGTTGTATAATAAGTGAAGTTTGAAAAAGCTGCCGCAGCCAGTGTTGAGGGGACACGCTGATGGGACTGTTCGACTGGCTCAAATTCAAAAAAGCCACCGTCGTCGCCAATCCTTGGAAGGCAGGCGATCGCGTTATCGCCAAGAAGCTGGACTCGTATTTCTACCCATCCGTCGTCCGTGAAATCACGGACGTCGGCTGCATGGTGGTGTTCGACGACGGCGAGGCGACCTGGGTCCATTACGCGCACGTTCTGACGCAAGACATCAACATTGGAAGCCGCGTTTTTTGCAAGAACAAGAACGCTCTCTACTTCGCCCCCGGTACGGTGCAACAGCGCAAAGGGGAGACCATCCTCGTCACCTACGATCAAGGCGAGGACGAGTGGACTTCGATCAGCATGGTGCGCGTACAGCGTCCCATCGCATACGTCAGCCCCGATGCCCTGGCCGCGATGGGGGCGCCGGTCAAGCAGTCGCTCGATCTGGGCGAGGCCGTCAAGGACTCCAACTGGCGCATCGGTGATCGCGTGCTGGGACGATGGCTTGACTTCTTCTGGTATCCGGGCACGATCCTCAACATGGGCACGCGCGGCATCCACGTATTCTTCGACAACGGCGAGCAACTCGTCGTGCAAGAGATCGGGTTGATGACGCTCATAGTCGAGGAGGGGGAGTCGATTTTCATCCGCCCCAAGGATGAGCCGCAACGCATGTATCCGCAAGCGACCGTGACGCGCGTGCATGGCGAGATCCTCGACGTCGAATACGAGGACGGCACGCACGAGACTAATACGCGCGTCACCCGCGCCCGTTTCTGGCGCTGCCCGATCGGCGTGCCGGCGTTTCTCTTCGACGAAGGCGACCGCGTTCTGTGCATCGACTGCGATCAGTGCGTCTATCCCGCCGAGATCGTCTCGATCGAAGACGACAAGATCGTCGTGCAATTTCTCGACGGCCTGGAGCGCATGGTGACGCCGGAATTGATCAAGCGCTTCGACGTGAAGCCGGGCACGAAAATCGAGTGCCGCTGGAGTGGTGGACCGCACTATTTCCCTGGCACGATCAGCAAGGTCGAGGGGGAACGTCTGTTCGTAAAATACGAAGACGGCGACGAGGAATGGACGAGCATCCGTCTGTTTCGCGTGCCGCCGAAGAAACAGGAATAGCCGTAAGCGGCTTGGGGTTTGCATTTCCCGCCCCACCTTGTTACATTTCCTGGATGGCCATACCCAACGCTCCCACTCGAGTTCGCTATTTAGTCCTTGCGCTCACCGTCTGTGTCGCGGTGCTCTTGTATCTCGATCGCTACTGTTTGGGGTACATCACCCCTTACATTCGCGAGGGGCTCGGACTGAGCGACCGCGAAACGTCCTGGATGCTGAGCGCTTTCTTCTGGACCTATGCCTTCGCCCAGATCCCGGCGGGTTGGCTAGCGGATCGCTACGGCACGCGTTGGATGCTCTCGATCTATCTGGCGATTTGGTCCGTGCTCACCGGTTTGATCAGCTTCGCCGACGGTTTCGTCGTGCTTCTCCTCCTGCGGCTGGGCTGCGGCGTGTTCGAGGCGGGCGGCTATCCAGCGTGCGCGGGGTTGATTCGTCGCTGGATTCCCTACCACCAACGAGGCCTCGCGAGCGGCATCGTGTCTTTGGGGGGACGTATCGGCGGCGCCATCACGCCGGCGATCACGGGATTTCTCATAATCGTTTTCATGCCTGTCTCCAAAAATTCCTTACTCGAAGGGCCCAAGGACATTCTCGACTCCTCCGGTTTTGCCCACAAGGTAGTTGACGAACGCTTCATGTCTGACCTAAACACTCGTCTGTACGAGAAGCTGACGCCAGAATCGAGCGAGGCTTTCAATCGCGTCGCCAATGGCCGCGAAACGACACCCAACGACCTCGACATGATGGTGGTAGCCGTGAATCGCTGGCTCCAGGACCCCCAGCTGTTCCACGGCATTGATCTGAATCCGATCAAATCGAAATTGACTCGGCAAGCGCTCGATCTGCTTCAAGATGCGGAGACGCCTGGCAACACGGACAAAACCACACGCCTCAATCGCAATCTGCTCGAAGTCGTGTTCCCAGGCCGCATTCGTCAGGTGCTCGGCGATGGTTGGCCGCCGGTCCTGTTGATCTATGGCGTGATCGGCGTGGTGCTCGCGTTGATCTTTTTCTGGTTCTTTCGCGATACGCCCAGACAGCATTTCATGACCAACGAGGCCGAGGCGGAGCTTGCTGGGGCGCATGAAAAATCGAACGAGGAAGGCGTGCCTCCTTTACCGGCTTCCGTCCTGTGGCGCAGCATCCTGACCGACCGCAGCCTGTGGGCCAGCTCGATCGTACAGTTCGGGACCAATTTCGGCTGGATCATCCTCGGCAATCAGTTGGCTCTGTATCTCTACGAAGTGCACCAGATCCCCGAAGGGACCGAGCGCAGCCTGATGGCGAGCTTGCCATTCTTTGTCGCCTTGCCGACCTTGATCGTCGGCGGTTGGTGGACCGACTGGATGACGAAAAAGTACGGCTCGCGCATCGGCCGCTGCTTCCCGATCGCGTCGACACGATTCGCGACCGCGGCGGCGTTCGCGGCGTGCTATTTCATCGAGGGCGCCTGGCCGGTCGTCATCGGCCTGTCGGTCATGTCGATCGTGCACGACATGGGACTCCCCGCCATCTGGGGCTACAACCTCGACGCAGGCAAACGCAACGTCGGCGTCGTCCTGGGTTGGGGCAACATGTGGGGGAACCTGGGGGGCGCGGTTTCGCCGCTCGTCTTGCTCCCCTTGACCGGCATGTTCGCGACTAAAAAAATCGGCTATGACGCCCTCTTCCTCACCTGCGCTGCAGTATTCGTCTTCATCGGCTTCGTGTCCCTCTTCATCGACGCGACTAAACCGATTGGCGTGAACGAAAAGGCCGCGTGAATCGTCAAGTTGTCAAGCCCCGCGGTTTCTCGTTTAGCGCTCGTGTGGCGTCACGCGAACGCTAAACGCAATTCGGAAGGGAAACCTGTCATGCAATTTGCGATCCTGTTTCTCACGGCATTCACTCCGACATCAATCCAGCAAACGGATCAACCCGAGAAAAAGGATTACGGCGCCCTCATCAAGAGCCTCGACAGCGCCGATCGCGAGACGCGCCTTGATGCCATCAACGCCCTCGCCGACATCGGGCCTCCGGCCGCGAAAGCGATTCCAGGACTGATCAAGATCCTCGGCGAAAAGGACGAGGAATTGCGGCTCAGCGCCGCCCTCGCGCTGGGTAAGATGGGCAAGGACGCAGTCATGCCGGTCGCCAAGCTGCTCGCGTCCGACGATCTCGATACCCGTTACTACGCCCTGTCCGCGCTCGGTTGGCTCGGGACGGACGCCAAGGCGACCGCGCCCGACGTGCTCAAAGCGCTTGCCGACAAGAACGATGGCATTCGCGCCAAGGCGGCGTTCGCCCTGGGCCGCATCGGCACCGATCCCAAGGACGCGATCAAGCCGCTGCTGAAGATGCTGACCGAGAAGAATGATGCCGTGCGCAGCTCCGCGGGTGAAGCCCTGGGCCGATTCAAGAAGGCTGCAGTGCCGGCCCTGGTCGAGGCGCTCAAAGACGATTCGGTGGCGATGAAGCTCGAAGCAGCCCGGGCCTTGGGCGAAATCGGCCCGGACGCCGCTGGCGGGCTTGTCGCGCTCGAGTTCGCCGCGACCGATGCGAGCGATCAACTGGCCGAGGAGTCCATCAAGGCGCTCGTCAAGATCGGCAATCCGGCGCGGGAGACAATGCGCGACATGTTGCTGGAGAACTACGCGAAATCGCACGGCCGCACAATCGTGAATCTGCAAAAGCTCGGCAGCCCGGCGGGGCCGTTTCTCGCGGATGCGTTGACGACAAAGAGCCTCAACGTGCGCCGCCAGTCGGCGCAAGCGTTGGCGACGTTGCAGCTCAAGGAGGAGTCGGTACTGCCCGGCTTGACGCAAGCGCTGCGCGATCCTGACCGCGAGGTGCGCAAATCGACGCTGCAAGCGTTGGTGGCCGTTGCCGTCGGAGCACAGAGGGCGATTCCGAACCTGATCGCGAATCTCAAAGACAAAGACGTCGAGATCCGCGTCTTCACGCTGGGTGTGTTGCGCGAGATTCCTGGTGAATCGGACGCAGTCGTCCTCGCGGTCACGCCGCTCTTGCAAGATCCCGATGAGAATGTGCGCAAACTGGCGAAAGAAGTACTGGCGTTCCAGGGCAAGTAACGCGTATACGACATTGAACCACGGGGAACACGGGGAGCACGGGGAAGAGTGAGGGTGAGCTACATCCTCTTCGTTCCCCGTGTTCCCCGTGTTCCCCGTGGTTCATTTGTATGAACCGCTCTTGACGACCCGACGAGCGCTCGTTATGGTCCCGCCGGTTTCTATGCCTAAACTTGAATGAAAATAATTTTCTCAAGCGATCAGCGCCGAGCGCCGTGCCTTGGGGAAGGCTCGCTCGCGGGGATTTGAATGGGGTAAGGAATGAGGGACGCAGCCACGCCCCTCAATAACCCCTCTCAACAACGAGAGGGGCGGAAAGGAGGCCCGGGATGGTTACACATCTGGTCGCGAAGAACGGGTTGGTTCGGCGAACCGCATGGCTCGCGCTCATGCTCGGCGTCATGATCTTTCTGGTCCGTGCCACCAACGCGCAGGACGAAGTGATCGGCCCCGAACGGGCGCGACAGGCGCTCAAGTTCGCGATCGACAACTACAGGAACGGCGAATTCGAAGCCGCCGAGCAGCTCTTCCGTGCGGCGCAGTCCGGGCAGCAACATCTTACTTCCGTCCAGCAACGGGACCTGAGCGGCTTCAGCGCGAAGAACGTGATCGCTCTGAAATCCAAACGAGAGGGCGGCATGCAACTCCAACGCGCCGAGCACGCGTTGCAACAAGGCCTCGCATTCGAGGCAGCCAATCTACTCAAGGCGCTCAATGCCAACCAGTACCTCACGACGATGGAGAAGCAGCAGGTCGAGGAATTGACGCGCCGCCTGCAAGCGCCAGTTCCTGGGGCGCCGCCGGGCAACACGGACGCGAAATCGCTTCTAAGTGCCGGCCGCGCTGCGCTTAAACAGGGTGATCTCGCCGCTGCGGAAAGCCTGGCCGTCCAGGCGGAAAAGGCGAGCTCTAGTCTGACTACGTTGATGCAGCCGTGGAGCGATTCGCCCGCCAAGCTGCGTCGCGA
Source organism: Planctomycetia bacterium (assembly GCA_005799265.1). Classification (GTDB taxonomy): domain Bacteria; phylum Planctomycetota; class Planctomycetia; order Gemmatales; family Gemmataceae; genus SIAQ01. The sequence goes on along the minus strand of SYHD01000249.1, from coordinate 37,802 downwards.
CATCCTCAACGCCCGCGCCAAACCAGCGTTACCGCCTAATGTGGAAGTAGAAGTCAAGGAATCTTCGTGGCTGCCCGACATCAAGGGGTTGTTCGGCAAAAACGACAAGCCAACAGGGCCGCCACTCGATCTGACCCAGTCGCTTGACGTGCCGCCAGTTGAGCCGGCCAAATCGACATCGAAGCTCATCGGGGGACTTTGGCCGTTTGGAACGAATTCCTCTAGCCCAAAGAAGGATCGCGAGCAGGTCCTTGTGGAAAAAATCGCCCGGCACATGCTTCAAGACGGGTATCGCGCCCTGGAGTTGAACAACTTCGAGGTGGCGCGCAAGCTCGCCTTCGAGGCCAAGAACGCGCAAGTCAACTGGGACCCCAACGGAATGACGCCCGACGGGTTGCTGCACGAGATTCAGCGGCGTCAGTCGAGTCTTGCGAATGTGATGCCGAACGCCGGCCGCGAGCCGGTCAAGGACGCCGATCCGCGCGTCCTCGTCCGCCAGGGCCGCGCTTTGCTAGGGCAAAAAAAATTCGACGAGGCCGACCTTTTGTGCAACCAGGCTCAGGCATCCAAGGACGCGCGATGGGGCCTCTTCGAAGACACGCCCGACAAACTGCGCAAGGAAATCCTGCGCGTACGCACCGCCAGCAATCGCGATGAGTCGGCCAAGGCGATGATCCAGGCCCGCAAGCTCTTTACGCAGGGCAATCTGGACGAGGCCGAGAAGCACGCTTTCCTCGCCCAAAACCTGCACGGTCCGTTTGGCGTCTTCGATTTCGGCGATCGGCCCAGCAAGCTGATCGAAGAGATTGGCCGCCTCCGCGCCGCCAAGAATATCGACACGCCGAAATCGCCCACGGATCCCGCGCAGCTCGCCAAGGCCGGCAAGGATGGGCCGAACAAGATCGGACCGCCGCCGATGATTCCGCCGGGGGTGATGAACGAGAACAAGAACCGCGCGATGGTGATCGTGCGCGAGGCACGCGAGATGGAACGGCAGGGTATGTTCATCGAAGCCCGGCAGAAAGCTCTCGAAGCCCGCGCCCTGAACGCAACCTTCAATCTCAATGAGGAAGATTCGCCCGATGCCGTGCTGTCAAGCATCTACGCCCGCTGCGACAAGCAGATCCAGGCCCACTTGCAACAAGCCACGGAACAGGTTGCCAAGACCGACGATTCGCAGCGTTTCGAAAAGGCGCAGGCGTGTCTCGTCGCGGCCCGGCGCATCGCCCAGATCTTTAATCTCGATGCCGGCCGCATCGACCAGACTGCCCATTACCTCAATCAGGTCGCGGCGGGCACGCAGCCGTTCAATGGCAATTCGCCCGTTGGTCCGCTGAAAGTCGATATCGCCTCCACCGGCGATCCGGAGCGCGACGCCTGGCTCAAGGCCGGCCGTCAGCAACTTCATCACGCCCAGCTCGAATTGGCCCACGGCAATTGCGCCAGCGCCCGCAAAATTTGTTTGGAGCTGTGGAACCAGCCGGCCTACGGCGTTGCGGAAGAAGTGAAACGTCTGGTTCGCTCAATCAGCGCCGAGGAATACAATCAGTCGCTCATCGAAGCGAAGCGCAACTTCGAGGCCGCCGTCGAGGCCTTCGCACGGAAGGATCATCAGAAATCGCTTTTCCTCTTCCAGACGATCGATCCGAGCCTGCTGCCGCAGCAATATCAGGCCCAGATGCGCGACATCATGGCCACGCCTGACATGCATCCGAGCTCGATGATTCAGCTCGTCGGGAATCAAAGCAGTGGGCAGGAAATCCTCAAAGGAGGAAAGATCACCGAGAAGAAGACGCAAACCACGCTGCCAAATTCGGAGCGCGACAACATGCTCGACGACTACAAAAGTCTGCAGCTGGTGCAAGTTCAGCAGCTACGCCAGCAGGGTTCCGAAGTGATGCGCCGCGCCAACGATCTGTTCAATCAAAAGGACAAGGAGCAGAAACAGAAAGCGATCGACGCCCTCAAGCAATACGTGGACCAGATCGGCCTCGCCCATCTCGAGAGTGCCCGTGCCAACGAGCTGCGCCGCATGCCGGAAGCACGCATGCAGCAGTACCGCAACCTGATGGACCAGGACCGGCTCACGGAGCGTGAAAAGGGCATGCGCTTTGCGAGTTTCCATGACGAAAACAAGCATCAGAAAGACATCGTCAAGCGCCAAGAGCAGGTTGTCGAGAAGATGCGGAGCGTGACCGAACTGGTGAAGCAAAACAAGCTCAAGGAAGCGATGGTCCTGCTCGAACAGGTGCGTGAAATCGATCCGGAAAATGTCGCGGCCCTGGCGGCGCGGCGCATCATCGAAACGCGCAGGGCTCAAGAAAATTGGGATCGGGACGAGAAAAAGCAGCAGGATTTCTTCGTGGGCCAGCTCGCCCATCACCCGTCGCCATCGCTCACGCACGAAAATCCCATCGATTACGGGAATAAGCCGCGCGGCCCGCGCGGAAACCCGAGCGGCGGTATTCCGTATCAACTCAAGGATCCGAAAGAAAAGGCCATCGAGTATCGCCTGCGGCAGCCAATCAGCCTGCACCTGAAGGATCGGCCGTTGGAAGATGCGATCCGCGACATCTCGGCGATCAGCGGCATCCAGGTCGTGCCGGACCTCGGCACGCTGCAGGGGGCCCGCGTCAAGCTCGACGCGCCGCTGTCGGTCTCGGTCGAAGACATCGACATGAAGTTTGCCCTGAACATTCTGCTCAAGCCGTTGAAGCTGAGCTACGTCATCGAAGATCAAGTGCTGAAGATTACCACCGACAACGAAACGAACGGACGCATCAAGCGCGTCACCTACCCGATCGCCGACCTGGTGATCGCGGTCGAAAATCATCCATTGCCCGATGCGCTAAACGTCGTCAAGGCCCTGGAGCGGACGATGCAGCAGCAGCAGTACGCGGGTTACGGTGGACCGTCCCCCTACGGGATGATTCCTGGCCAAGTGGTCAGCTCGCACGGTCAAGGGCCAGGGGGCTACGCATCGGATCCGTCGGGATACCAGATGACGCAGCCGAAGGGCGCCAACGGCAAACGATCGCCCGACGACATGGCCAACCTACTCATGAACCTCATCCGCAACGCCGTTCGCAAGAACACTTGGGAAGAAATGGGCGGCCAGGGCAACATTCAGTACTTCCCGCTCGGCATGGCTCTCGTCATCAACCAGGCCCAAGAAGTCCAGGAAGAAGTCCAGCAACTTCTCGCGTCACTGCGGAAACTGCAAGATTTGCAAGTGTCCGTCGAGCTGAGGGCCGTGCTCGTGTCGGAGACTTTCTTTGAACGTATCGGCGTCGATTTCGACATGAACCTGCGTACGCCGACGTCGAATCGCGAACCCGACATGGTCAACGGCACGTACGTCCCGGCGCCGTTCATCAATCGCACCGCGGATCGCCTGGGGGGGCTGATTTCGGGTATGACCAACGCAGGCGTGCTGACGCCCGATCTCAACATTCCGATTCGCAACAGTTCATACAACTTCACGACGCCTCAGTTCGGCGGCTATCAACCAGAAGCGGGCATCACGCTGGGTTTGGCGTTCTTGAGCGACATTCAGGTGTTCATGTTTCTGGAAGCGGTGCAAGGCGATCGCCGGGCCCACATCATGCAGGCGCCGAAGATCACAGTCTACAACGGCCAGGAAGCGACCATCGGCGGTTTCATGAGTCGGCCTCAGGTCACAGGCTTGATCCCGACCACGCTGGGGAACGGCACGGTCGTGATGATGCCGAACCTGTCGCAGATCCCATTCGGCCTGGCCATGACGGTACAGCCGACGGTGTCGCCCGATCGGCGCTTCATTCGTCTGAACGTGTCGCCTCAGGCGGCGGCGGGGCAGCAAGACCCGGCGGCGGCGAATGTGATTGCCGTGCCCAGCCCGGCGCCCGGGCAGGCGACGTTTGACGGCGGCGCCAGCCAACCATTATTCGCCAACAATCCGCTCATCGTAAACATTCAGCCGACGCAGGTCAGCCTCACCATCGCCAATACTACCGTCAATGTGCCCGACGGCGGCACGGTGCTCCTGGGCGGCTTCCGCTTCTTAGCTGAAGAACGCACCGAATACGGTCCGCCGATCCTGAGCAAGATCCCGTACCTGAGCCGGCTCTTCCGCAACGTCGGCTGGTCGCGCGACGGTTCGACCTTGGTGTACCTGGTGACGGCTCGCGTCATCATGGTTGAAGAGGAAGAGCGCCTGTTCATGGGTGAGCTAGCGCCGATACCGGGACGCTGACGTCGGCGCAAGCTGCAAGTGCAATAGTTCTCGAAAAACATTAGCAATTGACAATTGCCAATTTTCAATTATCAATTGCCGACGAACTTGGGAACACCGAAAGTTGAGAGAGCGTCGATCCGGTATGCAATTGGTAATCGTCAATTGCTGATGAATGAGGAGTTTCCATCATGAAAAGCTGGCTCTGGATCCTGGGTGGCCTGGTTGTGGTGGGTGGCGTAGCGCTGGTGGGGACGACGCGCGGGCAGTTCCAGGGGACGACAAAGCCGCCGCTTCCGTTGGCACAGCCCAAACCGCCGCAGCCGTTGCCCACGTTGCCGGCCGCCGATCTCGGCCCCGGCGAGCAAGGGGCCCAATTGCGCGTGCCCGACATGAACGCGCCCGCGCCGCTGCCGTTGCCTCAGGCGCCGCCGTCCAATCCTAGCGCACCCCCCGCCTATGTGCAAAAAATGTATCCGACGCCAACGTCCCCCTACTCGGCCGTGACGCCGCAGCCGGTCAATCGCATCGCCCAGATGCCGTCGCGTCAGAACACCAATCGCGATATCGAGATCACCGAACAGGCCGGCGCGTTCGCGATTTTCGTGATGGCCTACACCGGCGAAAAAGCGCCGACGATGGCCCGCGAGTTCGTCCAGGAACTCTACACCAATCCGAAGTACACCCAGCACAAATTGCGCCCTTACATCTTCAACTACGGCGCGGAGGAAAAGAAAAAAGAATTCGAGCGTGTCCAGGAACTCCGGCAGAAGCACGCCGAAATGATGCAAAAGGAAGGCGTGACTAACGTTGTCCCCATCCCGATTCGCGCCGTCCGCATCGACGAGCAAGCCGCAGTCCTACTGGGAGGCTACCGCGATCGCGATGAGGCGGAGCGCGCCCTGGTCAAAATAAAGAAGTTGCCGCAGCCCGATCCGAAGAAAGTCAAACAGGATTTCGCTTACCTCGGCGACCTCGAACGCGACCAAAAAGGCAATGTCCTCGTGAACAGCGCCATCCAGGGCTATCACAGCGATTCCACCGGCGGCCCCGGCTACGTCAATCCGTTCACGCGTGCCTTCGTCACGCGCAATCCTAGCGGTAAGCAAGATGGCTCCAGCGGCCAGATCCCGCCCGAGGACGTTGCCCTCCTGCGCCGCATCAATGAAGGGGAGCCGCTCTCGCTCTTTCAGTGCAAGCACAAGTTCACACTGACGATCAAGCAATTTCACACGCAATTCAAGACGCTGGACGCGGTCGAGGCGAAGAAGTTCCTCGCCACGGTGTGGAAGACCTACCGCAAACCGGGCGACTGGAGCGATGCCGCTGCTCACAACGCTCACAACCTGGCCGAGGCCCTACGCAAAAGCGGGCTGCCGGAGACCTACGTGCTGCACGGCAAGAATTGCAGCTTCGTGACCGTCGGCGGATATGACGATTTGCAGGATCAGCGTTTGCTCGCGATGCAAGACTTCCTGGCCGCGCATTTCCGCGCGGACGGCTATCGTCAGCTCGACATGCTGCCGCGGCCGGTTCCGATGCTGGTGCCGCGTTGACGTTCGGATTAGTCAAAACCAACGTGTGATTGCCGCGAACAATTCGTGATCTTCGTTGCCATGACAGCCGTGCGCGAACAACAGCGACGCGCCGAGCCAGGCGGCGGCGAGCCATTTCAGCAGAGTCGGCGCGAACGTCTGGCTCGCGCCGCGGTCGACTTTGGGTTCGGTGTCGTTCATTTCTGCAATTTGTCCTTGAAGAAGCTCATGGATTGCGCGATCGTCTTGGTCAGCTTGTCGCCGCCCCAGCCGTGGCCGTCGTCGGGAAGCGTTACCAGTTCGGCGGACGCGCCGACAGCAAGCAGCCTTTTCGTCATCTTTTGCGAATGCTCGATGCCGACCAGTGTGTCTTTGCCACCGTGGAAAAACAGAAACGGCGGCGCGGCCTTCGTGCAATAGACCAGCGGCGACGCCTGCCGATACACGTCCCTTTTTTGCTCGAAGGTGCCGCCCAGAAACGGCACGAAGAAGATGCTCTCGACATCCTTCGACCACGTCTTTTCGGTGAAATCGGTCGGCCCAAAAAAACTAACGACGGCTTGAATCTTCGTCGATTGTTTGAGATTGCCGCCGTTGCCTTCCAGTCCTGCCTTCTCGTCGGCCGCTCCCAGCAGGCACGACAGATGCGCCCCCGCGGAGAAGCCGATGGCGCCGATGCGGTCGGCGTTGATTTTGTACTTATCGGCATTGGCGCGCAGCCAGCGGACCGACGCCTTGCAATCCTCGATCTGAGCCGGGAACGGATACTTCGGCGCGAAGCGATAGCTGATCGTGACGGCGACGAAGTTGTTCTTGGCGAGCACCTCGGTGAGCATCGCCAGCGATTGCCGCGAACCCGCCTTCCAGCCGCCGCCGTGGATGCACACGACGGCGGGGTAGGGGCCCTTGCCGTCGGGCATCGCGAGGTCGAGTTCCAGATCGACGTCGCCGCCTTTGCCATAGACGATTTTCTTCTCGGTATTGATCTTGGCATCGCCGGCCTGAAGCGGCGCGACGACGCACAACGCGAAAGTGAGCGCGAACAGACGAAACATGCGGGAGCCTCCGGGAGTAGTCTTGCCTTCAGTATGTAGCCTAGCAAGCTGCCTGGCAACTATTTTTGCTCCGCTGTGTCGATGGTGAGTTTTTCTTGATCTTGGCAGCGCAGATTCACAAGAACACGCTGGTCGCACAACGGCCATAGTTCATTGTTGCATCGAGCATGATCCTGCCTGTAGAATAAATCATCCACGGCGCGATCCTTCCTTGTCACTGTTTGGAAAGCCATGAACCTCACTCTCTTTCTGGCCAGCATGTGTTTCGTGCTGGCGCCCCAACCCGCGAGCAAGCTCAACGTCGAGCTGTCGTTTTCCAAGACCGTCACCAGCGAGCCGTTCAGCGGCCGCGTCTTCGTCATCGCCACGAAGACGGCGAGCAACGGGCAACCTCCAGGTCCCGGCTGGTTCAATCCGTACCCGTTCTTCGCCCAGGACGTGGCGAAATGGGCGCCCGACGCGCCGTTGAAGTTCACGCCGCAGTTTGGACTATGGGACAACTTCGGCAAGGACAAAGTCTACCTGCAAGCGATCCTGGACCGCGATCTGGGCGGCATGTTTTTTCACGGCTCGCCGGGCAACGCCTACTCCAAGCCGGTCCTCTACGATCCCGCCGAGCCGACCAAGCTCGTCATCGATCAAGTCATTCCCGAACGCAAATTCGTCGAGACGGAGCGCGTCAAGTACGTGGAGATCGACAGCAAGTTGCTCGGCACATTCCACAAGAAGCCGATGAAGCTGCGCGCCGGCGTCGTCCTGCCTAAATCGTTCGCGACGGACACCAAAAAGAAGTACCCGACGATCTACGAAATCCCCGGATTCAGCGGCAACCACTTCGCCGCCCTCAACGGCGAAGCGCGCACCGATGTCGCCGGCGTCGAAATGCTCTACGTCGTGCTCGATCCCAACTGCCGGCTCGGACATCACGTCTTCGCCGACTCCGACAATAACGGCCCCTACGGCAAAGCCCTCGTCGAGGAGTTGATCCCGCACATCGAGGCGAAGTTCCGCGGTCTCGGCGCGCCGCACGCGCGCTTCGTCACCGGCCACTCCTCCGGCGGCTGGAGCAGTCTGTGGTTGCAAGTGACGTACCCCGACTTCTTTGGCGGTACGTGGTCCACGGCGCCGGACCCGGTCGATTTTCGTGATTTTCAAAAGGTCGATATTTACGCCGTCAAGCAAAACCTTTTCTTCGACGACAAGGGGGAATCGCGTCCTCTCGCACGCGCGAAGGAAAAGGTGCTGCTGCGCTACAAGCCGTTTAGCGACATGGAGGTGGTGATGGGCCGCGGTGGACAGCTCTTCTCGTTTGAGGCCGTCTTTAGTCCGAAGGGGAAAGACGGCAAGCCGCTGCCGCTGTGGAATCGCGACACGGGCGCCATCGATCCGATCGTCGCCGCGGCGTGGACGCGCTACGATATTCGCATGATCCTCGAAGACAACTGGAAAACGCTCGGCCCCAAGCTGGCCGGCAAGCTGCACGTCTACATGGGCACGGAGGACACCTTCTACCTGGAAGGCGCGACGATGCTTTTGCAGCAATCGCAAAAGAAGCTCGGCTCGGACGCCGTCATCGAGCTTTTCCCCGGCCGCCACCACGGCAACTTGATCGATGCGGCTCTGCGTAAACGCATCTCGAACGAGATGGCGGAGCGTTACCGCAAACCGCAACGGTGATAGTTCTTCGCCAAGCGCAGCCATCACGTGGAACGGGATGGCTATGATGGCACATGATGTGAAGACCTTTCCTTTCAATCGCCCTGGCCGTTCACGTCTCCCGGCAGGCCGCATCTGCTTGTCCACCCATGTCAATTCCGCGGGGTTCAGCGGTAATCGATCATCTCAGCGGGTCAATAGAGAATAATGATTGCAACTCACGTGTGAGGAATTTATGTTAATACACACCTCACAGGGGAAATCACTTATGACGCAGAATGATGCTTGTCTTCGGCCGTTGGCCGAGCAATACCCGACCGTGGACGCCGCCCTCGGCGAGCTGGCCAGGCTCGCCACCGAGTTGACGCGGCCCAAGCAGACAGTCCATGTCATTAGCGACGTGCATGGGGAAGACGGCAAGCTGCGGCACATCCTCAACAACGCTTCGGGAACTCTGCGCCCCATCATCGAAAATCTATTCGCAGGCCGACTTGCCGCGGTGGAACTGGAGGACTTCATCACGCTGATCTTCTATCCGCGCGAGACGATGGACCGCATTGAGCCAACTCTGGCCGACCGCGCGGCGCGCGAAGGTTTCTGTCAACGCATCGTTGGGCAACTGCTTGACTTGATCCATGTGCTGGCGCGGCGACGCTGTGGGTCGCGTTTGACGAGCATAGTTCCCGCCGCATTTCGCGGCCTACTGCAAGACTTGCTGGGCCAGCCCAACGACGTCGCGAACAGCGAAGCCGTGCGGCAGGCGGTCAACCTGCTCGTGAGGCACGGGCTGGCGTTCTCGTTCATCCGCCAGACGGTCCGGGTGGTGCGCGACCTGGCTATCGACGAGGTGGTGCTGGCTGGCGACTGCTGGGACCGTGGACCGCGCGGCGACCGTGTGGTCGAGCGCTTGCGCAAGCAGCCGAATGTCGTATTCACCTGGGGCAACCACGACGCCGCCTGGCTCGGCGCCGCCCTCGGACATGACGCCCTCATGGCCCATGTACTGCGAATTTCACTGCGCTATCGTCGCTTGAGCCAGCTCGAAGAAGGCTACGGCATCAACCTCCAGCCACTGGAAGTGTTGGCTCGCACCGTCTATGGCGACGATCCGGCGGCGACGTTCCTGCCGCGCAACACGGGACTGCGCGAAACCGTCAACATGGCCCGCATGCAGAAAGCCGCCGCCGTCATGCAATTCAAGCTGGAAGGACAGATGCTCGAACGCCGCACCGACTGGCAGTTGGCTCACCGCCGCCTGCTGCACCAGATCGATCGCGCGGCCGGCACGATCATCATTGATGGCGTGACGCGCACGCTCAAGGACACGCATTTGCCGACCATCGATCCGGCCCATCCATACGAGCTTTCGCCCGAGGAGCAAGTGTGCCTGTCGCGTGTCAAGGCGTCGTTCTTGAGCAGCCAAATGTTACGGAAGCACATGCGTTTTCTCGTCGGCCGCGGCACGATGTGGCTGAACCGGGACGATCATTTGATCTTTCACGGCTGTGTCCCGGTCGATGCCCGTGGCGAATTCTTGCCATTGACGGTGGACGGCCGGGAACTGCGCGGTCGGGCGCTGTTCGAGGCCCTGGAGCGAGTTGTCGTGAGGGCGATGGAAAGCCGCCACCTCGCCGATCTTGATTGGCTGTGGTATTTGTGGTGCGGCCCGCTGTCGCCGCTATTCGGTAAGGACAAGATCGCGACGTTCGAGATCGACCTGGTAAACGAGAAAGAGACGCACAAGGAAACCAAGAATCCGTATTTCCAGTTGCTTCATGACGTGGGTTTTTGCGAACGGATTTTGACCGAGTTTGGCGCGGACCCGAAGCGAGGCATCATCGTCAACGGGCACATTCCCGTACAAATCGACAAAGGCGAGGAGCCAATCAAACGCTCGCGCAAAGCGATCACGATCGACGGCGCCTTCTCTGCCGCCTATGGCGATCACGGCTACACGTTGGTCCTGGAGCCCGAGCAGACGATTTTGGCCAAGCACCATCATTTTGAATCGGTCGAGATGGCTGTCAAGGAACACGTGGACATTATTCCGGAGATCATGCCGATACACCGCTGGGAGCCGGCGCGGCGCGTTACGGACACGGAGCAGGGCGATGCGATACGTAGCCAGATGGCGCTCCTGGAGCAGTTGGTCGAGGCGTACCGTAGCAATCGGCTGCGGCAACAGGTTGACCTTGGAGATTAACCGCAGCGAATAGCGCTCGCGATGATCGGCGCCGAAATAGCGACTAACCTGACACCCTGGCATGCCTCCGTTTCTGTTGCGCTGACTACCTACACGTAAATCCCCTGCCAACGAAACCCTTGCAACGCAGCTTGGCTTGAGGTATTGTCCATCTTTGGAGCGTGGCTGAGTGGAGTTTGGCTCTGGGTCGAAAGGGACATTGGAATGACGGTGCGAACTCTTGGCAATCTGCTGTCGTTGGTGATTCTTCTCGCTTTCTCGACGACGGCGACTTCCGGGCAGGACAAGAAGGCCGTCGAGCCGAAGAAGTCGGCTGCTCCTTATGCAACCGCGCATGCGGCGCCGCTGGAGCCGAAGGAAGAGGACAAAGACCAAGCCGACAAATATAAGCGTTTGCGCGTCGAATTCAACGGCATCAAGGGGGATCGCGTCCCGGCATATCTCTATTTACCCAAGCGCAAGGACGCGACGCCGTTGCCTGCGGTCCTGTTGCAGTACGGCATCGGCGGCAACAAGAACACCGACTACATCGTCGCCATCGGCAAACAATTCACCGAACGTGGCTTTATCGTCCTGACCATCGACGCGCCCAACACGGGAGAGCGGCGAACGAAAGACAAGAAGTCGAACGCCATCATCGACATGATCCTTGGCGGCGACCAAATTCTGCAATATTGCGGCGACTATAGCCGGGCGGTCGATTTCCTTCTGACCCGCAAGGACGTTGACAAGGATCGCATCGGCTACGTCGGCATCAGCTGGGGCGCCATCACCGGCGTCACCTACGTCGCCTACGATGAACGCATCAAGTGCATGGGCTGCATGGTCGGCGGCGGGAACTTCCTCGGCGGTTTCAATGCCAAAACTGCGGAGAAAGTGAGAACCGAAGGATCGAAGTCAACCGATCCTGTCTATCACGTCGCGCGTATCGCGCCGCGGCCGCTCCTGTTCGTCAACGTCACCAAGGATCAGCTCATCATGAAGCCGTGGGCCGAGTCGCTGCACAAGTTTGCTGGCGCAGGCTCAAAGGTCGTCTGGCACGAGACGGATCACTACTTCAAAGGCGTCGATCGCGCGGAGATTTGCGGTTCGGTCATCGACTTCATGGAAAAGAGTTTGCAAGTGAAGGGCGCGAAGTGAGGCCGCCGTTTGCGGCAAAGCGCTCGTCGTGGCGCGGCGAGTTCGCTTGATCAAGGATTACATGGCAGTACCGTTCGACAATTGCGCAAGGAAAAACCAAATGATCCGATCACAAGTGAAGGCGTGGCGCGGACTCGTGACGGCAGGAGTAATGAGCGCCCTGTGTGTCTATAGCGCTCCTCCAAGGACTCAGGCTGCTCCGGTCGTGTTCAACGTGCAATCCGTCCAGAACGGCGGATGGTCCGATCCCAAGACATGGTCGGCACAGCGCCTTCCCAAAGCCGGGGATTTCGTGCAAATCCGGCCGGGGCATCGGGTCACTTACGACGTAAACTCTGCCGAAGCGATTCGCCTGCTGCACGTGTCCGGCACCCTCACGTTCAGTCGCGATCGTACCACGCTGCTCGTGGTAGGTTTGATCAAGGTTCAGCCAGGCGAGGAAGCGACGGAAGACGGCACCTTCTGCGACTACTGCCCAGTGGACCCGAAGATGCCCATGCCCGCGCTGGAGCTAGGTACGGCGGACAACCCGATCCCCGCCGGGGTGACGGCCACGATTCGGCTGGCCCATTTCCCCGGCACCGACAGGGAATCGCTGCCCGCAATTCTGGTCTGCCGGGGCCGCTGGGATGTGCATGGGGCGCCGCTGAACCGTAGCTGGGTTCAACTTGGCGTGACCGCCAACGTGGGCGATGCCAAGGTAACGCTCGCGGAATCGGTCACTGGCTGGAGAGTTGGCGATCGGGTAATTCTCACGGGCGCGAAAACCACACGCGGCTACCAGGGCACCTTGCGCGGTTCGAACGCATCGGGCACGGAAGAGCGAACCATTGTCCGTGTCGAGGGGACAACCTTGACCCTGAATCAGCCGCTCGCAAAGGAACACCTCGGCGACGGCGCTTACCGCAATGAAGTTGCCAACCTGTCGCGCAATGTCGTGGTCGAATCCGCCAAGCCCGACGGCGTCCGCGGCCATACGATGTATCACAAGAACAGCGCCGGCGGCATCTCTTACGCCGAATTCCGCCACCTGGGCAAGGAAGGGGTCCTCGGCAAATACGCGATCCACTTCCACCTCGTCCGCGATTCCATGCGCGGCAGCGGCGTCGTCGGCGCCAGCATATGGGATTCGCACAATCGCTGGCTCACCATCCACGGCACCGATTACCTGTTGGTCCGCGATTGCGTCGGCTACAAGTCGGTCGGGCACGGCTTCTTCCTCGAAGACGCCACCGAGCAGTACAACGTGCTGGACCGCAACCTGGCGGTGCAGGCGTACGCGGGCAAGCCGTTGCCCAAGCAGGTTCTGTCGTTCGACAAGAACGAGGGCGCTGGTTTCTGGTGGGCCAATGGCCGCAATACCTTTACGCGCAATGTCAGTTGTGAGAACGATCACTATGGCTACCTGTTCGAGATCGCCAAGAAGGCCGACTTCGATCCGGTATTACCCCTGCGGATGCCCGATGGCACGATCGCCAAGCGCGACGTGCGCACGATTCCGTTTTTCCGCTTCGAGGACAATGAAGCCCACACCCTCGGGTTCTATGGCTTCAAGTTTGGCGAGCACAACACCGGCATCCGCGGCGACAAGCAGCATCCCTTCATCGTCAAGAACCTCCGCACCTGGCGCACCCACTACGAGATTCGCCCCAACCTGGCCTACTTCCTCGTGGACGGCATGCACATGAGCGAAGGCGCCTATGGCATTTACCAGGCTGATTACGACCACCACGTCTATCGCAACCTTCACTTCCGCTCCGGCAACGGCGGCATCAATCGCGCCGGCCGAGCGGGCGGCGGCAATGGCAACAGCATTAGCGTCCAGCCAGGTCCCTTCACGGCCGAGAACGTGACCTTTGAAAGTCCTCGCAACAAGAACCCCTTGATCGTATTACACGCGACTTCGTTGCAAGCAGGCGAAGTGGCCCACTTCCGCAACATCGTCGTCAAGAACAGCAATGCGACCCTCGTGAATGACGTCGTACAGACGCCCAAGACCAAGCCGCCGCATGGCATCACGTACTTTTTCCACGACCATCCGCACAAGGGCGCGGCCACGAAGGTGGTCAGCCAGCGGTTTCCCGAATTGATGAAGGACGGCGATTACAAGAGCCTGGATGGATTCACGGGAAACAATGCCCGTGCGCTGCAAGTGAAGGGCGTCGAGTTTCCGCAACTCCTCGACCCCGTCGACGATGTCCCGCCGGCGACGCTTATCACTTCGGTGCGGAAGGAGGCGGGCAAACTGCTCGTTCGAGGCATCTCGCACGATAATGGCGATGTGGTTTCGATCACGGTCAACGGCAGCAGGGCGACCGTGCTTGGCTCTCACGCAGGGGTCGTGGATTGGCAAATCGTGCTGGATGCGCCCGCGGACGGCAGGCTGATCGCCCGGTCTGCGGATAAGGCTGGGAACGCCGAGAAGGTGGGCCACGAAGTGAAGGTGAAGTAGCCGTCGTTGCAATAGCGCAACCAAGGAGGCTCTCGATGTCAACACGAAGATCGATAGTGCTGGCCCTCGGCATGGTTATCCTGCTGATGTGCCCCTTTCGTGCTCTTGCGCACATCCATCCAAGCATCTGTGTCACGAAGAAAGGAACCGTGGTTGTCGTTCATTATGATGAAAACAACGCCAAGGTGCAGATATCTCGATCGACAGACGGCGGCAAAAGCTGGTCCGCATCGATCTCGGTTCCCGGAATCAAGCCCGGCGGCACCTATCCGGGGGCGCTGACCGCACTGAGCGACGGGCGCGTCGTGGTTACCTGGAACTGGTATCCCAAGGGGAAGACTGCGCCACGCGAGACGCAATTCGCCGTCAGTAGCGATGAGGGCAAGACCTGGAGCGAGCCACGCAGTCTGCCGCTGCAAGGCACCGAATCAAACTCAGACAGACCATTCGTTCGCCACGCGCTTTTGGAACTCTCGGCGAACGAATGGGTCTTTCCCCGCTCCAATCAGACCGTTGTGTTGAACGTCCAGAGCGGCAAAGCGATCTCATTTGGCGATGGTCGTAATCATGGCGGAGTGCCCATCGTGCGCACGCCGAAGGGAACGCTGATCAGCGGCGCCGGCAGGCGTTCGACCGATCAGGGCAAAACCTGGCAACAGCTCAAACCGTTCCCGAGCATGGCTTATAACACGGACATGATCGCGCTGACCAACGGCCTGATTGTCGCAGGCGTGGACGGCGGCGCGGACGGTGGGCTGGGCGGTCGGGGCACTTGCATCCGCTTGGTAGTGTCACGCGATGACGGCCAGTCGTGGGACCTCAAAGGCGGCGTCGAGATCTACAAGACGGGTTTGCCGACCGTGGGCAAAAGAACCCGTGGCGGAGTGGGCAACCCACAGCTCGCCCAACTCGACCAGGATACCCTGGGCGTCGTGTTCTTCACTCACCTGGAACCCAAGGACGCGGGAAGCGTTGTCGTTGCGCATGGTGAGCGAGGGGTAAGAGTCCTCTTCATGCGTATACCGCTCAAGAGGCTGGAGCCCGGCGGCAAATAACCGGGAGGGCGCCATGAGTGATATCACGACTCGTAAACGCAATGCCGGTCGCGCCATTCCGATGGCGATCACCCTGTTTGTACTCTGCATGGTACTTTACGTGCAGGGAACGGGCGCTGGCGCCGACAAGGCCGGCATCCTGAAACTCTCAGTCATTGATGCCGTCACGGGAAAACCTACGCCCGCCCGAATCGAGCTGCTGGACCAGCAGGGCAAAGCCTGGATTGCCAGTGACGCCGTGCCTGTCGGCGGTGGGATGGGCAACAAAAAGGCAACCTTGGAGCAAGCACTGGCCAAAACGACGCGCAACATCATCGACCCGGATACGGGCATCCACTATTTCTATAGCGCGGGGGCTTCGCAGGTCGAGCTGCCGGCGGGCAAGTACAAGATGCGCGTCTTCAAGGGGACCGAGTTTCACGTGCCCGTTCGCGAGATAAACGTCGCGGCGGGCCAGACCGTAGACCTGGAGCTGAAACTGACGCGCTGGGTGGATATGCCGGCGCAAGGATGGTACAGCGCTGAAAGCCATATGCACATACCGCGGTTTTCGAAGGAGATCAATCCGTTCATCAGCAAATGGATGCAGGCCGAAGATCTGCACGTTGCCAACTTGCTCGAGTATGGCGGCCCGGGCGGGATGGGCAGTTCCCCACAATTCGCCCACGGTCCGGACGGACTGTACCAGGAAGGGGATTACTTGCTGGCGTCCGGCCAGGAGAACCCGCGCACGAAAACCCTTGGCCACGCGATCATTCTCGGCGCGCGTACTCCCATCCACATGCCTGAAACCTATTTCGTCTACCAGAGTTTTTGGCAAGAAGCGATGCGCCAGAATGCTCTGTCGGGCGTCGCACACGGGAATTCAGGCGGCGGCTTCGCGGTGGATCTTCCGGACGGCCTCTTGAGCTTCATCGAAGTGCTGCAACAAAATCGCGGTCTCTACGACGGCTGGTATCTTATGCTCAACTCCGGCTTTCGCCTGGCCCCGGTGGCCGGCACCGACTATTCCTGCGAGCGGCACAATTCGACGGCCCTCAACGCCCTGCCCGGACGCGAGCGTTTCTTTGTTCGCGTAGACGGCCCGCTCACCTATGCGTCGTGGCTCGATGGGCTTCGGCGCGGCCGGACCTTTGTCACCAATGGGCCCGTGCTCGAGTTCATGCTGGCCGGCAAAGGCATCGGCGCGGAAGTCGCTTTGAAGGAAGCGGGCTCGCTCGCCGTCCAGGCTTCGGTGCGATTCGATCCGGCGCGCGACAAGGTCGAACGGCTGGAGATCATCGAGAACGGCAAGGTGTTGCGAACCTTCACCGCCCTGGAAAAGCCGGGCGAAATTCGCTGCCAGCTCAACTATCAGGCCGAGGAACCGAGCTGGCTGGCCGTTCGTGCCTCGGGAACGAAACCCGTCACGTCGTTCCGAGGAAAGAAAGACTTGCTGCCTTCCCTGGCCCATTCCGGGGCCATTTACGTCACGCTCGAAAACGCTCCGCCCCTCAAGGCGCAACGCCGCGCCAAGCTTGCGGCCGGCGAATGGCTCAAGCGCCTCGAGATGCTGGAACAGCGCGTCAAAGAACCTTCCGCGAATGAACTGAAGCGGAACGAGAAGGACCGTCTGGCGCTCCTGAAGCGCATCGAGGCGGCCAAGAAGTATTTCCTGGACGTCGGCCGTTGATGATGCGATTGGTTGTCGGTTGTAATCAGCAGCGACAAAGGGAGTATAATGTCGAAACAGACGAAATTTTCGGGGACGGGGAGGAGGCATGAAACTGCCATATGCCGATCAAGCGGTCGTGGAGTAGGCGAAGGTCTGCGAATACCTGCTCAATCCAGGGCACCGATTCGGTGCGAGCAAGGCACGCTTTTTCACGGAGTTTGGCTTTAGGTTGGACGTTTGGCAGGTGTTGGCCGATGCCCTCAAAGAGCACGCCCGCGACAATGAAGTGGCCAAATCAAAGGAGACTGGCTTTGGTCCGCGCTATGAAGTCGAAGGGGAGTTGCGGGCACCGGACGGAAGTCGACCCCGCGTCCGCACGGTCTGGCAGGTCGATGTGGGCGAAATCGTTCCGCGTCTAATAACGGCTCATCCTCTGGAGGCGAAGTAATGATTCGCGAACATGATTGCATTGTCTTGACGCAAGACATCCCTGACGAGGGATTGCAGGCCGGCGACGTGGGGACGTTAGTGCATATTCATCAGAGCGGCGCGGCCTATGAGGTCGAGTTCATGACGCTCACGGGGCAGACTGTCGCCGTTGCCACGGTGTTGCCCTCGCAGATGCGCCCGGTAAACCCGCGCGACCTGAGCCATGTCCGCGAGCTGGCCGTCACGTAAGCGGCCGAGAGATATATCGCCTCCGCTGCTGGGTCTACGGCTTCACGACGGAGAGTTGGACTTCTACCTCAGGAGAATACCCATGAAACGCCGTGCCCTCCTGGCCCTGATCGGTTTGCTGGCGAGTAGCCCAGGACTGTTCGCTGCCCAGGACGATGCGCGCGGGATGGAATTCTTCGAGACCAAGATCCGGCCGGTGCTGGTCAAGTCGTGCTACGAGTGCCACTCGGCGACGGCAACGAAGGTACGCGGCGGCCTGCTCCTGGACACGCGCGACGGCATCCGCAAGGGAGGCGACCATGGACCGGCGCTCGTCCCTGGCGACGCGGACGGCAGCTTGCTCGTCAAGGGCATCCGTCATCACAAAGATCTGAAGATGCCTCCCAAGCAAAAGCTCTCCGCAGCCGTTGTCGCCGATTTTGTGCAGTGGGTCAAAATGGGCGTGCCCGATCCGCGCACTGGCAAAGCGGCGTCCGGCTACAAGGCCATGACGCTTGAAGAAGCACGCAGCTTCTGGTCCCTCAAGCCGCCGCAAAAAACGCCGCCGCCCAAGGTCAAGGACAGCCAATGGCCCCGGCACGATATCGACCGCTTCATCCTCGCCAAGCTGGAAGCAAACGGCTTGCGGCCGGTGGGCGACGCCGAGCGGCCGCTGCTGATCCGCCGGCTCTATTTCGGCCTGATCGGCCTGCCTCCCTCGCCCGAAGAGATGACCCAGGCGCTGGCGGACACGGCCCCGAACTGGTTGGAAAAGCTGACCGACCGGCTGCTCGAGTCTCCTCACTTCGGTGAGCGCTGGGGGCGGCACTGGCTCGACATCGCCCGCTTCGCCGAGTCCAACGGCAAGGAAGACGACGCGCCCTATGCCCACGCCTGGCGCTACCGCGATTATGTCATCGCCGCCTTCAACAAGGACAAGCCCTACAACCGCTTCATCCAGGAGCAAATCGCCGGCGACCTGCTGCCGGCGGCCAGTCCCGCCCAGCGCGACGAACATCTGATAGCGACCGGTTTCCTGGCCCTGACTTCCAAGCCGCGGTCCCAGTTCAATCCCAACTATGAAATGGACCTGATCGCCGATCAAATCGACGTGACCACGCGCGGCTTCCTCGGGCTTACCGTCCAGTGTGCCCGCTGTCACGACCACAAGTTCGACCCCGTGTCGACGCGCGAGTATTACGCCCTGGCCGGCATCTTCCAGAGTTCCTGGATGCTGTCCGGCGGCGCCACCAAGGGCAACGGCAAGAAAGACCGCGAGCGCCTCCCGTTCCTGCAAGGACCCGGCTTGCATAGGCTCAGCCATGGGGGAGAGGCCATGGGCGTCAAGGAATTTACACCGAGTGAGGCCCGCATCTGCCGCGGCGGCGAGTCGGATGACCGTGGCGACACGGTCCCGCGCGGCTTCCTGACAGTCGCAATGTTGGGATCAGTCCCGAAGATCGATCCGAAACAAAGCGGCCGCCTGGAACTGGCCCAGTGGCTGTCCAGCCCGGACAATCCGCTCACGGCCCGCGTGGCGGTCAACCGCGTCTGGCATCACCTCTTCGGCCGCGGGCTGTCCACGAGTCTCGATGACTTCGGCAGCCAGGGCGAACGCCCGAGCCATCCGGAGCTGCTCGACCATCTGGCCGTCCAGTTCATGGCCGACGGTTGGTCGGTCAAGCGGCTGATCAAGACGATTGTTCTCAGCCGGACGTATCAACTCGCCGGCGCCCATGACGCCGCCTGTCACGAAAAGGACCCGGACAACGTTTTCCTGTGGCGGATGAACCGGCGCCGCCTGGAGGCCGAGGCGATCCGCGATACCTTCCTGTCCGTGAGCGGACAACTGCAGCGCACGCCCCCCGGCGCTTCGACGATGGTTGGAGCCGGCAAAAGCCGGGCTGCAAAGGCTCAGGAGACGAATTATCGCAGCGTCTATCAAGCCGTGCCGCGCAGTGCCGTACGTGAGTTCTTCGTGCTGTTCGATGGGGCTGATCCCAACATGATCGTGGCTCGGCGCGACGTGACCACCGTGCCGGCCCAGGCGCTGTTCCTGATGAACAGCCCCTTCATGAGCGAACAGGCTCGGCACTTCGCCCAGCGACTCAACTCCAGCCGCGGTCTGGACGACGCCGGCCGCGTGGACCTGGCCTACCGTTTGGCGTTTGCGCGCCCGCCCAGCGCGGATGAGCAAAAAGCGGCCTTGGCGTTCGTCCGTGATTATCCGACCGCGGGGCAAAAGAAGGGTCCCTCCGCTGCGCCGCCCGGCTTGCTCGGTTTTTGCCGGGCCATTCTCTCGGCGGCGGAACTGCGGCATGTGGAATAGTTCGCTGCTGAAGTCTGAATCGGGCGACGCACCTGAAAGAAGGAGAGATATTCATGAGTCCCACCACTCACCACTCACGCCGACGGTTCCTGATGGAGACGTCCTGCGGCTTCGGCTATCTGGCCTTGGCCGGTCTGACTACCCAGGAAGCCGCCACTGCCAACCCATTGGCGGCGCGGGTGCCCCACTTCACGGCGCGGGCCAAGCGGGTGATCTTCCTGTTCATGGACGGCGGTCCGTCCCACCTCGACACGTTCGATTACAAGCCGAAGCTGAACGCCGACGCCGGCAGGCTGCACCCCAATTCATCCGGCAGAAGTACGCCGCTGCAGCCGACGCTATGGGGCTTTCGTCAACGCGGCCAGAGCGGGCTGTGGATGTCGGACCTGTTCCCCCATCTGGCCAGGCACGCCGACGACCTGTGCATGATCAACAGCATGCACACCGATGTGCCCAATCATCCCCAGGCCACGCTCATGATGCACACCGGCGAGTTCCGCTTTGCGCGGCCGTCGATGGGCGCCTGGGTGCTTTACGGCCTGGGGACGGAAAACCAGGATCTCCCCGGATTCGTCTTCATGGGCGGCACGCCGCGCACCGGCGGCGTGCAAAGTTATGCCAGCGCCTTTCTGCCCGCCTCGTACCAGGCCACGGCCTTGCGCGAGGGGGAGCGGATGGACAACCTCGCCAGTGGCAACGTGGGACCGCAACGCCGCGAACTGGACCTGACTCGGTCCATGGACCAGAGACTGCTCCAGCGCCAGCAGGTCAACCCCGAACTGGAAGGCGTCATTCATTCCATGGAGCTCGGCTTCCGCATGCAGAGCGCCGTGCCGCGCGTGCTGGACCTCGCCAGCGAAAGCAGACAGACTCTGGCCCTATATGGGATCGACAGGGCGGAGACCCGGTCGTTTGGGCAACAGTGCCTGGTGGCGCGGCGCTTCGCCGAAGCCGGGGCACGCTTCATTGAGATTTCCAACGGACGCTGGGACCACCATAATAGCATCTCCCGGGAAATGCCCGGCCATTGCCTCGCCATCGACCAGCCGATTGCCGGCCTCTTGACCGACCTGAAGCTGCGCGGCCTGCTGGATGACACGCTGGTGTTGTGGGGCGGCGAATTCGGCCGTACTCCGGGCAAGGACGGCACCGACGGCCGCGGCCACAACGGCGCCGGTTACACGATGTGGCTGGCCGGCGGCGGCGTCAAGGGCGGCCTGCGCTTCGGCGCCACCGACGACTACGGCGGTCGAGCCATCACCGACAAGGTCCACGTCCACGACCTGCACGCCACGCTGCTGCACCTCCTCGGCCTCGATCACCAGCGGCTGACGTACCGCTATTCCGGCCGCAACTATAGCTTGACCGACGTCCACGATGCCCGCGTCGTCCGGGAGATCATCGCTTAGACCCTATACGGAAAGCCGTGTTTTCGGTCCGAAAATCCAATAGTTACCGTTCAACATCAACACCTCAGACACGGACAGGATAGCCTGATCGGCTATTCGTATTTGGCCGTCACTTAACGCCTTCCAACGCAACCTCAGCACCTTCGCAACACAAGGCCACACGAGTCGCCATCGATAATGCAAGTTAAGATGCCTCCGCTTGTGCGGTTGTCTACAATGACATAATTCCCTCAAACGCGAGGCCAGCAAATGACAAAACGGCTCATCACAGTCGGCCATAGTCCAGATCCCGACGACGCCTTCATGTTCTATGCGTTGGCGCATAACAAGATCGACACAGGCGATCTCATCTTCCGTCACGAACTGCAAGACATCGAGACGCTCAATCGCCGCGCCTTGAAAGGCGAACTGGAAGTCAGCGCAGTCAGCATCCATGCGTATGCGTTCCTTCTCGATAAATACGCTCTTCTGCCGAGCGGGTGCAGCATGGGTGACAAATATGGCCCGATGATCGTCGCGCGTCGGCCGATGACGGTCGGCGATCTGGCGTCGATCAAACTCGCCGTGCCGGGGACGATGACGACGGCGTTCCTGACGCTACGGCTCTTGTTAGCCAAGGAATTTACATACGAGGTGATACCGTTCGACGAAATCATCCCCGCCGTCGCGTCGGGTCGGTTTGACGCGGGGTTGATTATTCACGAAGGACAGCTCACTTTTCAGAATCAAGGATTACACCTCATCGCGGATCTCGGCGTATGGTGGCAGGAGAAAACGGGCTTGCCGTTGCCGTTGGGAGGCAACGTGGTGCGGCGCGATCTCGGCGGCGAAACGATCCGCACGATCAGCCGGCTATTGCAGGAGAGCATCCGCTACAGTCTCGATCATCGGCAAGATGCGCTGACGTATGCGCTCAACTATGCGCGCGACATGGATCGCGCCCTGGCGGATCGTTTCGTCGGCATGTACGTCAACGATTGGACGCTCGACTACGGCGAACGCGGCCGAGCGGCGGTGAAGCGATTGCTCGATGAAGCTCATCGGGCCGGCGTGATACCGAATCCGGTGAATGTTGAATTTGTTTAGCGATCGCAGGGCAGGGTCCATTCGCTGACGCGTTCCTGCGAGCGCTAAACGAATGCGGCTCATGGATAAATGCCGACACCGAAGCTGAAGGTCTGGGTGCGATCGGTGCCGATACGGTTAATCGGGAAGCCGAAGTCGAGGGCAAGCGGGACGGGACCGAGCATCGGGATGGCGATGCGTAGGCCGAAGCCGGCGGAGACGCGGTAATCCGTGATGTTAAGCTTGCTCTCAACGGTGCCCGAATCGAGGAAGGTCACGAAATAGAGCTGATCGTTGGCGCGAATCGGGATCTGGTACTCGATGCGATTGAGGAACTGAAACTGTCCGCCGACCATGAAGCCGTTGACATTCGGCCCGACGCCGCGAAACTCGAACCCGCGAATGTTGGTGTAACCGCCTGCGAAGAAGCGTTCGTAAACGGGTGTGTTGTCGCCGGCGTAGGAGAATTGGCTGCGCATGGCGATGACGTGTTTGCCGGACCCGTCAGGCCGCTGCCGAACCGTAAAGTATTGGCTCCCTTCGATATTGACAATCGGGAACGTATAAGAGCCGAATGCCTGTTCATAGGACGCCTCGACCCTGCCGCCTTCGGTGGGGCGCAGGGCGGAGTCGCGCCGGTCCAAGGATGCCGTGATGCTGGGCGCGACGAGCCTGCTGTGCCCGTACACGCTGGTGTAGTCGATGGGGGCGCCAAACGGGATGTTGCTGACGCTGATGTTCTCCGCGCGCAGGCCCAGTCCCGCGCTCCATTCCTTCGTGAACATGTGGCTGAGGTTGACGCGCCCGCCGAGTCGGCCTTCGGTATACTCGTCAAAGATGCGATCGCGATAGTAGCCGCTCACGAAAAGGCTGTAGGGCCGATCGAAGAGGAACGGCTCGCGGATGCTGGCCGAATAGCGTTGTAGCCGGTTGCCGGGGACGGCCTCGATGCGGAGCTCCTGTCCGGCGCCGCGGAAGGCCTTGCCGTCGAAGAAGTCGGCGAAACTGGTCGGCAAGCGGAAGATGTCGAAGTTTCGTTCGTTCAGGACGATGCTGCCGACGATGCCGCTATCGGAGCTGACGCCGGCGCCGAGCATGATGGAGCCGGTGCGCGTCTCGTTGACTTTGACAAGTACGTCCTTGTAGGGTCCGGGGCTTTCCAGCGCCTGCACGGTTGGGCGGATGCCCAGTTCGGGGTTGATGTCGAAGATGCCGAGCCTGGCCAGATCGCGTTCGCCGACGCGCAGTTCCGGATAGCGCAGCACCTGCCCCGGATAGATGCCGAGTACTCGGCGAATGACGCGATCCTTGGTGACCGAGTTGCCGACGATGATGACCTCGCCGACGTAGGCTTGCGGCTGGTCTTGGATGACGTACTGGACGCGCACGTGATTGGGCGCTTCGGGGACTTCGGTGATGATCTTGCGCACGTCCGCCTGTTTGCCGCGCCAGCCGTGGAAGTTGGTGAGATTGTTCACGTCGGCGGCGACCACGTTTTCGTTGTAAAAGTCGTTCTTCTTGACCGTGATGATGTTGGTGAGCTGCTCGCGCGGGAACTCTTTGCCGCCTTCCAGCGTCCAGTCGTAGACGCGAAAACGCTCGCCTTCGCGGATGTGGAAGACGATGTCCACGTGAAGAAAGTCGTCGCTGAAGCGCAGCTCGCGTGAAACACTGGCGCCGAGATAACCGTTAGCGCGATAGTACTCTTCGAGCTTGATGACGTCGTTGTCCACCATCGGCGGGTTGAATTCGCCGCTCCAGGTGCCTAGTAGAGCGCGTGAGGTGTCGATCTGCGTACGTAGGCGCTCGCCGTAGGCGAGTTCCTTTTGGCCGATGAAATCGACGCTGCGGACGCGTACGCGCGGGCCTTCGGTAATATTGAAGACGACACGATCGTGGTTATCTTCGTGCCCCTCTTCGAGGCTGACGTTGGCGAAATAGTAGCCCTGTTTCCGGAGATGCGCTTCGATTTCATAGCAAGCCAGGCGATTAACGGTCTTGTCGAGCGGCATGCCGGGCTGCACGCGCGTCATGCCTTCGAGATCCTTGACGTTGACGTGCTTGGCGTGCTTGTAGATCACATCACGCACGACGTTGGCGTGCTCTACGACGACGAAGGTCAGGTTCATTCTACCGTCGGCGCCTTGTATCGGGTTGACGCCGCGGATGTCCTTGAACAGCTTCGAGGCGGCCAGGCGGGAGATATCCTCCATGGCCCGGCCATGGCTGTATTCGGTGCCTGGGCGTGAGTGGATGTAGTTCATCGCCTTTTCGGCGGGGATATTGCGAATTCCCTGGATGTAGACGTCGCCGACGATGACGCGCGAATTGTTGCTCTGGGTCGAGGCGATCCCGGAGCCGACGAGAAAGACGGCGACGCAGACAAACACGCGCACCGTGTTGCGGATGAACGAGGCTTTCGTTCGCAGCGCTCGACAGGTCCCATCCATGGACAGCCCTCGGAATGCGTGGAACTCACAAGACGGAGCGAGATAGCCCAATCGTGCTCAAGTGTCAAGCTCAGTGCTGAGTGCTGAGTGCTGAGTATAGCTCGGCAAAAAAAATACATGAATCGTACCTTGGCACAGCACTCAGCACGATCGACACGGTTTGCCGGGACGGCGGAAGCTTGGTAAGCTACATCCATGCGCTATCTCATCACTGGAGCGACGGGCTTTGTCGGCGGACATGTGGCCGAGGCATGCGTTCGCAAGGAACAGACGCTTTCGGCAATTGTTCGGCCCAGCAGCGAAACAGGCGAACTGGAAAAACTGGGCGCGATTCTCTATCGCGGCGAATTGAGCGATGCGAAGTTGGTCCGGCAAGCGGTCACCGAGGCGGACGTGGTCGTCCATTGCGCGGCCAAAGTCGGCGACTGGGGGCCGGTCGATGCTTATCGCCAGGTTAATGTCGAATGCCTACGCGTCCTGCTCGACGCGTGCAAAGGGCAGGGCCTGTCGCGTTTCATCCACATGAGCAGCCTCGGCGTCTATCCGTCGAGGCATCACAACGGCACCAACGAAACCATGCCGTTGCCAAGCCGGCATCGCGACGGCTACTCGCAATCGAAGGTCGAAGCCGAGCAGCTCGCGCTGCACTACTATCAGGAATTCGGCGTCCCCGTGACGATTCTGCGGCCGGGCTTCATTTACGGCCCGCGCGACCGCACCGTGATGCCACGCATCATCCAGGGCTTGCGTGAAGGCCGGCTGCGCTATCCCGGAGGCGGCGAGGGAGCGCTCAACACGATCTTCGTGGACAATCTGGTCGACGCCGTCTTCCTGGCCGCGGAAAAAGACGAGGCGGTTGGGCAAGCGTACAATCTCACGGACGGCGAGTTCGTGTCGAAGCGAAAATTCATCGAGACGATCGCCAATACGATGGGTCTGCCGCATCCGCACTTGCGGCCCCCTTTGTGGCTCGCGTGGATCGTGACGTGGTTCGCGGAGGCATTTGCGAAAATGAAGGGCGCCAAAGAGGCGCCGAACTTCAACTTCACGCGTTTGAAGTTCATGGGCTACAGCCTTGACTTCAGCATCCAAAAGGCGATGGATCAACTTGGCTATCGTCCGCGCGTCCCATTCGAGGAGGCGATCGGCGAAACGATGGATTGGTACAAGAAGAACATGCCGCTTGCGGTTTAGCGCTCGCGCGGCGCCACGCGAGTGCTAAGCCGCAAGCGGCAAACAAGGAGATTCCCATGGACCTGAAACAAGCCCGCGTCTGCGTTCTCGTCGAACAACAATATCAAGAGATGGAAGTCTGGTATCCGATTTTCCGCCTACGCGAAGCCGGCTGCAAGGTGACGCTTGTCGGCCCCGACGCCGGCGCGACCTACGCCAGCAAGCTTGGCTATCCCGCCAAGAGCGACAAGGCCGCCAAGGACGTAACGCCCAACGACTTCGATGCGCTGGTCATCCCTGGTGGTTTCGCGCCCGACTTCCTGCGCCGCCATGAAGCCGTCATCAAGCTGGTGCGTCAGATGGCCGAACTGGGCAAGCCAATCGCTGCCATCTGCCACGGCCCCTGGGTGCTGTGCTCGACGCCGGCCTTGCGCGGCAAGAAGGCGACTTGCTTCTTCGCGATCAAGGACGATGTCGTAAACGCCGGCGCCAACTACGTTGACGCGGAGGTGATACGCGATGGCAATATCATCACGAGTCGCAAGCCGGACGATCTGCCGGCGTTCGTGGTGGAGTTGATGAAGGCGATTCAGGAGAAGTAAAAGCATTCAAGCCCGCAGGTGAGCGCAGCGAACCTGCGGGGTCACGCCGGCGCCAAAATCTGCAACGTCACATTCTCCACGAAGTCCTTCACGCGCACCCGGTATTCGATCATGTGCGCCGCCTGCATGTGCGCTTTGAGCGCGGGTAGGCTCTCCCACTTCTCGATGATGACGGCGACGTTCTCGCGCAGCGGCCCCTGTACGCTGACGCCGCTGTCGACATCGATGGCCGGGCCGTATTCGATGCAACCCGCCTCGGCGTGTACCATCGGCATGATGCGATGGAACTCCGCGAGGAACGCTTCGCGCTTGCCCGGCCTGACGGTGATCGTGGCGAGAACGTGAATCATGTCGGCTTCTCCACAGCGAGAGCAAATGAGACGATAGCTCCACAGAAGGTGTACAATAGCCGTTCTCAATCCAACAAACAAGGAGACCGCCTCATGGCTCGTGCGCGTTCGCTTCCGTGGAACCCGTGGATTGCCTTTCTCGTCATGCCGCTCCTCGTCATCGCGCTCGCGCACCTGGCGTGGTTCGTCGGCGACGCGTATGTCGAGGCGGCGCAAAAGCAGGACGCCGATGCCCCGATCGTCTACCAAGGCGCTCGCATCCACACCGCGTCAGGGCCCGTCATCGAGCGCGGCGTCATGATCGTCGTCAAGGGGAAGATCCTCGATGTCGGCAGCGAAGATCAAGTCAAGATCCCCAAGAACGCCAAGGTCCGGGATATGTCAGGCAAGGTCATCATCCCTGGCCTGGTCGATACGCACTCGCACATCGGCATCTTCGGACGCAATCCCGGCGGCGCCGACGGCACCGAGATGACCGGCCCGGTTCAGCCCGGCCTGCGCGCTATCGACGCCATTAACCCTAACGATCCTGGCATTCGCATGGCCCTCGCCGGCGGCGTCACCGTCGCCAATATCATGCCCGGCTCCGGCAATGCCATCGGCGGGCAAACCCTCTACGTCCGCTTGAAAGGAACCGTCGTCGAAGCCATGCGCATCATCGCCGGGAGAATTTTGGGAGGCATCAAGTTCGCCAACGGCGAGAACCCCAAGGGCGTTTACGGGGCCAAGGGACAGGCCCCGCACACGCGCATGAAGATCGCCGCCCTGCAGCGCGAGATGTTGACGAAAGCTCAGGCGTACAAACGCCAATGGGACAGCTTCAACAAAGCGAAGGCCGCCGGCGAAAAGGCGACGCCGCCGGAGCGCGACATCAATCTCGATCCGCTCGTGGAGGTCCTGGAGAAAAAGCGCACCGTCCACTTCCATTGCCATCGCGCCGACGACATCATGACTGCGGTTCGCCTCAGCGAGGAGTTCGGCTTCGAGATCGTTCTGCAGCATTGCACCGAAGGCTATCTTGTCGCCGAGGAACTGGCGAAACGCGGCATCTCCGTGTCGCTCACGCTCGTCGATAGCCCCGGCGGAAAGCCCGAGGTGATGGGGTTACTTGAAGAGAACGCGATGATCCTGACCAAGGCCGGCGTCAAGGTGGCGATCAACACCGACGATTCCGTCACCGAGTCGCGCTTCTTTCTGCGTACCGGCGCCATCGCCGTGCGCGGCGGCTTGTCCGAAGATAACGCCCTCAAGGCGCTGACCCTTTACAGCGCGCAGATGTTGCATCTCGACGAGCGCATCGGCTCGCTGCAAAAGGGAAAGGACGCCGATTTCGTCGTTCTCTCCGGCGCGCCGTTCAGCGTCTACTCCCAGGTGCTGGAGACTTACATCGAAGGCGAGAAAATGTTCGATCGCGAAGTTCACGAGGACTGGACGTATCAGGCGGGCGGGTTCGCCTTGCCGAAGAACAAGGAACTGCTGCCGCAGAAACGAATTGCCACGCTGCCGCTGCTCCCCCTTCTACCTGCCAAAACCGACCAGGGACCGAGCTACCAGGACGTGCCGAAGAAGCTGGCGGTGATCGCGGGGACGGTGTACACGATCTCCGGCGACGCCATTCAAAACGGCGTCGTGCTGGTCGAGGAGGGCAAGATCACGAAAGTCGGCCCGCGCGACAAGGTGGCGGTGCCGAAGGGTTTCCCGATCCTGTATGCTGCCGCCGTGACGCCGGGATTGATTGACGCCCATTCCGTCGTGGGACTTTCGGGGGCGCTTAACTTCAAGAAAGGGGACCAGGATCAGGACGAGATGAGCGACCCCAATCAGGCCGACCTGCGCGTCATGGACAGCTTCAATCCACAGGAACCGCTGTTGCAGTTCATCCGTGAGCACGGCGTCACGGTGGTGCACGCGATGCCGGGGCGGGCCAACGTCATCGCGGGGCAGACCGGCATCTTCCGCACGTATGGCCGAACCGCGGAGCAATTGAAGATTCGCTTCCCGGCCGGCATGCTCGTCAACCTGGGCGAGATACCGAAATCTTCGTACCCAGGAAAATTGCCCAATACGCGTATGGGCACGGCGAATCTCGTCCGCAATGCGTTTACAGGCGCCCAGAGTTACGCGCAGAAAAAGCAGGCCGCGAAGGAGCCGCCTGCGCCGAACCTCAAGCACGAGGCTATGATGCCCGTGCTCAACAAAAAGATACCGATCATCTTCAGCGGCCATCGCGCCGACGATCTGATGACCGGACTGCGCATCGCCAAGGAGTACGATCTGAAGGCAATGCTGAGTCTGGCGACCGAAGCGTACCTGATTTCCGACGCGATTCTCGACGCCAAAGTGCCCGTCATCGTGCACCCGACGATGCAGCGGCCGTCGTCGCCGGAGACCTTCCACGGCCATCTCGGCAACGCGGCGTTCCTGGTAGATCGCAAGATCCCGACCGCGATCTGCACCGCCTTCGAGGGCTATGTGCCGAAGACGCGCGTACTGCGTTATGAAGCAGCGATGGCGATGATCAACGGCCTGGGTCACGAGCGCGCTTTACGTTCGATTACGCTCGACGCCGCGAAAATGCTCGGCATCGACGATCAATTCGGGAGCATCGACGTCGGTAAGGCTGCTGATATTGTGCTCTACGATGGCGACCCGTTCGAGCACGCGACGCACGTGACCTACACGGTAATCGGCGGCCGCGTGATTCATGATCGCGCCGAGTACATGAAGTTGCCGTTCGAGCGCCGCGCGTTGCCATTGAGCGCGAACGGGGGCGATTACGGGTGCTGTCTGGGAGAATGGTGAGATGTAAAGGCCGTTAAGCGTTCGCGCGAAGTCGCGCGAACGCTAAACAAATTCGGGAGGCATGTTACTTTTTCTCGTCCTCGCCTACGCGAAACTCGTAAATCGCATCCAGCGCGAACAGCTTGTACCCAACCGGCACGCGGCCGACCAGTCCGACGAACGTCATCGTCTTCTTTTTGTCGAGTTCAACCGTCGTCAACAGCGACAGCGTGTGCTTGGTCCCGTCCTTGAGCGTCACATCGTAATCGTTGGACGCCTTCTTTTTGTCCATCGGCGGGACCCACTTGAGACCGGCCAACTTGTCGATCTCGACCTTGACCGTTTTCTTGAACATCAAATACGGCACAATGCGATACTGCCCATCGACAAGATAGAGCGGCTGCACGTCGGCGGCAGGATGCTTGGATTTTTCCTTGTCGTCCGCGGTCACGACAGCCGTTGCGCCCTTGAACTTCTCGGCTGGCTTCGGCGTCGGGAAGGCGATGCTTTGCAGGCCCCCTTTGTCGAGTCCGCCGTTGAACTTGACGGTGGCGTTGCCGAGGCCTTCGAGGACCGCTTCCGCTTCGATCGTGAGCCGGTTGGACGTCGAGAACTTAGTCGAGCCGACGAGCGTCACCGGTTCGCCGGCGTCATTAATCGCGATGCAGGTGACCGTTTTCTTCTCGATGTCGTAGGCGATTTTCTTGACGCTCGTCAAGGGGACGAGCGTGATGATGCCGTTGCGGTAGGTGGTCGATTTCTCCTCGCGGAATTCGAGATACTCGGGGCCTTTGTCCTTGGATTTCGGCGCCGTCTCGGTGAGGGAAAAATGGCGTGTGCCGAGCGTGAAGCGCCAGTCGACGAGCTTGACTTCCTTGCCTCCGACCGGGGGTACGATGTGCAAATAGGATTCCTTGCCTTCCTTGGTCTCGGGTTTGTCCTTTTTGTCCTTGTCGCCCGCCATGGCTGGCTTAAAGGTATGGGCGAGCAATAGGGTCGCGATGAGCAGCGCACAAAAGGAACACCAGCGCATGATCGGATCTCCAAGGAAAAAGTCGGATGGCAGGGAGGGATGCCGGCGGCAGGTTACTTCCCTCTTCATCTTAATCGTTCAGGCCGTGATGTCCACTTCTTCCGCGGCTCGGCGCAAAATTGCCAATTGATGCTTTGACTCTGCCGCGCGTTCCGCATACATATGGTCCATCGGGTTGGGGTATTGCGCCAAGGAGCAAGGCATGCACGAAGTTCAACCGATCTTGAACGGTACGGATCTGGTGGACGCGGTCTGCCTGGTCTTGAAAGCAAACGCCGAGCCGATGACGCCCATGATGATCCGCCAACGCTTGCCTGCGGACTTGCGCGGCATCCGCCTTGAGGAGTTGTCGGAAGTCTTGCAACGGCAGGTCGCGGCGCATGTGCTGGTCATGTGTCCGAAGTACCGCAGCGCTCAGGATCGCTATTGGGATCGCTCGTTGCGTGAGCATGCCAAAGTGCTCATGATCGACGCGCTGCAAGCGGGGCCGCTGTCGTGGACCGACCTGCGCAAGAAGCTGCCGAAATATCTGCGCCACCTGGCCGACTCGGTGCTCAACGAGGAACTGGCGCGCGGCGCAATCTTCCGCCATCCGCCGGCGTCGGTGCGCATGGGGCCGCGCTACGCCTTGCAGCCCGCGGACATGCGTAGTTATTTGAGCCGCGAACTGCACGAACTGTTGCTGCGCTTCGAGTCGAATGGCTTCGCGCGCACCGAGACACGCGAGGCGATGATGCAGCTGCTGCAACAAGAGGAATTCGCCGAGGTATTACCGTAGGGCAAGCGGTCGCGCTTGCCGTGCCGAACCCGAAATCACCAAACTTTGAGGAGATTTACATGCAACGAATTCTATGCTTCTTCGCCGTCTGCATCGGTTTTTCCCTGTCCGCCGCCCATGCCGGCGACAACGACGCCTTCTTCAACGGCAAGGATTTGGCCGGCTTTGAAGGACTGATCGATCAATTCTGGAGCGTGAAGGACAGCGCCGTCGTCGGCGCCAGTCCCAAGGAGGGTCTCAAGTTCAACACCTTCCTGTGCAGCAAGAAAAAGTACAAGGACTTCGAAATGTCGTTCCAGGTCAAGATGACCAAGACCGGCAACAGCGGCATCCAGATTCGCAGCAAGATCATCAACATGAAGACCTTTGCTGTCGGCGGCCCGCAATGCGACATGGGCGGCCCGTACTGGGGCAGCCTCTACGGCGAGCAATTCGGCGGCATGATGAAAGCCGCGGACGGCAAGCTCGTCAAGGAGGTGCTCAAGGCGGACGATTTCAACGACTACTCCATTAAATGCGTCGGCAAGAAAGTCACTATCAAGCTCAATGGCAAGACGACCGTGGATGAAGAATTCGCCAAGATGCCCGAAGATGGCATCATCGCGTTTCAATTGCACGCGGGCGGGCAAATGGAAGTGATCTTCAAGAACATCCAGTTCAAGGAAATCAAGTAGCCTTGCGCTGCTTCGCTCTTGGCGCCATGAAGAGTGCGAGCCCGCAGTTTTTAGATGATAGATTTTCACGGAGGAGTACATGGCACGTCCCATTTTGCTTGTCAGCGGTCAATGGGCGCATTGTCCTCTCGAAGAACTTGCGCAGAAGCTCAACGACTGGGGCTACCAGGGCCTGGAGCTGTGCTGCGCCGGCGATCATTTTGAAGTGCAGCGTGCCCAGGACGACGACGCGTATTGTCAGGACAAGCTTGACCTCTTGGCTCGGTACGATTTGCAGGTGCTGGCCCTGAGTAACTATCGCGTCGGCCAGGCAGTGTGCGATCGCATCGAGCCACGGCACAAGAAAATCCTGCCTGATTACGTGTGGGGCGATGGCAATCCGGAAGGGGTTCAAGACCGCGCTGCCGCCGAGATGCTCGCCACCGTACACGCCGCCCAAAAGCTTGGCGTCGGCACCGTCAGCGGGTTTACAGGGTCTTCCCTATGGCCCGGCGTCGTCGGCTGGCCGCCGAACAATCCCGAGGAAGTCCAGGAAGGCTTGCGCGATTTTGCGCGCCGCTTCACCCCCATCCTCGACGCCTGCGCCAACGCTGGCATTCGTTTCGCCCTCGAAGTCCATCCCGGTCAGGTCGCCTTCGATCTCTTTAGCGCCGAGATGGTCCTCGAAGTGCTTGATGGCCGCGAGGAGTTCGGCTTCACCTTCGACCCCAGCCATTTACACTGGCAAGGGATCGATCCCGCTGAATTCATCCGACGCTTTCCGGAACGCATCTTTCACGTCCACGTCAAAGATATCGCGCTGACGCTCAACGGCCGGACGGGCGTCTTGAACGCGTACCAGCCCTATGGCGACGCGCGGCGCGGTTTCGAGTACCGCGCGCCGGGGCACGGCGGCATCGATTGGGAGTCGATCATTCGCGCCCTGAATGCGATCCATTACGAGGGCCCGCTCGCGATCGAGTGGAGCGACGCCGGCATGGCTCCCGACTTCGGCGCCGAGGAAGCGTGCAAGTTCGTCAAGCGCCTCGATTTCCCGGCCAAGGCATGAGGGCCGAGGAGCCTCGCATGAAATAAGCGCCGCTTACTTCTCGCGAGGCTCCTCACCGCGTGCTCTGTTGGTCATATAATCACTTCGTCAAGATTATCACCAAGGGCCATCCCATGGACCGTTTCAGCAAGCAAGACGCCGTGCGCAAACTGTGGATCGACCAGTTCGTCAAGGTCAACGACAACCGCCCGGAGCTCAAGCGTTTTGCGGGGCTCGTCGGCCGCGTCGTCACCGTCAACTACAACGGCAAGGCGATTGTCGATTTCCAGGACGGCGGCTGGTATGACATCCCCGCGTCGGAGGAGCACCTCGTCAAGGTCGATGCCAACGACGAAAAGGCCAAGTACAAAAACGTCAATAGCGCTCAGGTGTTGCCGGAAAAGCAAGGGTAGTCCCTGGTGCATAGTCCGTGGCAACAAGAGCAACGGACGACGGGCCACGGACCACGGACCACGAGCTTGATCCTTCTCATAGACAACTACGATTCATTTACCTACAACCTCGTCCAGCGCCTCGGCGAGATGGACGCGGGCATAGACGTACGCGTGTACCGCAACGACAAGATCACGCCGGATGAAATCGCGGTCTTGAAGCCAACCCACATCATCATCTCGCCGGGACCGTGTACGCCGAAGGAAGCAGGCATCTCGAATGACGTGCTGAAACGCTTCGCGCCCTCGATCCCGATCCTCGGCGTGTGCCTCGGCCATCAGTGCATTGGCCATAGCTTCGGCGGTGAAGTGATTCGCAACCATCGCGTGATGCACGGCAAGACGTCATTGATCCGGCACGACGGTCTGGGAGTCTTTCGCGGCATGTCGGACCCGTTCGAGGCGACACGCTATCACAGCCTCGTCATCAAACGCGAGACGTTTCGCAATCCCGATTTTCTGGTCACGGCCTGGACGGACGAGGATGAGATCATGGGTGTGCGCCATCGCGCCTGGCCCTTGCACGGCGTACAGTTTCATCCGGAGAGCTTCTTGACGCTGGAAGGGCCGAGGCTTTTGAAAAACTTCGTGGAAATGAGGCCACTCACGGCTTAGCGGTCACGTCGAAGCGCCGATTGCTTGGTGCAACCACGCGAACGCCAAGCCGCAAGCGGCGTTACTCGTTCAGCGCCTTCTCGAAGATCACAAGATTGTCGCCGCGGTCGGCGTCCCACCGGATGCCGACGATGTCGTAGCCCTGAGCTATGGCGGCGTGCAGCATCGGCCGTACTTGGTTGTGGCACTCGAAGCGGATCGAATCGTATTGGTTTTGCCTGGCCCAACTATGGACGGCGTCCATGAGCTGGCTGGCGATCCCCTGCCGGCGATGCTCGGGCATCACCCCGTAGAACCAGGAGAAGAAGACGCCCGGCTTCAACTCGAAACCAATGAAGAAACCGACCGGCTTGGTGTCGATTCGGGCGATCAGCATCAGCACGTTGTAACGGCCGCGAAAACGCTGGCGGAACGATTCCAGATCGCGCGTGGGGCGGAAGATCTGGTTGTAGAGATCGCAGATTTGCAGCATCTCGTCCGGTCCAACCAGATCGATGATCGCATCGGCCATGGCTTGTATTCCCCAGTCCCGTTCGCGCGGAGAAAAGAATTCCAGTCGGCGCGACGGGACAAAGCTCAATACACCAAAATTACCGGCCGGGGCGATGCAGCGACGAAATCAGGTCTTGCCAGGAAGGCACGTTCCAGTCGGAAAAGTCGAGATCCTCGTCGGGAAATGCCGCCTGCTGGACGGGCGATTCCTCCACGATTTCGTCCGCGTCGGCGTCGTCGAATTGTTCGCGATCCTGGTGCACGGGCGCTGCCCGCGTGGGATCGAAACTTTGGTGACGATCACGAGGCATCGGCGGAGCAGCGTCCGCACGCGGCGTGACTGGACGCGGCGGCCGCGCATTTTCGGGGCCTTCGTCCTTCCCTTCCGGCCCGCGTTCGCCTCCGCGACGCCGACCACGCCGGCGCCGACGCCGACCACGCTGGGGTTTGTCATCGTCCGCCGCAGGCGTGGTTCCGACGGCCACCTCGGGATCACCCGCCGCGACGACGTCAAGTTCCTGCGGCTCCAGGTCCTCCTCGTCAATGAACTCGTCTTCCACATCCGACGCCATTTCGACGACGGACGGTTCGAAAAGCGCCGGTGGCGGTGGAGCGGGTGGCGTCGAGGGCGCAACGGGAGGTGCGGGTTTGGCCGCGGGTTGCGCATCTCCCGAAACTCCGAGCAATGCTGCCAACTCGGCCCAACGATCTTCTTGTTGTTTCTGGTCGTCCATGCTTGGTTGCTTGCCTTTCGTGTTTTTCGTTCATACGAGCCGCTGGGAGTCTGTTTCGCTCCTTTACACGCAGCACGTAAAACAATGTGGAAATCATTTGATCGTGAGCATGATCGTCTCACCCGCGACGAACTTTCTCTCTTCTTTACGCGCCTGCAACTTGCCGGCGCCGTCGGTCCAGCGAACTTCGATCGTTGACGTAAAGAGAACATCCTCCTTCATGGCCGGCGTGCGGAACTTACGGTTCAGGCCAGTCTGCTTGGTCTCGAATCCGTCGAAGAACACCACGGCGTCTTCCCTCGGAACAAGGATCTCGAAGGTGACGCACCGCAGGTCCCCGAGCGGCTCCTCGAGCGACGCTGCGGGATACGTCGCCGGCCGCTTGCGTGGGGTCGTGTCGAAGGAATCGCGCGAGTGGCCGTAGTCCTCGGCTATACGCCGTGTGCCGCCGTACGGATAGTAGCCGTACATATCCATCGTCGCGATCGGCGGCGGCAGAACACCGTAGAACGGATAGGGACCAATGTAGGGATGCCTGGCAGTCGGAAAGGGATAGATTGGGTTGGTCCACCCATAATTCACGCCAGGTGCGTAGGTGGGAAGCACGGAGCCGACGCCTATGGGCCCAGGCGAGTGGTAGTAATTCACCCCAGGGGAGTAGTAGACGCTGTGCCGTCCGAACGCGAGCGCGTCAAGGCCGGCGACCGAACCGAGCAAAAGAATGGCGGCGAATGAGGCCCAAATGCAACGTTGGAGCTTCATGGTAAGATCCAATGAAAGAAACCGCTGGAATTTGCCGGCTGGGGAATGAGACAGACTCCGATCGCGTTTGATATTATCCTATCAAAACCGAAGGCTTTGCAAGAGCGCAGGACGTGGAAACGAGGCTCATTCGTCGATGCCGAGCTGCAACTTTGCCGCCTCTGACATGCGTGCGGGCGTCCAGGCCGGTTCCCAGACGACATCGACTTTGGCCGAGGTGGTCGGATCGACGGCAAGCACACGTTGCTGCACGTCCCCCGGCAGTGTGCCGGCAACGGGGCAGCCCGGCGAGGTCAGCGTCATCTTGATGTCGACCGCGCCGGTCGGCGCGATCGTGATTTCATATATCAGGCCCAGTTCGTAGATGTTGACGGGGATCTCCGGATCGAAACACTTGTGCAGCGCTTCGACAATGCGTCCCTTCAATTTTTCAATCTGGTCCAAAGTCAACGGCTGCGCCAGGGGCGGTTTGGCTGAGGCTGGCAGGCGCACGGGCGCGGCAGAGGCGCGTTCGGGTTCCACGGGCAAGGGATAACGATCACTCATTCGATGTGCCTCCGCCATTTGCAAATCCGCAAGCGGCATCAATGCGCCAAGTCGTCTGCAAAATGCTGCACGCGTTTCACCATCTCCGCAAGGCCGTTACGGCGTCCTTGCGTCAGGTTCTTGTCCAACCCGATGCGCTGCATGAAGGCGGGCAGATCGAACGCCAACACTGCGTCGGCGCGCTGCCCGGAGAAGAGCCGTTGCAATAGTGCCAGCTCGCCACGGACAATGTCGGCGTCGCTGTCGGCGAGGAATTCGACTACGTCCGTGGTCCCCGGCTTCTTGCGAGCGTGCATGTACACGGTGCTCTGGCAGCCTTGCACACGATTGCACTCTTGCTTCAAGACGTCCGGCATGGGCGGAAGCTTACTGCCGATGTCGATGAGGTATTGATACTTCTCGGCCCAGTCATCGACGGCGTCGAAGAACTCCGCGATGTCGGCAGCCGCGGCATGCGGGTTCGCCGCCCCGGGTTCGGGGTACGCATACACGCCGTTCATGGCCACAATCGCGCGCGGCCTGACGCCGGCGACGATGGTCTCCAGCGCATCGGCCAACGCGTCCACATCTTCGAGTGTATTGTACATGGCGAAAGAAGCCCGCGCCGTGCCCGCGATGTCGTAGCGTTCCATCAACGGTTGGCAACAATGATGCCCGGTGCGGATTGCGATGCCGTCGAGATCGAGCCGCGTGCCCACGTCGAGTGCCGACAGGCCTTCGACGACGAACGAGAGTACGCCGGCTTTCTCTTTGGCTGTGCCGATGATGCGCACGCCAGGCAGCGCCGAAATGCGTTCGGTCGCATATTCCAATAAGCGATGTTCGTGCGCCGCAACGGCGACGCGGTCGAGGTGCTCGACATACTCGACTGCCGCAGCCAACGCGATCGCGCCGGCGATGTTCGGCGTGC
>SYHD01000248.1 GCA_005799265.1 Planctomycetia bacterium | reverse complement strand
TGAAGCCCGGCGTGCAGATGCCGCACTGCAGGGCCGCCCCTTCGAGGAAGCATTGCTGCAAGGGGTGCAGGCCGTCCTTCGTCGCAATGCCTTCGATGGAAGTGACGCTCTTGCCTTCAAGCTCGGCGCCCATGACGAGGCAACTGTTGACGAGCCGGCCGTCGAGAATGACGTTGCAGGCGCCGCAGTTGCCGTTGTTGCAGCCCTCTTTTGCGCCAGTCAGCTTGAGCTCGTCGCGCAGCACTTCGAGCAGGCTGTTGCGCGGTTCGCAGAGGAACTCGGTCGCGGCGCCGTTGATCTTGCAGGTGATGTGAAGTTTCTTGGTCACGTAGGACTCCCAAATTTCAAATCTCAAACAACAAATCTCAAACAAGACTCAAATACCAAAAAATCAAAACGTCAGGACGATTTGCAAATGATGGCGGACAAGATTTTCAGCAATTCGGTTGCTTCCTGAATCAAGGCACAACACATTTTCTCGACCTCATTATCGGCGCCAGTGTCCAGGAGCCGAAACCGAGATTCCTTCGCTTCCTTACGGGCAATACGCAATCGCATCGTAAAGTCTTTCTTGCCGAGCGATTCGTTGGCTTCAATGTAATTCGCCCCAACCGATCCGCTTGCGCGGATCAATTGGCGGGCATCTTCGACGTTCGCCAGATTGTGCGGAAGTTTCTTGACAAACAAACGAACGCACCGAGCGAACTCGAACGTCCTCTCCTCTAAATCGAACGTTTTGGTAATTGGCTCTTGATTCATTGGAGCTTGTTTGGGTTTTGGTGTTTGCTATTTGGTTTTTTTTCCTTCGAGTTCCTTGAACTCGCGAATCCAGATATTGCGGAAGCGCACCGGGTCGCCGTGATACATCAGGACGATCGGCAATTTGTCCTCATGCTTTGCATACGTATTGGGCTTGTCGAAATAGGTCGAGCCGATAAATTCGGTGTGATTTTGCACGAGCACGCCGTTGTGCAAGAGCGTGACGAATGCGGGCCTGGCGACTTTGCCGTCCTTCTCGAAACGCGGGGCCGTGAAGATGAGGTCGTAGGTTTGCCATTCTCCAGGTTTGCGAGAGACATTGACCATCGGCGGGCGTTGATTATAGACGGAGCCAGCCTGGCCTTCGAAATAGGTCGGGTTCTCGAAGGAATCGAGCACCTGGATCTCGTAACGTGCCCCCATCAGGCCGATGCCGTTGTTGCCTCGACCTTGGGCTGTGCCCTTGATAACTTTGGGGGACGCCCATTCGACGTGGAGTTGGCAATCGCCGAAGCCTTGCTTGGTCTGGATGGCGCCCTTGACGGTGAAGCCGCCGTCGGCATCGACGGTCCATTTCTCGGCGCCCTTCCAGGCGTCGAAGTTCTTGCCGTCGAAGAGAACGATGGCGTCGGACGGGGCGCTGCCGTTCGCGCCCGGCGTAATGACGGACGGCTCAGGCCAGACGATGCCGCTGATGTAACGTTGGGCCAGCGCCGTTGGCACAATGGCGCAGGCGATGACGGCGATGAACAAGGTTTTGCGAAGCACGAGTCAGATCCTCTCGGCGTTGATCCCGCAGGTTCGCTGTGCTCACCTGCGGGCTTGGCGGGTCATGATCTTGCGCGATCGGTGGCAATGGCGAGCGCGCGTTTGACGAGCACGCCAACCAAATGCCGGCGATAGTCGGCGTCGCCGCGCATGTCGCTGATCGGCTTGGCGGCGGCCTGGGCGAGCGATGCGGCCTTGGCAAGCGCGCCATCATCCAGCGTTGTGCCGACCAAGGCTGTACCGGCTTCGGAAACTAACAACGGCGTCGGCGCGACGGCCGCGAGCGCGATGCGGGCGGCGCTGCACTTCGCGCCATCTAGTTGCACCCAGACGCCGGCGCCCACGACGGCAATGTCCATTTCGTTTCGAGGGATGAAGCGCAAGTAAGCCGCGCCCGAGTGCTTCTTCGGCGGAGGAAAGCGGAAACGCACGAGGAATTCGCCGCGCTGCAGTACCGTCTTGCCCGGCGCGGTGCAGAATTGCTCGATCGGCACGCTGCGTGTTCCCTTCGCGCCGGCGATGTCGCACATGCCTTGGAGCGCGATCAGCACCGGAATGCCGTCGGCCGCTGGCGACGCATTGCACAAATTACCGCCAAGACTCGCCCGGCTCTGAATTTGAATGCCGCCGATCAGGCTGACTGCATCCATCAGGCCCGGATACGCCTTGGCGATCTCCTTGTTCTCGTAGATCAAGCAGCACGGCACCGCAGCGCCGATTACGAGTCCCTTGGCGGCGTCAAAGGCTAGTTCGTTGACCTCGGCAATGTACTTGATATCGACGAGGGCATCGATGTCGCGCCGGCCTTCACGGACTTGTACGATGATATCGGTTCCGCCGGCCAGAATGCGTGCGCGATCGCCCTTGTCGTTGAGCAGTCCGGTCAATTCGGCGATGGTTCGCGGGGCGGCGTAGGTGATGTCTTTCATATTTCTCTGTTTCCCATGCCCGCAGATGAGTGCAGCGATTAAGCGGGGTTGTACCCCCCACTAATCGCGGTGCTCATCCTTAGGCTTATTATCAATCCCTCAACTTGAAGCTCACATACTTCGTCTCCAGATACGCCTCCAGACCTTCGTGTCCCAGCTCGCGGCCATAGCCCGATTCCTTCATGCCGCCGAAGGGACATTGCGGCGTCGCGGGAACCGGGTCGTTGATGCCGATGATGCCCGCCTCCAGCCCTTCCGCCATCTTCCATGCGATCGACAAATCGTTTGTGAAGCAATACGCCGCCAGACCGTACTTCGTGTTGTTGGCGGCCTTGATGACGTCGTCCACGTTCTTGAAATCGAGCAGGGGCATCACCGGCGCGAACGGCTCCTCGGTCATGATGCGGGCGTTCATGGGCATGTTCGTCAAGATCGTCGGCTCGAAGAAGTAGCCCTTCGCGAACTTGTCAGAACGTTTGCCGCCGGTCAGCAGCTTGGCGCCGCACTTCTTGGCGTCTTCGATGAGGCTGATCGTGCCGTCCATCGCCCGCTTCTCGAACATC
This sequence comes from Planctomycetia bacterium, assembly GCA_005799265.1. Classification (GTDB taxonomy): domain Bacteria; phylum Planctomycetota; class Planctomycetia; order Gemmatales; family Gemmataceae; genus SIAQ01. The sequence continues at coordinate 305 of SYHD01000248.1, read as the reverse complement.
GGGCCAAGCTCGGTGCCCGCGTCGAGGCCGTTGCCCATCTTGAGCTGCTTGGCAAACTCGACCGACGCCTCGGTGAACTTCTTCTGCACGTCCTGATGCACATAGAAACGGCTCGGCGCGATGCACACCTGGCCATTGTTGCGGAACTTGCCCGTCACCGCCAGTTTCGCGCCGACTTCGGGATCGGCGTCGGGGAAGACGATGAACGGCGCATGACCGCCGAGTTCCAGGCTGATGCGTTTGACCTGCTCAGCGGCGCCGCGCATCAGTTGTTTGCCGACTTCGGTCGAGCCGGTGAAGCTGAT
>SYHD01000247.1 GCA_005799265.1 Planctomycetia bacterium | reverse complement strand
GTCGGCCGTGTCGGTCTGAAACTGCTCGTGAACGACCGTGAAGAGATCGTCGCGCCGCAGGCCCTTGAGCACCCGGCTCTGATCGGGACAGACGGCCGCGGGGTTCGAGTTGTAGACGTACATCGCCTTGACCGGCGGTCCCGGCAGCTCGCCCAAGAGCGCCTCGGCGAGTTGCGTCATGTTGATCGTGCGCGTGCCAGGCGGGATGAGGTCAGGGCGTTCGAGAGCGTTGACGTCGAAAGGGTAGCTCTTGCTGGTGCTGAGCAATGCGCCGCCGCCAGGACGGCGCCACGCGCCGATGAGCGCGGGCAAGCAAGTGATCGCGCGCACCGCCATACCGCCGCCGCCGTGGCGCTGCATGCCGTAATTGAGTCGAATCAGGGCAGGGGGGGTCGTGCCGTATTCGTGAGCAAGCTTCTCGATGTCGACGATCGGAATGCCCGTGATGTCGGCGACGCGCTGCGGCGTATAGTCCAACACGCGCTCGCGCAATTTCTCAGCACCCAGACAGTATTTGGCAAGGTAGTCATCGTCTTGCCAGCCGTCGCGCAGGAGTATGTGCATCAAACCCAGGGCGAGGGCAGCGTCGGTTCCCGGACGTATGGGTATCCACCAGTCGCTCTTGACGGCCGTCTTACAGCGGTAGGGATCGATGGTCACGATCCTGGCGCCTGCCTTGCGAGCGCGGTGCATGATCGACCAGAGGTGCATGTTGGTAACGCTGGTGTTCGAGCCCCAGTTGATGATGTAGCGTGAATGGATGACGCTGGCCGGGTCGATGACGGCGCGGGTGCCGAGTGTAATGTCGCACCCGGCCGCTCCCGCAGTGGCGCAGATGGTGCGGTCCAATAGCGACGCGCCGAGCCGATGGAAGAAGCGGCGATCGAGGCTCGAACCGTGCAGTTTCCCCATCGTGCCGGCATAGCTGTAGGGAAGTATTGCCTGCGGTCCGTCCGGCGAGCATGCGATCTCTTGAAATTTCGTGGTGATGCGATCGATCGCTTCGTCCCAGGAGATGCGGCGGAACTGCCCGCTTCCCTTCGGCCCCGTGCGCAACAGCGGATGCTTGAGCCGATCTGAATGATAGACGCGCTCCAGATAGCGGTTGACCTTCTGGCACAGGAATCCATCGGTGAACTCATGAGCGAGGTCGCCCTTGAGCTTGACCGCTCGGCCATCCTTCACGGTGACGACGATGCTGCACGTATCGGGACAGTCATGCGGACAAACCGCGCGAATCGTTTTCGTTTCGCTCATGGCACTTGCTCCGACGGGCGATCGGGTAATAATTTGATCCTAGCAGATCCATGGCGGACTGATAAGGAACCGGTTCACAATAACTTCCGCAAATTGCCCGCGCTGATTTTGGCTGAACGTGACGTATACTGGTCTGCGTCAGCCTTTATTGCAAGCATGGGATCGGGGCACGCATGGCGGTACCCGTTACCGTTGATGAATTCCTGGATTTGGTCCGCAAGAGCGGCGTCGCGGACGAGAAACGCTTCGACGCCTACGTGCAGCGCGCACGTACCGCCATGCCCGCCGAGCCTGCCAAGGTCGCCGGGCAGCTCGTGCAGGACGGCATCCTCACCAACTTCCAGGCCGAGAACATCCTCGCCGGCAAATGGCGCCGGTTCACCATCGGCAAGTACAAGATCCTCGAAAAGCTCGGCGCCGGCGGCATGGCTCAAGTCTATTTGTGCGAGCACAAGCTGATGCGCCGCCGCGTCGCGGTCAAGGTGCTCCCCGTCGCCAAGGCCAAGGAATCGTCCGCGTTGGAACGCTTCCGACGCGAAGCCCGCGCGGCTGCTTCGCTCGATCATCCCAATCTCGTTCACGCATTTGACTTCGACCAGGACGCTGAATTGCACTTCATCGTCATGGAATATGTCGATGGGTCCAACCTGCAAGACATCGTCAAGACGAGCGGCCCGTTGAGCGTGCCTCGCGCCTGCCTTTACATTCGTCAGACCGCGTTTGCACTGGAGCACGCCCATGACGCAGGGCTGATCCATCGCGACATCAAACCGGGCAACATCCTGGTCGATCGCGCCGGCGTCGTCAAACTGCTCGACATGGGGCTGGCGCTCATCTTTACGGAAGAGGACGAATGCCTGACGGAGAAGCACGAAGACGGCACTCTCGGCACGGCAGACTACCTCTCGCCTGAACAGGCGCTGGATTCGCACGATGTCGATATCCGTACCGACATCTACAGCCTTGGCGTGACGTTCTACTTCTTGCTGACTGGACAGGCGCCGTTCGAGGGCCTGCCGGTCACGCAGAAATTGTTGGCGCATCAGCTCAAGATCCCAAAGCCGATCACGGCGTTTCGCAAGGACGTTTCCGCCGAAGTGCTGGCGATCATCGACAAGATGATGGCGAAAAAGGCCGCTGATCGGTATGCCGTCCCCGGCGATGTGGCGGACGCGCTGGAGCCATTCACGCAGGAGACGATTGCGCCTCCGTCAACAGCCGAGATGCCCAAGCTCAGCCCGGCCGCCGGGGGAGAATCGCCACCGGCCAAGGCATCGGCGCCGCGTGCGGACACCAACGCGCCCACCGCGCAAACCGACTCGGCGCCGCTGAATTCCAGCCAGGCCAAGAATAACCAATCCGTTTTGCCCGCGCCGCGGCAGCCGGTCCTGATCGGCATGGTGCTCTTCGCTCTGGTCGTGATCCCCATCTGCTTGGCGTCGGTCCTCGGCGGCGTCTGGGTGTTCTGGCCCAAAAAGCAAACACCCGATCCCAGCGGGCCTCCCAAGCTTGAAGTCGGCAAGGAGCGCGCCGGCGGCAGCGCCACGATCCACATTGCGCTGAAGAAAGCCGAGATAGGCTCCGTGATCGAACTTTGGGACGACATTCACGATGAAAACGTCACCATCGATGAAAAACTGACGCAGACCGCGATCACCATACAGGCGGCCCCCGGCAAGAGCATTCTCTGGCGCTCCGCCCGCGGCGATCCCGATCAGCCCATCATCAGGCTCAGCCGAGCCGTCGACTTCAAACTCAAAGGTAAAGGCATCACACTCGACGGAGGGCGCAAGGTGAAAGACCTCATCATGATCACGTCCGACTGTGCGGGCCTGAGCGTGGAAGACCTCGAACTGAAGGGATTCGCGCGTTCGGGAATTCTCATCGTGAACGCCGCTGGGCGTTCGAGTACTCCCATCAAGCTGACGCGCCTGACGCTGCACCTGGACGCGGCCGAGACGCTGCGCGGCGGCATCTACTTCGACGCCAATCCGCAAGTGCTTCCCAAGGTCAACGACCATATTGTGATCGACGCGGCTGAGTTTCGCGGCGCCGAAGCCGCCAAGGACATCCAGTTCAACACCGCGCTTAAGCAAAGCGAATTGTTCGGCGAAAATGTGCGCTGGGCGGGACGCTGAGCAGGTTCGTGTCAGCCAATCAACGGCAATGCAACGCGTTCGCGATTCTCCACTGGCGTTTCAGCATATCTTTCCCTATCAACACCGACCTGCTCGCTCGTCGCCACGTTGCCGAACAGCGTGAACGAAGTCGCGTCAACGATATCGATGTCGAGCGTCGCGCCGGCCAATCGCGGGTTGCCGTCGAAAACGACGATATGATCCGTGCGCGTTCGTCCCGTCAATTGAACTGGACCCGAAGCGTCCAGCTTCCAGGCATTCTTGCTCGGCCCTTCCACCAGCACCTCGACGCGCGCGCCGATGTAACGGCGATGATCCGCGAGGCTCGCGGCATTCTGGATCGCCAGCAGATCGTTATTGCGGCGTTTTTTGACCTCTTCGGGAATGTCATCGGCGTACAACTCGTCCCCCTTGGTTCCGGGGCGAGGGCTGTACTTGAAAATGAAGCTGTTCTTGAACCGCGCCTCGCGAACGAGGTCACACGTCTTCTGGAACGATGCCTCCGATTCGCCCGAGAAGCCGACGATGAAGTCGCTGCTGATGGCGACGCCGGGCACGATCTCCCGGCAGCGCGCGACCATGTCGCGATAGAATTCGGCCGTGTACATGCGTTTCATGCGTTTGAGCACGTCATTGCATCCTGACTGCGCCGGCACGTGCAGGTAGGCGCATACCTTGGGCAGGTCGCGCATCGCTTGCAGCAAGTCGTCGGTCATGTCCTTGGGATAGTTCGTGATGAACTTGATGCGCTCGATGCCGGGCGTGTCGTGGATGCGTGCCAGCAAGTCGGAAAGCCCCGCCGTGCCGTGATGGTAGCTGTTGACGGTCTGGCCGAGCAAGGTGACTTCCTTGCACCCTTCGCCGGCGAGTTGCCGCACTTCGAGGGCGATATGCTCGGGCGGTCGACTCTGTTCGGGACCGCGCACGCTGGGCACGATGCAGTAGGTGCAGAACTTGTCGCAACCGATCATGATGCGGACGAACGCCTGAAAGCGATTGGGCCGCATGGCCGGATCGCGCATCGGGTCGAAGCTCTCGAAGCTGCGTTCAACTTCGTGGCGTGACTCGGTGCGATCGAGGCTGAGCGCGATTTGCAGCGTGCCCGTCTCCTGCGCCGCCTTGATGAGTTCCGGCAATTGAGCGAGTTGCCCGGTGCCGCAGATGATATCGACGTGCGGCGCCCTCTTTTTGATAAGCTCCTGGTCCTTTTGGGCCATGCAGCCCAGGACGCCGATGATGGCGCCGTCGTGGTTGTTCTTGAAGTTGCGCAGCCGGCCCAGGGCGCTGTAGATTTTGTCCTCGGCGTGCTGGCGAACGCTGCAGGTGTTGAAGAAGATGACGTCGGCGTCGTCGGTCGTCTCGGTCAGTTCGTAGCCGTGCCGGCGCAGTCCGCCAACGACCAGCTCCGAATCGAGCACGTTCATCTGGCAGCCGACGGTTTCGAGGTAGAGTTTTTTTGGCATGCGTTACCTACGGAGCGCCGACGCAAATGGCAACGGCGCTGGCGATCTCATCAACTTCTTGGCTGGTCAACTCGCCGAGTCGGTTGAGAAAGCGAGTTTCCGAAACCGACTTGACCTGAAAGGCATCCGCACCTGACTCTTTGCTCAGGCCGTTGGTTGTCGACGGCAGAAGGTGCACGAACCACGGATAGGCTACATACTTGGGTTTCCATTCGGTGATTGGCACAACGATTTTCAGCCTCAATCGGCCAACCGCGGATCGACTGACGACGACAGCGGTGCGAATCTTCTTGATCTCGTCGCCTTCGGCCGGGTCGAAGCGAACTCGCCATATTTCGCCCCTATTCGGAGTCGTCATCGCATTCCTCGCTGAATGCGTCGAAACCGGTAAGCTCTTTGTCGTTACAGTAATCCCACTCGGCTAGCGCAGCGGCCTTCGCCAGAATTGCGTCGAGCTGCTCGCGCGGCAGCTTGCGCAATTCACTAGGCGTGAGGCCGGAGCCCGTTGAATCTTTCGGGGCATCTGCTTGAAGATGAATCTCGACCTGCGCGCCCTCGCGCAGCGGCATAGCCGGTACGATCAAACCGTTGGTCACGACGCCAGCAACAATGGTGGACATAGATCAAGCTTTCGTTTGGCGTTTGAATAATACCGCGCTTCCGCAATCGCTATTGTACCGAAACAGGAGGCCTTTCGGGAAGCGCAAGGTTCACACGGTCGGGCCGCCCATGCGTGAATTGGGCGGTATCGTGTTGCCGCGTAGGAAGTCCTTGGCTGACATGCGTTTCTTGCCGGCGGGTTGTAACTCGGTGATTTCGAGCCATGCCTCACCGCAGCACGCCAAGAGTCGAGCCAATTCAGCAACGACCGCGCCGGGTTCGGCCCTCACCCCCGGCCCCTCTCCCCGAGGGAGAGGGGAGAATTGCGTGCGCTTCACGATTAGCCGAAGCGGTTCGTGCCCGGCGCGATGCAAGTAGGTGTACGCCGTCGGCCACGGCTGCATCGCGCGAATCTGATTGCACACCGCAATAGCCGGGCGCGACCAGTCGATCAGGCCGTGCTCTTTCGTCAGCTTCGGGGCTTTTGTGGCAAGGCTCTTGTCTTGTGGGCGGCCCTGCACCGGCCCCATCGCGAGCTTATCCACCATTTCAACCGCGAGCGTCGCGCCCAATGGAGCAAGGCGGGCTTCGAGATCGCCGGCGGTTTCATCGGGGAGAACGTTGAGCGATTCCTGAACGAGGACGTCGCCGGCGTCGAGCGCGATCGACATGCGGATGATCGTGACGCCGGATTGTTTTTCGCCGTGGTAGATCGCCCAGTTGATGGGAGCGGCGCCGCGATACTTGGGCAACAGCGACGCATGCACGTTGATGCCGCCGGACGCTGCAATGCCCAGTACGTCCTTCGAGAGAATCTGTCCGTAGGCGGCCACGACCAGCAAATCCGGCGCGAGCGCCTTCAACGATTCGACGCCCGCGGGAGTGTTGATGCTTTCGGGCTGCAATACGGCGATGCCGCGCTGGAGAGCGATCTCCTTCATGCCCTGCCGCGCCTGGCGCGTGGAGCCTCGCTCTTTACCTGTCGCGCGGTCCGGTTGCGTGACCAGGCCGACGACCGAGTGGGCGCTGTCCAGCAGTTTCAGGAAGGTCGGTTCCGCGAAGGAGCCGGTTCCCATCATGACCAGTCGCATATTCGGATTGCTGCCCCGAGCTCGGTTCATTTGGATTCGATGCCGGCGAGCAGCTTCTCGATTTCGAGGTCCGGCGGAATCTCGCCTTTCGCCTGAGCCTCACGGAATATCTTCTCGAAATTCTTCACCGAGGAGCGTGCCATCAACCGGGAGACCGGTCCCATCATGTCGATGAAGAGGACGCCATTGAGATGGTCGATCTCGTGTTGCCAGGCGCGCGCCTCCAAATCGTTGACCACCTTTTCTACAAGTTGCCCTTTCAGGTTGTACGCTTGCACCTTGATCGTCTGGGCACGGCGAATGTCCTGGTAGAGTCCAGGGAAACTCAAACAGCCTTCCTCGGCGGTAATGTAGTCCTTGCGCTCGACGATGCGCGGATTGAGAAAGACTTCCTCGCACTCGGGTTGTTGGGGATCGCCGGTGACGTTCATGACGAGAAGCTGAAACGGCAGCGCCACCTGGGGGGCAGCCAAGCCGAGGCCTTTGGCCTGATACATCAGCTCTTTCATCTCGCCGATGTTGAGGTGCAGTTCCTTGTCGATTGTCTTTACCGGCTTCGATTTGTGCCGGAGCGCCGGGTGCGGGTAGTGGACAATCTTGCGCGGCATGGCTGGACCTGCAAAACGCGTGCGGGGAAAACCATTGCCATTATACGGCAAGAACGAGAGGTTCAGCGCCCGCGCGGACGCCAAACAAATGACAGACGCTAGTTGCCCGCGAAGCGCTCCTTGGCGAATTGCCCCGGGCCACTCAGGAGCGGCGCGACCGACGACGGCGCCACGAAGAACACCGTCTCGCTCCACGCCGAGCTGTGCGCGTAGAAGCCGAATGGCATTTGGTTCATGCCGATGGTGAGCGTGATCGTCTTGCCGTCTTCGGTGACGAGTTCCAGCTTGGCGGTGAAATCTTTCGGGCCAAGCTTGAACGTGTCGAGCGATTCCTGCGCCGCCTTGGCGTCCTTGGGGAGCACATAGACGGCGAAGCGCTCGGCGGTCTTGAGCTTGGCGAAGTCCTTGACGAACTGATTGACCTTCTCGCTATCGAGTTGGAATTCCTTCAAGCTCGATTTGTCGGTCCAGGCCCATGGCTTGTCCTTGTCTTTCTCCTTGTCCTTGGCGTCCCTGACGAACTGGTACGAGCGGAACTCCGCTGGGGTGCGCGATTCAATGCGGACCTCCTTGATGGTGTCCACGTCGAAATTATGGACCGCCCCCGTGAAGTGGGGCGAGGCAAACATCAAGATGCCGTGGGGATTGAATGCGACGCTCGCCTTGTAAAGCGCTTCGAGCTGCGGCTGATTGTACATCACCGTGGCCCGATCGCGCAGATCGACCTTCTTAATGTGCGTGACGAGGTCGGCGGGGACCAGCATCAGCATCTTCGAGCCGCTGTGTTTGGCGAAGGTGCCGGGCCGATCCTTTTCCTCGCTGGTGTCCTTGCCCAGCTCGAGCGTGAACGATTCGCCCTTCTCGGCATGCACCTGAGCGACGGCGTCGGCGACCACTTCCAGACCCGAGATGAATCCAAGGCCGAGCATCGTCACGAGACGCGCCGCAGCGCCTGGCGCGAGCTCTCTTTTCTTGGTAGTAACGGTGACGACGACTCCCGGCTTCGTCAGGCCATACTTGTCGAGATTCTCCTTGTCGTCGAGCTTCTTTATCAGCTTCTTGGCTGCCCCTCTGGAAAGCTCATTGACGATTTCGCTGACGTTTTCGCTATTGGCGAGCACCGAGCCGGCGCCGTCCTTGACGTGCCAGAAGTGCCTGTTCTGGAAGGTCGTACGCGTGAACTCGAATTTTTCCGGGCCGCGATCGGTCGTGCGCTCGAGGACAACCGCGATCACATCATCTGCGGCGTAGGTCGGCAGCGCCAGGTCGGCGAACGCAAGCTGCACTCCCTCCGCGGGCAGCATCTTTTCGACGAACTCCTTCTTCAGCGTGAACCAGCTTTTCGCCTTGCCGTCCTCGATGACGCGACGTGCGTGAACCGTTTCCTTGTCGGTCTTGCCAATGGCGAGCGTGATGACGGCCTTGAGTTTTTCGTTGAGCTTGGGCGGATCGTCCTTGCCCACTTCCGTCTTCGTTTTGTCGTTCTTCTTTTCTTCCTTTTTCTCGTCCTTGTCGCCTTCCTTCTTCTTTTCGACCGCGTTCAAATAGACGGTGATTTCCGCGGCCGGCGATTCGAGACCCATTTCGGTTTCGCGTTTCTTGAGGTCCGCTTCGGCGAAGTCGGTGAACTCTTCGATCCTCTTCTTGCCGAGCACGTCGTTGAGCAGCTTCTGGACGGCTTGGGTATTGGCCTTCTGCTTGTCCTTGCCGACGAAGAGGTGCCACTCGAATTCAGCCGGCGGCGGCGCAAATTTTTCGTGAGGATTAAACGGTCTGGGCTCGCTTTTGGTCGTCTTGTAGAACTTGAACTCGTCCTTGCCCTGCTTGACGATGATGTAATCGGCATTACTGGCGTCAAAGGCCGCGATGTCGAGGCTGCGGAGCTTGCCTGGTTCCTTCAGCACCTTGTCGACCGGCTCAAGCCAGCGGGCGCTGATTTGCATGATGCCATCGTCGCCGGGATATTTCGCATAGTAGAAATCGCCCTTGCGATCGCGGAGGAACTCTTTGGGAACCTCTTTGCCGATGAGAAGCGTCTCCTTCTTATCCCCCGTGAGGACGTCGATGCGCATCGACTCCTTGTTCTCGGCAAGGCCGTAGAGCTCGGCAGGTTTGCCCAGCGCCTCGAAATCGTCGTCCTCCTCGACGCGAATGTTGCCGATCGTGGTCAAGAGCGACTTGACGCTGGCGATGCCGGGCTCCTTGGGTACGAAGTCTTTTTTCTTCTCTTCGGACTCGGTATCGAAGGCGCCCACGGGGCCAAGCGGCGGAATGATGAACTTCCAAAGTTCGTCGTCCTTCTTGACTTTGAGTTCGTCCTTGGCTTTCTTGGTGTGGACTTCCGTCACCCTGTCGCTGTCGAAATCGAAGAGACGCTTGGAACGAAGATAACGCGGGTCCTTGACGAGGAGCCCTTTCATGCCGATGCCGGATACCGCGAACACCTTGTCCTTGCGGTCCGAGGAATTGACGTAGACGAACGCGCGATCGACGCTCTCCTTGCCGACGTAGAACTCCCACGTTTTCCGTTCGCCCTTGACGTCGCCCGTGAGCTTGATCGTCATCTGCGGCGGGTCCATGCCGTAGGTCTTCTTGGACTTGGAAGTGTCGGCGGAATCGTCGGCCTTGGCGCTGGTGATCGCATCGACGATGCTCTGCTTGATGCGATTGCCTTCGACCTTGGCCTTTTGCTTGTCGACCACGTGGAGCCAGGTCTCCCCTTCCAACTTGAACTCCATCGTGATCGGCTTGGCGTCTTTGTCGCCGATCGTCTCGATGATGACGTGATCGATTTTGGGATCGGCGGCGCGCAGCGTGGGCATAATGAAGCCCGGATCTCCCGCGGATTTCTTGTAAGCGAGCATCAGCCCGAACACCCACAGGGTGGACAGCAGCACGGCGAAAAGCAAAGTAGTGATGCGAAAGTTCATATCGGCAAACCCTGTCATTGAGGGAGAACGATTCGGCCAAATTCTCCGTTAGCCGGACGCGCAAGCGACGGAGGCGGTCCGTCGCTTGCGCGTCCGGCTAACAGGTTTTCTCTACCTGCGGCGCACGACCCAGATGCAAATGCCCAGGCCAATGATCATCAATGCCATCGACGTGAACGGCAGCATGACCATGCGATCGGCGATTTCCTTGGCGCTGTCGGGAAGCTTGTACGTCGAGGTGACCTTGGGCGGCGCGCCGATCGCCTCGCGCTCGGCCATCCATTCCAGCGAGCTGACCACGAAGTTGTACGGCATGTCGCTCTCTTCCGAGTAGCGCACGAACCACAAATTGGTCAGGAATTCCGTGTCGCCGATGACGACGATGCACGGCTTGTCGCCGTTCGTGTCCTTGACGGCAACCGCGACGGAGACCGGCTTCTGCGTGATGGCGCGCTCGGCCTTGGCCGGATCCTTGAAATAATCCAACATATGGGCATGGGGATTTTTCAGGATGCTCGCATCCTTTTCGAGGACGATTCCCGTCTGCCAGGGGAGCTGCAAAACCGTCTCAGCCTTGAAGCGTCCGCCACCCTTGGCGTCCGGCTGCACGATGCGCGTGCCCCGTTCCAGGATGAGCGTGTCACGCGTGAACGCCGTGGCGAGCGGGTTGGTGCTGTCGGACGCCGACTTGGCGAACACACCCGTCGTATCGTCATTGGCGCGGCGGAGAAGCCGCAGCGGATACTCGTTGCTGACCTCAACGCCGAAGCGGCTGAGCATTCCTTCGATGCCGGTATCGACGAGCTTGGAGAAATCCTTGTTGGCGACGAGATCGAGGCAGACCAGCAGTTTGCCGCCGCGATCGACGTGAGCGCGGATGGCGTCGATCGTGTCGCTCGGCACCGGCTTGGTGACGCCGGCAATGATGAGTGTGTGGCAATCGTCCGGAACTTCCTTGCGTTTGGTCGCCGCGCTTTCCTTGGCGGCGACCAGCGTGGGCGTTTTCTTGGCGGGGAGCTCGGTTTGGAAGGTGAGTCCGGAGACGTCGAAGTTTTCCTTCTGGAGCTTGTCGATGAACATGCCGAGACCGTGATCGGACAGGCTGTCGTTCATGGACCGCCGCCGCGCGAATTCGCTGTTGGCCATGCTGGGCTCGTCATCCCCCTGGAGCACGTAGAGCTTGCGTTTGGTACGGCCATCAAGGAGGAACTTCAGCTCCTTCATGATTTCCGCTTCCCCCTTGTAGAGGATCTTCGTTTTCTCGTCGGGCCGCATGCCCCTCTGTATATCCGTGAGTCTACGCTCATGGACGAATTCGTAAAGAACGGCCGGATCTTCCTTTTCGGGAATCGGTCCGGAGACGACAAGTACGCCGCGTCCGGGTTGGCCGCTTTTGATGTCAGGTAGGATCTTGCGGAACTTGTCGGCCAAGTTCTCGTATTCGCGAAATTCCGAATCGGGATTGATGTAGCGCACCTTCAAATTGTTGCTGAGCGCCTGGCAGTTGTCGAGCATGATGCGCAAGTCGCGGTAGGCTTCATGATTCTGGGGCAACAGCACCACCAGGTTCGTTTCCTTCTTGAGGCCTCCGACGAGCCGTTTGGTGCTTTCAGCCAGGGCGTAGGTGCCGCGCGACTTGGTCCAATCGTAGGTGAAGGGAACCATGGCGTAGATGACGACGTTCATCTCGAAGAGGATACCAAGGAGCAGGAAGGTCTGGGCGATGGCATCGTAACCATACATGAGGCGGCGCAGATTTACGTTGGCACGGATGTCGGCGCGGGCCAGGCTGAAGCTGATGAACATCAACATCAACGACGTGAACAAGAGGTACGCACACAACCAGAAGCGCCAGGCGGAGTCTCCCTGCCAGGCAGCGATCCCGAAGATGCTATTGCGCCAGACGAAAGCCCGGCCCAACGCGACGAAAAACAAAATTAGACCTGCGGCCCCGCCGAAAACGAGAACGAAGAGGCGGACGCCGTCTTCATCCATTTGCCCGGAGTTCAGCCAGAACATGCAGGCGGCTGAGACGACGCTCAGAAAGAGCAGGGCGGTCAGTTCGGGCAAAAAGTCCCAGCCGATTTTCTGTTTGAACACGAGGAAGACGAACGAGCCCAGGGCGGCGACGCCGATCACGATCATGCAGGCTTTGAGCACGGGGACCTGGCCGACGAGAAAGCGCACGGGATTGGCGACCTGATCGGAGGGGGCGATTTGCAGCACATAGCCGCTGCCCAGCGCGATCAAACCGAACAGAAGCGCGCCGATCGTTTCGGGGAAGTTGTTCAGAGTGAAGCTGAAGCCCGGTCGAGATTTGTCGGCGCCGAGAACGAAGGCGAGCACGATCAAACCGAGGCCGGCGCCCATGTTGACGAGGCTGAAGATCTGCCGTTGCTGGCTAAGCGTGGCGATTTTTTGCGGCGCGGATTCCTGCTTGAACCAGAGCGTAAACATCTGCCAGGCGGCGGCAGCGGCGGCAGCGGCGCTGGCGACGAAAAAAATCGTCGTGACGGGCGCGTTAACGCCCGCGTATTTCGAGCGCATCCATTGCCCGAACACCAGCAGCATCAGGGCGCCCCACGTCAGCCCGATGAACAGGCCGAACGCCGACGTACGCAGCGCCGCCAGCGCCGCGTCCGGCGCAGTTGGCGTGGGGTTGGGTGCTTCCGAAGTTGACATTTTCAATACCCTCTATATCGGCAATTTAGCCCGCCGGTATTGCCGTTTGCAGTTTGGCGTTCGCGTGGCCCTTTGCAAGCGCCAAGCCGCACGCGGCAAGTGCGGGAAGATTATTTCCACTTCCTCGACTCGAGAATCTTGACGCTCGTGAACACGAAGAATGCGGCCACGGACACATGAAAGATCAAATGCCGCGGCGCGATCGTGCCGGCAAGCGCGGCTTGCCAGAGATCGAAGAAGTTGACGAAGGTCAGCGCCTCATGCACCACGCCGCCTTCTTCGATGCGCCCACGCAGCAGGAACTTCATGAAGTAAAAAGCCAGATGCGCCATGACCCCGACGAACGTGAGCACGGCGGCGATGATCTGATTGCCCGTCAAACTCGAGAAGAACAGGCCCATCGCCAGCAGACCCGCGCCGACGGCGCCCTGAGCGACCATGAAGCTCAGCACGGGGCGGTAATCGAATTCCTCGCCTCCCATGAAGCGCAAGGCAACGAGATACAACCACCAGGGGAGCCAACACAACATGTAGAACATCCAGCAAGCGAAGAACTTGCCGAGCACGACCGAGATCTCGTTCACGGGCGCCGTCAGCAGCACCTCCAGAGTTCCCGAACGGGTCTCCTCGCTCAGAAGACGCATCGTGATTGCCGGTATGAGGAAGATCTGCATAATCACGGGAATTAGGCCGAAGATGTACTCGCCGACGATCGGTTCCGGCGTCTCGCGACGCATGATGCTGTCGACGAAAAACCAAAACATCAACCAGCCGATCACGACCAGGCCAAGAATCACCAGATACGCGACCGGCGAATAGAAGTAAGCGGCCAGTTCGCGACGTGCCAGGACGATGATCGGCCAATCGACGAGAATGGCAAGTCCAATCAGGAGCAACCCCAGCGAGGCGCCGATGAGGATGATGCCGCCGGGGACGAAAAAGACGCTCTCGGGCCAGAACGAGCGCACCAGGCCGAGGACCACGCCGACGAGCCCCGCGCCGCCCAGACCGAGCGAGGCGTAGTGGGCATGGTTGAGATCGAGTTCCTGCGCGATGTACGTCAAGGCAAAGAGGACGCCGAAAACCACTAGAAGGGCGCCTTCGCCGGCGAGGAAATTGCTGGCGACCACGTCGCCGACGTAACAGCATACGAGGATGGTGGCGCCGATCATAAGGGCGGCGAGCGCGCCCGTGAATTTCACAAGGATGTTGCGGAAGAAGATGTCTGTCTCATTGCGGATTACGCCGACGAGCAGCACGAGTCCCAGGCCGAGTCCGGGCACGCCGAAATAGTAGAAGAGCTCTGGTCCGGTCAAGGGGATAGGCTTGGTCACCAGGATGCCTGTCTTGAACGCGACTATGCGCAAGATGACGCCCAAGAGAACGAGGCCGATGCCGACGAAAGCATAAATTCGACGAAACTGGAAATCGCGCTCGACGAAATTGTGAAACGTCAGCATAACGACGCCGAGGCTGCCGAGGAAGAAACCCCAGGCGGGCGAGATGGCGGCGGAACGCGTCGACCAGATCGCGGGGGCGAGCATGGCGAGCACGCCGAGGACGAACAGAAACAACCCCACCCTGGCCACGATGCGGGCGAATAGGGGCCGATCGTCCACTTCGAGCGACGGGGCGCGCTCCGGGATCGATTCCCATTCCTTGAGTTGCGTGTCATCCCGTTTCGGTTTGATCGCGCGTGACGTTGACATGCGGTCCTCTTATGGCAAAACCCCGCTCGCTCACTGCGTGCGCGTGCAGGCTTGGAGATACTTACTTTGTGATTGCTTCACTTGGGGGCGTCGGAGCGGGCGGAGTGGATTCGGTCCTGGCGCCAGGAGGCGGCGGTTGCTTGAGCGGGTCCTGCGCACGCAGCACGTCGAAAAACGCATCTTCCAGGCGTCGCGTTTTGCGTTCCAGGCGGCGCAGCGTCCAGCCCTTGGAAGCGATGCCCTGGCTCACTTCCTCGCGGACATCTTTCTGCTCCTCGGTACGCACCTCGAAGCGCGTTACGCCATCGTCCGCGCCTTTCGTCTGCACCGAGACGATTCCTTTGATGCCTTGCAATACATTGGTCACGCCGTCCGCGGGGCCGCGCGCTTCCACCAATACCATGCTCTCCGATTCGATCTCGTCGAGCCGCTGACTCAAGCCCAGCCGGCCGTTGGCGATGATGATGACGCGTTCGCAAATCGCCTCGACCTCGGAAAGAATGTGCGTGGAGAGCAAGACGGTGTGCTTGTCGCCGAGCTCCTTGATAAGGGCAAGCGTCTCGCGAATTTGCAGCGGATCGAGGCCCGCAGTTGGCTCGTCGAGAATCAGAATCGGCGGGCTGGCAATCATGGCGTCCGCCAGACCGACGCGCTGCCGATAACCCTTGGAGAGCGTGCCCAGCAAACGACGCCGCACGGTAATGAGCCTACAGCGATCCAGGCAGTATTCGACGCGGCGATTGCGCTCGACGCGGGACATGCCCTTGAGCTTGGCGCGGAAATGCACGTATTCTTCGACACGCATCTCGGGATAGAGCGGCACGCTTTCGGGCAAATAGCCGATGTTTTGCCGAACTTGCGTCGATTCGTGCATGACGTCGTGCCCGGCGACCTTGGCGATGCCGCTCGTCGCGGGCAGATAACCGGTGAGGATACGCATGGTCGTGGTCTTGCCGGCGCCGATGGGGCCGAGAAAGCCGACGATTTCGCCCCGGCCGACGTCGAAGGAGATGCGATCGACGGCCATCACGGGGCCGAAGTATTTGATGAGATTCTTGACTTCAATCATGATTTTTTCCGCCCCCTACCGTTGACGCATCGGAGACGGTTAAATCTAGGAAGCGCCCGCGGAATTTCAAGAGGCATGATGCGTGCCTTGCACGCGAGTTTGATGGTTTTCCGCTTGCATTTCGGCGCCGAACTCCACAGGATAATCTCATTCGTGCCAAACGACTCCGATCGTGTGACGGACAATCACATGATCGGCTTCGTATGCCACGTGTGGGCAGATGAATTGAATTCATTCACTGGAAAGGACGAGACCGATGCGACCATGGTTTGCACTGGCAAGTTTCACGCTCACCCTCGCGCTGACCGCGACCTGGAGCGGCGCGGGCGAAAAAGCCGGCCCCACCGACAATACGCCGCCCAAGGGCTTCACCGCTCTCTTCAACGGCAAGGACCTGACCAACTGGCAGGGCCTGGCGATGGCGCCGGAAGGACCGGCGGATGGCAAGAAAAAGCCACGCAACATTCCACTCTGGCTTGTCAAGTCGCCGACCGAGCAAGCGGAGAAGATTCAGAAGGCGGCAAACGACAAGGTGCTCCCCAACTGGAAGGTTCAGGACGGCATTCTCTATTACGACGGCAAGTCCAACAGCCTGCAAACCGTCAAGAACTACGGCGACATCGAGCTGTTGATCGACTGGAAAATCGAGCCCCTCGGCGACAGCGGCCTGTACCTGCGTGGCAATCCGCAAGTGCAAATCTGGGACGTTAACGCCAAGGGCAATCCGAAAAAGGTCGGCTCCGGCGGACTCTACAACAACCAGAAGAACCCGACCAATCCGCTTCTCACGGCGGACAACCCGGCCGGCCAGTGGAACACCTTCCACATCGTCATGAAAGGCGACAAGGTGACGATCAAGCTCAACGGCAAACTCGTCGTCGACAACACGCCGCTGGAAAACTACTGGCACCGTGGCCAGCCGCTGCCGTCGCGCGGCCCGATCGAATTACAGCATCACGGCGATCGGCTGTGGTTCAAGAACATCTATATCAAGGAACTGGATTGATCTGGTTGTATAGCCGCGGTTCGCAGAACCGCGCGGGTCTGCGGACCGCGGCTAAACGAAATGCGCTATTCTTCCCCGCGCAACTTCTTCTTCGCCCGTGCCAGGATAGCCCCGATCGAATTGACCGGAATGCTCAACTCCGCGCTGATCTCCTCGTACGTCCGTCCTTCCAAATAAAATAGACGCACCACCGCGCGCTCCCGGCTTGGCAGTTTCTTGAGAAGCTTGCCTACTTCTTCGAACGTCTCCAGGTCCCCCGGCTTTGGCCTCGCGTTTGGCAGCGCCTCGGGGATGTGTTCGTTCGGCTTGGCGGTTTCCTTCTCCTTCGATTGCATACGGTTGGCCAATTCGTTGACGCACGTGCGCCGCGCGATCACCGTGAGATAAGACGCCAGGCTGCTCTTGCCGCGGAATTTACGCAAGGGGGCGTAATCGTTCTCGACGATCCGGAGCAGCACTTGGGCGGCCACATCTTCTTTGTCTTCGGGACTCAACGTGACGCTGCGCATGTCCGCGGTGTGCTGAACAACGTGATACACCAGGCCCAGAAAGCGATCAACGAAATCGTTCCACGCTCCCGATTCATGGTGCAGGCAACGGCGTATCAGTTCGCGATCCCCGGCAGTCAAGGCCACGGCCAACTCCCATCTTCCGATCCCGCTAGCGACGAACGATCCTGCGGGATCACAATCGGGCCATTCTAAGGGGTCGGCCCTCTCCACGAAAGGGCGGTGTGCGATTTTTCTCTCGACTTTCATCCCTTCTCATCGTCATACAGCAATCCTGTGGCTTGTTTTTACACCAAAATGCGCATACCGTGACATCAATCCATGTGCCGCTTGCGGCATGACGCTCGCGCCGAAAAACCAATCATTGACTGTGAGGACAACTGAACATGAGCAGCGACCCCTGGTTCCAGAATCTCTTCGCCGAGCGTATCGGCGGCGTCAACTATGGCAAGGGAACGGAGATCTACAAGTTCGAGAAGATCAAACGTGCCAAGCGTTCCGTCTTGGCGGCCCATCCGGAGCGCACCCTGCTCGACTTCGGTATCGGCGAGAACGACGACATGGCCGATCCCTTGGTGCGCGAAGTCGCCAAGCGCGAGATCGACAAAATCGAAAACCGCGGTTACGCCGACAACGGCATCGCCGCGTTCAAGGAATCGGCTGCCAACTTCATGCAGAAGGTCTTCGGCGTCGCGCTCGATGCGGAGAAGGAGATCAACCACGCCATCGGCTCCAAGCCCGCCCTCGCGATGATCCCGGCCGCGTTCATCAACCCCGGCGATATCACGCTGATGACAGTCCCCGGCTATCCCGTTGCCGGCACGCACACGAAATACTACGGCGGCAAGGTCCACGATCTTCCCTTGCGCGAGGAGAACGGCTTCTATCCCGATCTCGACGGCATCCCCGACGATGTCAAGAAGAAGGCTAAGCTGCTCGTCATCAACTATCCGAACAGCCCGACCGGCGCGATCGCCACACGCGACTTCTACAAGCGCGTGATCGACTTCGCCATGAAGAACAAGATTGTCGTCGTGCAGGACGCTGCTCATTCGCTCTTGAGCTATGGCGAGCCGCCGTTGAGTTTCTTGCAGATCGACGGCGCGAAGGAAGTCGGCGTCGAGATTCATTCGATGTCGAAGGGCTTCAACATGATCGGCTGGCGCATGGCGTTCGTCGCCGGCCATGCGAAGGTCGTGCAGGCGTTTGCCGACGTGAAAGACAATAGCGACTCGGGCCAGTTCATGGCAATCCAGCAGGCCGCGAAGGCCGCCCTCGATCATCCCGAACTCGGCGATCGCATCCGCGCCAAGTATCATCGCCGGTTGAAGAAGCTCGTCGAGGCGATGAACAAGGTCGGCTTTCAGGCGAAGATGCCGGGCGGCACGTATTTCCTCTACGTGAAGGCGCCGAAGGGTTGCGGCGACCGCAGTTTCGCCAACGCCGAGGAGGCGTCGCAGTTCTTGATCGGCGAGCAGTCGGTGATCTGCGTGCCGTGGGACAACGCCGGCGCGTACTTGCGATTCTCCGTGACGTATCTGGCGAAGGACGAACGCGAAGAGGATGCGCTGATGGCGGAGACGGTGAATCGTCTCGGGCGATTGCGGTTGCGGTTTTGAGGGAGACCCCAGGGACGGCTGTCCCTGGGGGGGAGAATCCCATGGAGATGGATGATTCCTGGCAATGGTTCCACCTCACTGCCCACACCTATGGCGCTTGGCTCTATGGCAGTTCACGCGGCTTCCGCACTCGTCATCATCGCGAACACATCGAAGGCGACTACAAGAACCCGCCGCCCAAGGGAAAGTACGACGACAAGTTGAAGCGAAGCAAGGAACTCATGAAGCAAAACGCGGTCACGCTCGACCCGGAATGGCGAAAAATATTCGGCGCCGCCCTGCGCGACAAACTCGTGACGCTCGGCGCCCAGGTGCTGTGCGTCAGTGTGAGCAGCACGCATGCGCACGTTCTCGCCAAGATGCCGCCGGGGCCGACGCCGCGTGACTGGATGGGGCGTGCGAAGAAGCATGCGAACTTCATTGGCAAAGAGAAAGGGTGGACCGGCAAACTGTGGGGAGTGCGCTGCAAGGTCACGCCGATCAAGAACCGAGGCCATCAGTTGAACACATTCAGCTACATCCTCGATCACATCGAGGAAGGCGCCTGGGTGTGGGACTTCCGGCGCGGCGATCTGAAAGTCGAAATAGTTGAAGAATCGGAAAGCCCAGGGACAGCCGTCCCTGGGCCCGCGTCCCCAGGGACTGCCGTCCCTGGGCTTTCCGCGTGAATACAATATCGGCGCGCGTTTCTTCGTGTTCACCTGGGGCGCGCCCAAGGACGAATCGGCGTTCAAATATCCGAAGCCGCACTTCCTCGACATCGAAATCCCTGCGTGGGTCGTAGCCGATGAATCGACCCAGCCCGTGAAAGGTTGAACCATGCGTGTCTTCGTCACTGGTGGCACCGGCCTGGTCGGCAGCCTTCTAATGAAGAGACTGCGCGAGCGCGGCGACCACGTCGTCCTGCTGACGCGCCGACCCGAGGCGGCCACGCATCTGGCCGGCGCGAACATCACGATTGTCAATGGCGACCCCGGACAGCCCGGCCCGTGGATGGATTCGGTGGCCGGCTGCGATGCGGTCGTCAATCTGGCGGGGGAGGGGATTTTCAATCGTCGGTGGAGCCAGGAGTTCAAGGACCTTATCCTTACGAGCCGGATCAAGAGTACCGATAACATCGTTGCAGCCATGTTAGCCGGACGCGCAAGCGACGGAGGGCACGATCCGTCGCTTGCGCGTCCGGCTAACGAGACAGGGCGAGGCCGCGTCTTGATCAATGCCAGCGCGGTCGGCATCTACGGCCCGCACGGCGACGAGGAACTTACGGAGGACGCCCTGAGCGGCATCGATTTTCTCGCCAAGGTCTGCTCCGACTGGGAAAAAGCCGCTCAGGCCGCCAGTGTGCACGGCGTTCGCGTTGTCTTCTTGCGCACTGGGATCGTCCTCGACAAGGCCGGCGGCGCCCTTGCGCAGATGATGATGCCGTTCAAGATGTTTGTCGGCGGCAAGGTCGGTTCGGGCAAGCAATGGATGAGCTGGATCCACAATGAAGACGAAGTCGGCCTGATCCTGTTTGCGCTCGATCATTCTGAAATCTCAGGCCCGCTCAACGCCTGTGCTCCGAATCCCGTCACCAACCGCGAATTCGCCGCCGCGCTCGGCGCCGCGCTGGGCCGCCCGAGTTTCTTCCCGACGCCCGGGTTCATGCTGCGCGTGATGGTCGGCGAAGCCGCCGAGATCATCACGACCGGCCAACGCGTGTTCCCGAAGAAGGCGCAAGCGGCGGGCTATGTGTTCAAGTTCAAGGGCGTGGAGGCGGCGCTGCGGGATTTGCTGGCGAAGTGAGATTTTCAATTTCGTGATTGCCAGGCCGCCGGATCGCGCGAGCAATGGAATATGGCGATGATGACGATGCGGTCCGGCTTGACGCGATAATAGACCGCGTATGGAAAGCGCGACACAAGTGCCTCGCGAATGTCCCGTAGCGCGATCGAAAAGCGCAACGGATCATGCGCGATGGCATCGAGTACATTCTGAACGTGATCGAGAAACTCCAGGCCGAGTCCTTGCCGCTGCTTCTCATACCATTCTGCGGCTTCACTGAACTCAGCATCGGCGCTGGCGCGGAATACAATTCTCTTGCTCATCGTTGCAACCGTGCAAGGGCCTTGGCTTTGACTTCCTCCCAGGGAACGACAGCATCGGGATTCGCGTCATCCTCGGCCAGCCGGCGTTCGAGGTCGCTGCGCTGTTTTTCACCGAGCGTGACTGGGTTCGTCTCGGCGGCAATCGTGTCCCAAATTTCCTGCACCAACGTGAGGCGGATATCGCGCGGCAACTGGTCAATGCCCAGGCTCTTCATTGTCGGTGTCATTTTGAATTCTCCTTTCGCTTCATCGTACCATATGGCAATGACGATTGCAAACGGCCTGGTTCGCCTGCGCTGTCGCAAGGCCGATGCGGCTCACTCCGACTCGGGCTAAAGCTCCATCACAGTCAGACTCAGATTGCGGATCGACGTGAAGAGGTCGTTGAACTGACGGACATCGCCGGGGAGGTTGACGATCCAGTTTACGCGGTAGCCATGCGCCGCGAAGTATTGGCTCGTGGCGGGACCGTGCGCAAGTAAGACCAGGGGAATGCTGCTCAAGACGGCGCTGATTCTGATTTCTGCGAGCGTGAGCAGGCTGTCGGCCGGATCCAGGTCGGGGCCGAAGATGATGAGATTGGGCTGCGCGGCGAGGAGATGCTTGCCCTCGCGGCGCAAGAAGGCCCGGGCGTCGGCGCCATCGCCGACCACGACCAGCTCGCTGGCGATGCGATTGTCCTCGAAGCCCTGCCGTGCCAGACGCACGCGCTCCTCATCGCTGTCAATCAGGAGAATCTCGACCAATTCATGCGGCGGCTGGATCGGGTCGGCACCCAAAATTGTCTTGAGATCGAAGCTGAGTTGTTCGTTGCACAGGCCCAAAGAATCGAGGTCGCGAATCAACTCGGTCCAATGCTGGTAGCGATATTTCGGTTCCTTCGCCAGCATCTTGTCGATGATCAAATCAAGGCGGGCCGGGACTTCCTCGTTCAGCCGGCGCGCCGGCGTGCAGAGCCTGTGTTTCTTGGCGTTCAGCAATTCCATGGCCGAGGTCCCCTTGAAGGGCGCTGCCGCGGTCAGCAGGAAGTAGAGAACGCCGCCCAGGCCAAAGATATCCGAGCGATGATCGGCCAATTTGGCGTCGTAGGATTGTTCGGGGGCCATGTATTTGGGCGAGCCAAGGCTGGTGCCGCTGCCGGTCAGGTCAAGATCGGTGTCATCGTGCGGCGCATCGAGCGACTTGGCCAGCCCCAGGTCGGCAATCTTGGTCTGCCCGAGACGCGTGATCAGGATGTTCTCGGGCTTGATATCGCGATGCACCACCTTTGTGGCAAAGGCGTAATTCATGGCGTCGGCGACCTGACGGACAAGGAAAAGCGCGTCGCCAACATGGAGTCTGCCCCGCAGACGCACGAGCGCGGCGGTGCTGATCCCATCGATGTATTCCATGACCAGAAAAGGCACGCCTTTTTCCTGGCCCGCGCCCAGGAACTGAACGATATTCGGATGTTGCAGGCCGGACTGGATTTCGACTTCACGCTGGAAACGGCAAACGCAGTTCTGCTTCTGCGCGAGTTCGGCGGAGAGGACCTTCAAGGCCACGCGGCGGACGGTGCTGCACTGCAGCGCGAGGTAGACCGCGCCCATGCCCCCCTCGCCGAGCCTGCGCAGAATTTGAAAATCGCCGAGGGACAGACACAGAGAGGGTCGAGACATCGTTTTCAACGCCGCCGGCAGCGCTTTCGGTGACGGGCTACCGGGGAATTGCGCTGGACGCTTGCGAATGATGGTTGTCGCATCCAGAACCAGATTCGGCGTATGTTCATCCTCGAAATGCGCAAACAATCCAGGGATTTGGCTGGCTGTCGTCCAGGCCACACTCCCCTGCATCGATACGCGATCGTCACACACAAGTTGGTGCGTTGCCGCTAATGCCGCCAGCTGCTCTTGCGTAAATGGCCCCACGTTGTGATCGCCGTGCGCGATGAGCCAAAGCGTTTCTTGCGCCGCGGCGCCAGGGTGAGGGATTGAATGTCCACAGTGGGCGCAACACACCCTCTCGACTACCTGAGCGAACGAGACCAGGAAGTCCAGCGTACACTTCGGACAGGATAGGCTGAGACGATACAAGATCGAACTCCGTTTCGGGAGGTTCGTGTAACGCAACGCCACGAGCAACGATTTGTTTTGCGCGATTCCATCGCATGACTTGATGAATGCAAGCGAAAGCGAATGAATTGTTCCAACAATTCCTTCCTGATTATACGGATTTCGCGCATTGTGGCACGAACAAAATGATGGAATGTCGCGTGAATATTTCGACGAACAAACTAACCGATCGGGTGTCCTCTGGCGCGCAGGTCCGGTTCAATACCACTCGACATCAGCCTCGCCTGCGCGAACCTCGCCGATCATGAACGTCGGCACGCCTTCGTCTTGCAGCTGGCGCTGGATGCTGTCCGCGTAAAATCGGCTCACGATCATCACGAAGCCGATGCCGTTATTGAAGACCTTGTCCATCTCGCCTTGCTCGACGTCGCCGAGCTTTTGCAGCCAGGTGAACACCGGCGGGATCGGCCAACTGCCGCGCTTGAGGAAGACGCGCTTGCCCGCCGGCAGCACGCGCGGCACGTTGCCAGGCAGGCCCTCGCCGGTGATATGGGCGAGGCCGCGGATGACGTGCTTTTTTATCGGGTAATGGGCGAGCACCTTGTGGATCGGCTTGACGTAGATGCGCGTCGGCGTCAACAATTCCTCGCCGACCGTTTTGCCGAGTTCCGGCACATGATCGCTCACCTGAAGGCCCGCATGCTCGAAGACGATCTTGCGCGCCAGGCTGTAGCCGTTCGAGTGCAGTCCGGTGCTCGCCAGGCCGAGGACGACGTCGCCGACCTGAATCGAGCGGCCATCGATGATGTGCTCGCGCTCGACGACGCCGACGCAGAAGCCGGCCATGTCGAAATCGCCGGACTGATAGAAATCGGGCAAGATCGCCGTCTCGCCGCCGACGAGGGCGCATTCCGCCGCGATGCAGCCGTCGGAGATGCCCTTGATGAGATCGCGAATCAGCGGCGGATCGTCCTTCGGCAGCGCGAGGTAGTCGAGGAACATCAAGGGTTCGCCGCCGGTGCACAGGCAATCGTTGACCGACAAGGCGACGAGATCGATGCCGACGGTGTCGTGCCGGTTCATGAGGATGGCGACTTTGAGCTTGGTGCCGACGCCGTCGTTGCACGTCACCAGTACCGGATGGCGATAGTTCTTGGCGAAGAGACGCAGGTTGCAATCGAGGCTGAACAGACTGGCGAACCCGCCGAAGCCGTCCATGACGCGCGGCGTATGGGTGCGCTTGATGAACGGAATCATGCCCGCGAGGCTTTGCTCGTAAAGGTCGATGTCAACGCCCGCAGCCTGGTAGGTGAGCTTCTTTTTCGACATGGGGGCATTTTAGCGGAATCAAGTGCTTAGGCGAGCGGCAGAAAATAGCATACCAACCCGAAGCGTTAGCGAGGGATGCAGTGG
>SYHD01000246.1 GCA_005799265.1 Planctomycetia bacterium | reverse complement strand
TGTAACGGTTAACTACGTGCCATTCGCGCAAGAGCCTTTCGCGTCGCGGAGCGTCACGCCACGATGTGGCAAGACGCTCCGCGTCGTGAGCAGGTGCAAAACCGCAAGCGGCGATCATTTCTTCGGCGGCAGAGCCCTGGCGGCCGTGACGATGTCGCTCGCGGTCAGCCCGTATTTCGCGAGCAGCTCCTCCGGCTTGCCCGATTCGGCGAAGGTGTCCTTAATGCCGACGAATCGCATCGGCACCGGATGCTGACGAGCCGCAGACATGGCGACGGAACTGCCCAGCCCGCCGTGAAGAAGATGTTCCTCCGCAACAACAATGCGGCCAGTCTCGCGCGCGGCAGCCAGCACCGCGGCTTCATCGAGCGGCTTGATCGTATGCATATCGAGGACGCGTGCTTGCGTGCCTTGCTTGGCCAACTCTTCCGCCGCTTCGAGGGCGGGAGCAACCATCAGACCGCAGGCGATGATCGTCAAATCATTGCCTGTGCGCAACAGCGTCGCTTTGCCAAGATGAAAATCGCGGCCCTGTTCATAGATGATCGGCACGTTCGGCCGACCCGCGCGCAGATAGGCGGGCGTCTTGATCTTGGCTAGCGCCTCGACAGCCTTGAACATGGATGGCTCGTCCGCGGGAACGACCACGGTGAAATTGGGCAGCGAGCACGCCAGGCCAACATCCTCGATGCCCATTTGCGAAGGCCCGTCCTCGCCGATCGAGATGCCGGCGTGGGTGCCCACAACTTTGACGTCCAGACAGGGGAAGGCGACCGACATGCGCAGTTGATCGTAGGCGTTGCACATGACGAAAGTCGCAAAGCTGGCGAGCCAGGCGCGTTTGCCGGAGGACGCCAGCCCCGCCGCGACGCCCACCAAATTGGCCTCGGCGATGCCGACGTTGAAGAAGCGTGCGGGAAACTTTTTACCGAATATTTCCGTGCGTGTCGAGTTGCCTACGTCGCCGTCGACGACGACGATGTCAGAGCTGGTCTCGCCCTGCTGTGCCAGGGCCAAGCCGAACGCTTCGCGGGCCGATTTGCCCATTTTCAAAGAGAGCATCGTTCACCGTTGGTGCGGGTTTCCGGGCGTCCATTGACGCATTGTCTTATGGAAAAGTGCTGTGTCCGCAACGTGAATATGGCGAACGGCTCAATCGTCCTTAATGATCTTGTCGATGGAACCCTGCACTACTTTGATGACATTCTGCAATTCCTTGATCGAACCGAGCGCGAACAAATAGGCGGTTACCGAGATCCCAATCGTGGCAAGAAAACCCATGACTCCGATCATGTCCGGGCTGATCTTCAACACGCCAATCCCAAGGATCGCACCAACAAGGCGGGCCATAAATCCGCCCAGGATGAACCAGCCCAAGGCGCTGGGCTTGTTTTTTTCCGAGGTCAGATTCAGGTACGCGGCAATCCCGCCAATGGAAACAATGCTGCAAAAAAGGGCGATCATGGCACAGATGAAAGCGATGCCGAGGATCAACAAGAATAACTTCTGGGCAACTTCCTCCCTTGGCTTCGCGATAGCCGTGAGTATGAAATAAAACACAAGAAGCAGCACCGGCGTGAAGAACAAGATCATCGCCACGATGGAAATACCGCGGGTGCCGGAGCGGGCCGGACCAAACAAGCCCATGAACCATGACACGATCTGGGCGCCGTAAATGGCCAAAAGACCAGGTCCCCAGACGATGCAGCCGAGATAAAAATTGAGCGTAACGATCGGATCTGCGAACGTCGGGGACGGATCGGAAAAGAAGAGCATGACCCCCAGGACCGCACCTAACGCCAGGCCCAGGCTGTCGGCGCCGAAAACGCCCAGAGTAGTATTGAGCATCACCCGCAACGCATTCAATCCCTTCGCGAGCTTGCTCAACTGTCGCTTTTTTGGAGTCCACGTGATGGGCGTCTCATCCTCTCCGCCGCCTTCATCCTCGTCGTCATCGTCGTCATCGTCGTCATCGCGAGAACGAGTTTTTCCCTTGGCAGGCTTTGCAAAGTGCACATTGCCATGGTCGAGCGAAGCATCAAAGACAACGAAACAGCGTGGGCAGACTACTGCGCCGCCCAGTCTGGACAAGTCAATGTCGAAGGAATGACCGTCAGGGCACTCAACGCGAATGCTCATAGTGGAAGATATCCCATGCCGCCAACGTCGAAACCTAGCCGATCGCGGCCAATGCCATTTCCGCTTCGTCCTTGGTCAGAGGTTTGCCATGATGATTGGGGTCGCTGGCCAGCAGCGT
Organism: Planctomycetia bacterium; assembly: GCA_005799265.1. Lineage (GTDB taxonomy): Bacteria > Planctomycetota > Planctomycetia > Gemmatales > Gemmataceae > SIAQ01. The sequence continues at coordinate 10,620 of SYHD01000246.1, read as the reverse complement.
GTGGATGGGATAGCCCTTGATCGTGCGCGCGATGATAGCGCTCGGCTTGCCCTTGATGTGCTTGGCCTTGTCGAAAGCGACGAGAATCTCGTTGAGGTCGTGCCCATTGATTTCCTGAGCGAACCAACCGAACGCCTCGAAGCGAGGCGCCACGGGACGCAGGTCAAGAACCTCCATCGTCGCGCCGGTCTGCTGGTAGCCGTTTTGATCAACAATGAGCACGAGATTGTCGAGCCGATACTTGGCCGCCGACATTGCAGCTTCCCAGATTTGGCCTTCGCCGATTTCGCCATCGCCGGTAATCACGTAGACGCGGGCGTCGGTTCCGTCAAGACGGGCGGCAAGGGCCGCGCCGACGCCGATCGACAACCCCTGGCCGAGCGATCCGGTGGATGCCTCAACGCCGGGAAGCCGCCGCATATTGGGATGCCCCTCCAGCACGCTGCCAAGCTTGCGCAGAGTGGGGAGCAGGTCGGTCGAAAAGTAACCTGCCTCGGCGAGCACGGCGTAGAGGAGCGGCGCGGCGTGTCCCTTGCTGAGGATGAACTTATCGCGCGCCGGCCAGCCTGGGTTCTTGGCGTCATACCGCAGCACGCCGCCAAAATAGAGAGCCGTCGCGATATCCGTCGCCGACAGCGAACTGGTTGGATGCCCCGACCCAGCGGCGGTGGTACTGGTTACGATGTGCCGGCGAATCACCTTCGCCTTGGCTTGCAAATCGGGGAGACTGAGTCGTGTGCTCATGGGCAGACACCTCGCAGCTTGACGACGAAAAGGCAGTCGAGGTTGAAGATATGACTTTCTGCCCCGAATTGGAAAGGGGCAAAAAAGAATGCCCCCCACAAGTCCACGCCAGGGAGCATTTGAGGGGTAGTCCACTCATAAGCCGCGCAAGCAATGTGCCATCTCAATCGGTAGACGAGAAAGTTAGTGTAAATTAATTTTTTTTGGTGTTACGTCAATTACCTCGCCTCGGTGTCGCCAACGGCGAGATGTGGGTCCGCTTGTAAATCTGGCATGACTGACAACGGATGCGCGAATCAACAGCATTCATTCACTTTACGATTCGACATTATCACTCGGACTGGAGGTCTATTGCCAATTTCGGGGTGGATAGTGAGGTTAAAAAGATCCAACAATCGCATGACAAGAAAACCCGGCGACCGGCAATCCTCCCAACCTCACCGGATTTCGCACACAAGCATAGCACGCATGCACACTATTGGCGCATTCTAGCCTCCACCTCACCCTCTGATTTGTATTCTTGTACAATAAAATAACCCGAGTGCCACTTTAGTGGAGGTGCGTGGACGATGGCGATTGCTCACGCGGCCAAAGAACCGCTCGACGCTCTTTTGCCGAGCGTGGTCGGCGATAGCCCAGCGATGCGAGCGGTCTATCGTCTCACGCGACTGGTCGCAACCTCGCGCGCCAGCGTTCTCTTGATCGGCGAAACCGGCACGGGCAAGGAAGTCATCGCACGCAACATCCACCGTTTAAGCCCGCGCGGCGACGGCCCGTATGTTCGCGTCAACTGCGGCGCCCTTACCGAGAGCCTGCTCGAAAGCGAACTCTTCGGCCACGTCAAAGGCGCGTTCACCGGCGCCGTGGACAACAAGACCGGCCGTTTCGAGGCGGCCCACGGCGGCACCATTTTTCTCGACGAAATCAACAGCATGAGCGCCAAGCTGCAAGTCAAGGTATTGCGCGTCCTGCAAGAACGCGAATTCGAGCGCGTCGGCGAAAGCCGGACCATTCGCGTCGATACCCGTGTGATTGGCGCGACCAATCGTTTTCTGGAAGATGAGATCGACGCGGGCCGATTCCGCGAGGACCTTTATTATCGCCTCAACGTCGTGCCCATTTATTTGCCTCCGCTACGCGACCGTGTGGAAGATATTCCCGCCCTCGCCAGCTATTTTCTCGAAAAATACTGCGAGGAAAATCGCCGCGATCCACCGGAAATCCCCACGGACATCGTCGATCGCTTGCGGCAACACGATTGGCCAGGCAACGTGCGCGAACTGGAAAACTGCGTCGAACGCGCCGTCGTTCTGTCGCACAATCAGCCGTTGCAATTCGAGCATATGTTGCCTGGTCAGGAACGCCGCATGCGCGGAGCGCACGGCAAGCCCACGGATCTCGATTCGATGATTCAGCTGCTCATCCGCTCCGCGGTGCAGAATCTGCCGGACGACGACGGCAATCTCTACAACCGCCTGATTCGCGGCGTCGAGCGGGAGCTTCTGGAGCAGGTGCTGCCATTGTGCGACAACGTCCTGGTCAAGGCCGCCGCTCGCCTGGGCATCAATCGCAACACGCTGCACAAGAAGCTGGCTGAGTTCAAGAGCCCGCTCGTCGTCAGCGAAGAAGCCGGTTGACCGCCATCGTATGCCACGAATACGGCAGCGGAGATTTGCAATCGGTCATCTGCCGTTATAATGAGCGGTATGCTTACCACCTTCGCCGCCAAGATTACAATCATGTGCTTCGCGGCCAGTTACGGCGTGGCGTTCGCCCTGGAGTTGTGGCACTTCCTCAGACCGCGACCCATCCTGCGATACATCGCGATTGGCTTCGGCGCGGCGGGTTTGTTGGCGCACATCATTTATTTGCTGATGCATTCGCTTCCCCTGAGTTCGCCGACAGGCTCGCTGCTTCTACTGGCGTTTATCCTGTCCGTGTTCTACATCGGCGAGGCCATCCATCATGGCCGCATCGCATGGGCGCTATTCGTCTTGCCTATCGTCCTGGGTCTAATCGGCCTGGCGATGCTGCGTGAACCCAGCGAGACATCGGCGACGGGCTGGGAATACTACTGGGGCGTGGCCCACGGCACGCTCCTGCTCATGGCCGCAGTCGGCGTCTCCGTCGGCTTCATCGCCAGCATTATGTATCTAATGCAACTGCGCCGCCTGCAAGCGAAGTTGCCGCCCAATCAAGGCTTGCCGCTCTTCAATCTCGAACGGCTCGAAGAAATGAACCGCCGGGCCATTCTGTGGTCGTTCCCTCTCTTGACAGCCGGCTTGCTGTCGGGTTTCGCGCTGCAAGCATATCAAGGCATCCTGGGGCAGGGGTGGAACAATCCGCGCATCCTCAGCGTCGTGGGGCTATGGCTTGTCGTCGCCATTCTGCTCTATCTGCGTTACCGTGTGCACGCCCGCGGCCGACAGGTTGCGATCATGACGATCATCGCTTTCGCCATTCTCGTCATCGCGCTGGTGTTCTCGCATCCTTCCGTGACGGGGGGCGCGTCATGAACTTGCTCCTGGTCGGAGGCAACTTCCGCACGATGCCGATAGAACTGCGTGAAAAGCTCGCGTTCGATGGCCCCAAGCTTCCCGCCGCGCTGACGGAGTTGTCCGCGCGTTTCAGCTGCGAGGCGGCGATTGTGAGCACGTGCAATCGCGTCGAGATTTACGTCGCCCGCGCCGGCGCGGTGGTCGCGCCGGATGCCGATCAGATCGCGAAGTTTCTCGCCGAGTTTCAGAAGCTCCCCTACGATCAGATCCGCGCGAATTTATACGCCCTGGCCAATCAGGACGCGGTGCAACATCTGTTTCGCGTCACCTCCAGTCTCGATAGCCTGATCGTCGGCGAAGGGCAGATCGCCGGGCAGATCAAAAAAGCGTACGAGGCCGCCCAGCTCGTCGGCACGTCCGGCGTCGTCCTGCATACGCTCTTTCAGCAGGGACTCGCCGTCGCCAAGCGCGTGCGCACCCAGACCGGCATCACGCGCGGGCACGTGTCGGTCTCCAGTGTCGCTGTCGATTACGTCCGGCAAGTTCACGATCATTTCGGCGACAAGACTATCCTCGTCATCGGCGCCGGCAAGATGGGTGCATTGACCCTGAAACATCTGCGCGAACTGAACCCGCAGCACATCCTCGTCACCAATCGCAGCCCGGAGAAAGCCCAGGCGATCGCCCGGGAGTGTGGCGGCCAGGCAATCCCGTGGGAACAGCTCGACGACGCGCTCGTCGAGGCCGACATCGTGCTCTCGACGACTGGTGCTCCCGAGCCGATCATGACGCGCCGCCGCTTCGACGACATCCTCGCGCGGCGCAGCCGGGGCACGATGGTGATCCTCGACATCGCGGTGCCGCGCGACTTCGACCCGCGCATCCACGACGGCGATCGAGCGTGTCTCTTTAACGTCGATGATCTCAAACGCATTCAGGACCAGACACTCAAGGAACGCCAGCAGCACGTCAAGCCGGCCGAGGCTATCGTCGAGGCGGAGGTGAAACGGTTCACCAACGATTGGCGCCGCAAGAAGAATGGCCCGATCATTGCCCGACTCACGCAGGAATTCGAGACCCAACGCAAATTGATGCTCGCCGATTTGTTCCCACGGCTCAATGGCAAATTCGATGACAAAGATCGCGAGAACATCGAAGGTGCCGTGCGACTCCTGCAAAATCGCCTGTTGCACGGCATCATCTCCGCCCTCACCGAGGAAACGCCGGAGCCGACTCAGCACACACTGCTGGAGGCAATGATGAAGCTGTTTAGGTTGGAACGGTGACGGGTAGGTGAGATGGAGGATCGACGATGAAAGTCCGCGCGATCATCAAACTCATCGAGGCTGACGGCTGGTATCGAATTAAGGCCAAGGGCGGCCATCGGCAGTACAAGCATCTTGTCAAACACGGGCGAGTTACCGTGCCAGGGCAAATGAGCGCTGAATTGGACAAGAAAACCGAGAAAAGCATCTTGCGGCAAGCGGGTCTGGAAGAGTAACTTGAGCGTGGGAGGACCTAATGGAAACTTATTTGATCGTCATTGGCAAAACCTCGACCGGGTACAGTGCTCATTGTCCAGATGTCCCGGGCTGTGCGAGCGTCGGGAAAACACTTGGGACCATCGTCGCCAACATGAAGAAGGCGATTGAGCTGCATCTTGAAGGCCTGGCGGAAGATGGCGATCCGATTCCAAAGGCGGGCGGCGTCAATTCGTATCGCAAGGCCATGAAGGATCTGGATATGGACGGGTACTTCCTTGCCCATGTCCAGATCGACACGAATCGCTTTGCGTCTCTGGTTAGCCATTCCTGAATGATTGTGTCCGCCTGTACCACACAGCGGCAAAGGAAGTCTCCGATGCGAGCGCGAAAGCCAACAACCTCCGTGTGTCATTACGAACGCTCGCCAAAATAGAACGCGAGCATACCGCCAAGGACGGCTTCGAGCGTCGGCATCGCGTATGGCGTCGGGAGACTCGGCGCGATAATGACCTGGTAAACCGCAGCGATTCCGAGGCCGACCAGCGCGATCAGCGAAAACCACGCTTCGAGGTCCTGCATCATTGCCGACCGCTTGTTGCGCACGATCGCACGCACGCACACGCCGAGTAGGAAGCCGCCCAGGATGACGAGCGGCAATTCGGGTTGATCTTTCAACGCCACCAGCGACGTCTCGAATTGCTTCAGAAGCCCTGCATGATCGTCAATCAATTTCCAGACGATGCAGGTGCATAATGCAGCCGCAATGAAGATCCGCACCAGGCCGCCGGGCAAGAAAAGCGGCGACGGCAAGGGATCGTCGCGCGTCGCTATCGAAACGCCGTGCGCCGCGAAGTAGTGCCCGACCATGATGAACAGGAGATAGATCAGATACGGCGGCAGCGCGATTGGGTGCTCGCCGCGCGGCGGAATGAGAAGGACGCCGCACACGATGCCGACGACGCCGATCACGTGTGTGGCGCGCAAGCTGCCGGCCGGCAATCCGAGGGCGTGTCGTCTCGCGAGAGCCGCGGTGGTGCTCATGCCATCCTCATTTCAGCGTTTTGCGCCACTCGGCGACTTCCTGCATGATGTCGTCGCGCGAACAGCGCGGGCGATACGCGAGCCGTAGACGGAAGCTGTACTCTCTCTTTACTTCGTAGCGCGGGACCAGATATTGCCAATCCCAGGCTGGATTCGTCGTCTGCGCTTGCGCGTTCGTGCCGCCGCCGGAAGGAGAGTGCGTGAAGCGGATGCCTTCGCTGCGGTCGAACATGAAGATCGCGACGTGGTTGCGGAAGTTGCCATAGTAGAACGACTCATCGTATCGCAACGGCGAATAGTTGCGCATGAGGCACTGCGGGAATTCCTTATGGAATCGCAGTTCGAGCTTGTCGTCCACGTGCCGCACGGTGCTTTCGTCGTTGTGCTGCTGCGTGCAGAGTTGACGCCATTGCTTGCCGTGGCGGAAATACATGCTCTTGTCGTCGGGTGCATTGATGTAGCTCGCCCAGAACAGGCCGATGTAGCCGTTTGTGAAGACGTGCTGCGTGGCGATGCAGCGAAACGTCATGTCGATGTAGTGCGGCGCGACCAGACGGAAGCGCGTCCAGCTTTCGAGCTGGAACGTCGGCGTCGGCGGCTGGTGCAGTTCGGCCTCCGTCTCGGAGATCTTACGGAACGTCATGCGAGCGTTACGCGGTTCAAAAAAGATCGTGTTGGTGCGATCGCGATCGAAACGCTCGCCATCAAAGATGTGCTCGAAGTTTAGGCCCGCGACGGCCGGCACGAACAGGTTCGTCGCTTCGGTGCGGTGCGTCAGGCTCCAGACGCCGTTGTAGCCAGCCCGATGTTGCTCGTGGGCGGCGTTGTCACCGATGACCGCGGTGAGGTCGCCCGCGCGGAAAGTGCCGTGAGCCATGCGTTCCCCCGATTCTGCTCTTGACGATCACGCCTTCCTCTCTATCGTATATATTTTCCTACACAGCAGCGTTTTGGGATGCGGAATCGAAATATGTCAACCTACATGGCGAAGATCGACGCTGACGGCAATCCGAGCAACTTCCAGCAAGACTGGTACGTGATCGACGCTACCGATCTGGTCGTGGGCCGTCTGGCTGCGACCGTTGCGACGATCCTGCGCGGCAAGCACAAGCCCCAGTTCACGCCGCACCAGGACGCAGGCGATTACGTCATCATTATCCATGCGGAAAAAGTGAAATTCACGGGCAAGAAGCTCGAGCAGAAAGAATATCAAGCGTATTCGCACTATCCCGGCGGGCAGAAGATCTTGTCGGCGTCGGAGGTGATGGCGAAGAACCCCGAGCGGGTCATCATGTCCGCGATCAAGCGCATGGTGCCGCGCACGCCGTTGGGACGCAAGCAGTTGACGAAGCTGAAAATCTACAAGACGCCGACGGACCCGAAGGATCCGCCGCACCCGCACCAAGCCCAGCAACCCAAGGAATTCAAACTCAAGTAATCACCCTTCAAAAGTCCAAGGGTTAGCACTGCGAACCCGTGGAATCATGGAGATAAAGCGTGGCGGAAGCAAAAAAGAAATACTACCTCGGCACCGGCCGACGCAAGACCTCGGTGGCGCGCGTCCGCCTGTGCGACGGTAGCGGCAAGATTTCGATCAATGGTAGGCCGCTCGAATCCTTCTTCACCGAAACGAAGGACCGCAACGCCGTCGTCGGCCCGCTCAAACTGACTGAAATGAACGCGAAGCTCGACATGGACGTGAAGGTGAACGGCGGCGGCACGACAGGTCAAGCCGGCTCCGTCTGCCAGGGGGCCGCTCGCGCATTGATTCACATGTTCTCTGGGTCCTCGACGGCGCCCGATGACGCGGCCGGCGGCATGATCAAAAAGCTGCGCGACTCCGGCTATCTTACTCGCGATGGCCGCATGAAAGAACGCAAGAAGTATGGCCGCAAGGGTGCGCGTCGCAGCTTCCAGTTCTCGAAGCGGTAATCCTGTGTTTGTTTAGCGCTCGCATGAGGTCATGCGAGTGCTACGCCGCAAGCGACGAGCAATTTCGCCAACCACGCCGGATGGGCAGGCCACGCCGGCGCCGTGACCAGATTCCCGTCCGCGTGTGCCTGATCGACTGCCACTTCCACGTACTTCCCACCCGCCAACGCGATATCCGGACCGACAGCGCAATACGACGTACACGTCCGTCCCTTCACCACGCCGGCCGTAATCAGAAGTTGTACCCCGTGGCAGATCGCCCCAATCGGCTTTCTCTTCTCCGCGAATTCGCGCACGATCTCCAGCACGCGCGGATTGAGCCGTAGATACTCGGGCGCTCGCCCGCCTGGCAACAAGAGCGCATCGTAGGCGCTGGCCTGCACGTCACTGAAGCTGAAGTTGAGCGTAAAGTTATGTCCCGGCTTCTCAGTGTAAGTCTGATGCCCTTCGAAATCGTGAATCGCTGTCGGGATCAGCTCGCCCGCCTTCTTGTTCGGGCAGACGACGTGGACAGTGTGCCCCAACATGGTCAGCGCTTGGAAGGGGACCATGACTTCATAGTCTTCGACGAAATCGCCGGTGAGGACGAGAAACTTCTTCGCAGCCATGGCGGGATCTCCATTGAATGGCGAACGGCCGGCGTAAGCCGGCTGGTGCGAAACGCAACATGCCGCATTGCATTGTATTGCGCTTTGCACCAGCCGGCTTACGCAGGCCGTTCATCTACCATCCGGCAGCAATTCACCACGCCATTACAAAATACCGGAGCCAAATTTGCGCTTCGCGCCGGCTTGCTGCACTTCCTCTTCCGCAGGCGCGTGCGACCCTTGCGCATCGTGCGCGAGATCCGTGCGGTAGCCTTCTGTTCGGGTCGCCTTCGAGTTCTGCGACATTTCCGCAACGATCTGCGTGTAGCTTTCGGCTTCGCACTCGGCGTCGTAATCGTCATAGCGGCAGACGTAGCCGGGCTGTTTCGCTCGCGTTCTTTCTTCCTGGAATGCATCGATGATCGACTTCTGCATCGACTCACGGCAACTGGAATTGATCGGATGCGCGATGTCGGCGTGCAGCTTGGCTCGGCCGTCGGTGCCGCGCATGGCGCGATTCTCGTCGAGTCGTTTGCCGCATTGATTGCAATGCTTGGCGCGCAGATGATTCTTGGAACCGCATTCGGGGCAGCGATCCATGAGCTTGCGGCTCGGCATGGCGACGAACGAGCCCTTGGTGCCTTCGATGATCTTCAAGTCGCGGATGACGAAACAATCGTCAAACGTGATCGAGCAGAAGGCCTGCAGGCGTTCGTGGTTGTCTTCCATGAGCTTGATGCGAACTTCCGTGATAACCACAGGGATACTCCTTTATGCCGTGGCAGGGGTGAAGCTGATTGATCTATTCTTCGTGGCCAACGTGATCGCTGGCTAAAGAGTCAGGCTCGTGATTACTTTGAAGTCGTGCGCTTTCCGGCGCGTCTTCAGGCTAGCGGCGATGCGTTCGGCGTCCTCGGACGAGCGGGCCAACGCGAACAGTGTGCTGCCGCTGCCGGACATCAGGCAACCGGCCGGCGAAGTCTCCGCCAGCATCCTGGCGTACTCGGCGACGCGAGGCTCGATTTGCTCCGCCGCCATCTGCAGGCGATTGTGCATAAGTTGGCCGATGGAATCAACGTCACCTTTCGCGAGAGCAAGCTTGATTGCGTCTCCGGAGACGGGCGTCTCGATATTGACTACGTGTTTGTACACATTGGCGGTGGACAGGCCGAAAGCTGGGCAAAGCAATACGAAATGGAGTGGGATAGGTAATTTCACCGGCTCAACGATTTCGCCACGCCCCGTGCACCAGGCGGCTGGAAGATGGAAGAAAAACGGGATGTCGCTGCCGATTTCCGAACTGAGCTTTGCCAGATCCCCCTTGGATAGCCCAAGTTGCCAGAGTTGATTGAGCCCGAGCAAGGTCGCGGCGGCGTCGGTCGACCCCCCCGCCAATCCTGCCGCCATCGGAATGCGCTTGACGAGGCGTATGTTCGCTCCCTTCTTGCAGCCGGTACGATCCTGCAACAATTTCGCGGCACGCATGACGAGATTGTCGGGGCCGGTCGAGAGCGCACGCTGGGAGCAGTGCAGGGTGATGTCGCTTGCTTCACGGAAGACGAGCGTATCGAATAAGCGGACGGCGACCATCAGCGTCGCGATTTCGTGATACCCGTCGGGACGTTTGCCGAGCGTTTCGAGAAACAGGTTCACCTTGGCGGGCGCCCAGATGATGAGGTCGTCGAGGTAATTCGTGGTGTACATGGAAGCGGCCCATCCTGGTTTTCGTTCAGCGCTCGTGCTGCGTCATGCGAGCGCTAAACAAATCAGACATCCAGTTCCTCGCTATCAACCTGATTCGCGGACTCCATGATGAACTGGTAGCGCGACGCCGGATCTTTACCCAGAAGAGCCGTAAACGTCTTGTCCGCTTCGATGATCGAATCGATGTCCACGCGCAATAGGGTGCGAGTCTTGAGATTCAGTGTCGTCTCGGCCAGCGTTTTCGGCAGCATTTCGCCCAGGCCCTTGAAGCGCGTGATGTCGGGCTTGGCGTTTGGCTTCTTCGCCAGGATCTCTTCGAGCAATTCCTCCTTGTGTGCATCATCCTTGGCCCAAAAAGTCTCCTTGCCGACGTCAATGCGATAGAGCGGCGGCTGAGCGATGTAAAGATGCCCCTTGCGGATCAGCTCCGGCATGTAGCGAAAGAAAAACGTCAGCATCAACGTCGTGATGTGATGCCCGTCGGCGTCGGCATCCATGAGCAGGATGATTTTGCCGTAGCGCAGGTTGTTGAGATTGAAACTGTCGCCAACGCTGGTGCCGAGCGCGGTGACGAGGTCGGCGAGTTCCTGATGCGTCATCACCTTGGTCAAGGTCAGGCCTTCGCTGTTG
>SYHD01000245.1 GCA_005799265.1 Planctomycetia bacterium | reverse complement strand
GGTGAGCCGCTACCGGAAAACCGGGGTGACGCCTGGGAGCATCCCCTCGACCGGCTTGGCGTTATCGATCCTACCGAACTTGAATTCCCATTCGACGCTAACGATGGTCCTTACAGCAGGAAAGGGGACCGACCATGACAACCGCGAACTATCTCGCCGCCGCCGATCTACTCGGCAGCTGGCGCGACGACGTATTGAGCGGGACGCCGCCCGCTCTCTATCCGGTGGGAACCGGCGAGCTGGAGCGAATCGAAATCGGACCGGGGCGCGTTCTCTTGCTGGGGGGTGCGCCTGGGGCCGGGAAATCAGCGTTCACCATGCAGGCCGTGGTTGATGCGTTGCGGATGACGCCGACGCTTCGCGCTCTAGTCTGCAATGTCGAGATGACGCCGACCGTCCTGATGGATCGGCAACTCGCTCGGCTATCGGGTATCGACCTCAACACGATCCGCTTGCGCCGGCTCGGCGTTGAACATGGCGAGCGAATCGACGCCGCCTTGCAAACGTTGGAACCGCTTGCCGAGCGCCTTTGCTTCGTGCGGCCGCCGTTCGACCTGGCGAACGTGGCCGCCAGTGCTGACGCATCCAATGCGGGGCTGATCGTCCTCGACTACATCCAACGCATCAAACCGCCTGGCAATCACAATGGCGACAAGCGCGGCTCGGTGGATGCCACGATGGATTATCTGCGCCAGTTTGCCGACGCGGGCGTTGCCGTCATCGTGGTTGCCGCCGTATCGCGTTCCAAGGATACCAAGGGGCGCTCGACGTATGACGGCGATGCCTTAAGCCTGGCATCCTTCCGGGAATCATCGGAGCTGGAATTCGGCGCGGATGATGCCTTCATTCTCGTCAATGATCCCGACGATGAATCGGGCGTCATCCTTCGCCATTTGAAAGCAAGACATAGCGGCGCGAAGGATATCGCGCTGACGTTCGACCGGCCGCGTCAACGCTTCGCGCCGCGGACGATGCCGCCGACGCCGGCCGCCGGCAAACTGCATAGCGCCATGGCGGACCTGTGGAACCGGGCCGCCGCCGCCGATGACGGCGAAGGGGGTGACTCATGATCCCAATGGGATGCGAGCCGCCGCCGATGTACTCGGCAGAGGAAATCGAACGCAAGGCCGTCAAGCCGAGCAAGGCGAAGGGAAAGACTAAAGATCGGTTCGCGTTGCTCAACACGTTCGTTGATTTCACGATGGGGGAACTGTCGAGGGCGGAAATTGTTGTTTGGATGATCCTGTATCGGGACAGCAGAGACGGGACCGCCGCAACCGCTCAAGGGGACATTGCCCGCCGAGGCAAGATCGACCGGCGCACCGTGGGCCGATCCCTTCGGCGTCTTGCGGAGCGGGGCTTGCTCAAGATCGTGCATCAAGGGGGCTTTCGCCGAGGCGTTTCCCGCTATCGCGTTCGTGGGTTGCCGGCCGATTCCCGTGGGACATAGCTATGTCCCATTGCCGTGGGACATTTCGCGTCTTTTCCAGGGGACATAGCTATGTCCCATATCCCATAAGGGACCATAACTGCGTCCCCTTTTGAGAAGGGGACGCACAAAGAAAGCGCTTGACGAATGCACGACAGCTTGTCATAATCGCATCATGGCAATTGTAACTCTTGAAACCGACGCCGCCGAACAGCTCTTGCGTCTGCCGACGTCGATCAAGGATCGAATCGCCAAGCTGCTCGCTCGTCTGGAACATTGGCCGGTTGTGAGTGGGGCGAAACCAATGCGGGGCGAGCTGGCGGGACGATTCCGCTTGCGAACGGGCGACTATCGGCTGTTGTTTCGCGTCGAGAATTCGGAAGTCATCGTCGAGAAGATCGGACATCGTGACCGTTTCTATAAGGATTGAACCATGATCGGACTACAACGACTCGAATTGGAAGGCAAGCGTTTCGTCGTCCTGGAAGAGGGCGAGTACGAACGCCTTTGCCGAGTGGCGCGGGAAGCGCCTTCGGAAGATGAGCTGCCGGACCTGCCGAAGCCCGATAAGCACGGGCGCTTTCCCGCCGTGGCCTATGCTCGCATCGCGTTGGCGCGGGATTTGATTCGCGACCGCAAGGGGCTGGGGCTTTCCCAGCAGCAGCTTGCACGCCTGGCGAATGTTCGGCAGGAAACGCTTTCCCGACTGGAAACGGGCAAGCATACCGCCAATGACCGGACCGTGGACAAGATTTGCAAAGCGCTGGACGCCGAGCGCCGACGGCGGAAAGGCAAGGGTGCGTAAATGGGAACCGTTTTCAAGAAGACGTTCACGAAGCCGATGCCAGCCGGGGCCGAACTCTTTACCCGCGAAGGCCAGCAGTACGCACGCTGGAAGAACGCGAAGGGGAAGACGCGCAAGGCGCTGGTGACGACCGGCAAGGATGGACAGGCCCGCCTGTTTATCGAATCGGAGACGTACACCGCCAAGTATCGCGATGGGGGCCGGATCGTCCGCGAAGTATCGACTGGCTGTCGAGACGAGCAAGCTGCCCGTTCGGTTCTTGCCGATCTGGAGCGCCGCGCCGAGCTGGTCAAGTCCGGCGTGATAACGCCGGGAGAGGACGCCGTGGCTGACCATCTCGGCACGCCGTTGCAAGTGCATCTCGACGCCTACGCCGAACATATGCGGGGGCGTGGGCTGTCTACAGCGCATCGCGCTGCCACAAAAAGGCATCTCAAGAGGATCAAGGACGAATGCGGCTACGCGACGCTAAAAGATTTCTCCCGGGAATCTTTTGAGCGATGGATTCTCCATCTCGGCGATGCCGGGGCCGGGGCGAGGACGCGGAATTGCTATCGCGATGATATGGTGACGTTCGCGAACTGGTGTGTCGCGACGAATCGGCTCATGTCGAATCCATTCGAGCTGATCCCGAAAGCGAACGTGGACGCCGACCGTAAACGTATCCGTCGAGCGATGATTGAAACCGAACTGGTAACACTGCTCGACGTGGCACGCCGTCGGCCGCTGCTCGACGCGCAGACCGTGCGGACAGGGGGCCGGAAGGGACAGGCCACGGCGAACATTCGGGATTGTGTCGCCATGCAATTGACCCGCCTGGGGCGCGAACGCGCTTTGATCTACAAGATGCTGGTTTTGACCGGGCTTCGTCGGGGCGAGCTGGCTTCGCTCACCGTGGGACAGGCTCACCTTGGCGACAATGTTCCTTATGTCGCTCTGAACGCTGCCGACGAAAAGAACAGACAGGGGAGCGACGTCGTTCTCCGCGATGATCTTGCCGACGAACTGGAACGCCTGCAAGCCGAAGCGAGAGAGCAAGGCGAGCCGATCCCCGCTCGACTGCCGATGGATCGGCCGCTGTTCACCGTGCCGGCGGGCTTGCTGCGCATACTGGACCGCGATCTAAAAATGGCGGGCATCGCGAAAACGGATGAACGGGGCCGGACGCTCGACGTTCACGCTCTGCGGACGACGTTCGGCACGCTGTTGAGCGCCGGGGGCGTTGCACCGCGAACGGCGCAAGCCGCGATGCGACATTCCGACATTCGGCTAACCATGCAGACGTACACCGATCCGAAGTTGCTTGATGTGCGCGGGGCACTTGATGCTTTGCCAATGTTGCCTCTAAGCAATGGACAAACGAATATCACGGAATCTCTAATGGCAACGGGAACATGCGACTTACGTCAATTCTCGCTTGCACCAACGCTTGCACCAACTCTCGACAATCGGGCAACGAAGCTGTCATTTCCTGACAATATGTACAGTTCCGAACGCGATACCAAAGAAATGGCGACGATTGCCGTAACTTCTGACGGGGACAATAGAAACGACCCGTTGACAATCGCTGTCAACGGGTCCGTCGAATGGTCGCTGAGGGGCTCGAACCCCCGACCTCGTGGGTGTGATCCACGCGCTCTAACCAACTGAGCTAAGCGACCGGTGCTCCCGAGCGCGGCCTTCGAAAAGGACCACTCATGGTTGCGGCGGGTTCGCGGTCACTTGCGCGTTCGCTCCGGGCTGAACAGGCGCCGGCGCGTCGTCGAACTTGGGGGCAGCCGGCGCGACCCGTTGCGGCGGACGAATCGCTTCCGCGGGCGCCGCGGTCTGCTGCGTTGCGGCTGCCGGGTTCGCCACGTCGTCGAAGCCGCTTTCCAGGCCGTGCATGCCCTTCTTGAATTCGACCACGCTCTTACCCAGATATTTCGCCATGTCCGGCAACTTGCGGCCGAACAAAAGCACCGCGATAACGCCGAGCACTGCGATTTCCCAGATGCCGAGGCCGAACATACCAAAGAGTGGACTCATGGGAGTTCCCTTTTGAAACGCTGGTGAAGACTCTGCGTGTTTCCAGTGTCAGAATATCAATCGACCGAAGAACCTCAAGAGCGGACCGCCGAGCAGTACGAGCAACACGATGATCTCGTAGATGCCAAGACCGAAGAAAACCAGTGCAGACATCGGCTTGTTACCTGTGATAGAAACTCCGCAAGCGGTCCGCTTCGCACTGGAATTAGTATATCCAGCGCGTCGGCGGTTCCACAAGGAGAAATCTCACGAAATAACACACGGCAGCGTTTTTCTAAAGCGGCCGGCCGGAAGAGGGCATGGCTCAGTACGGGGAAGAGCCGTCGTCAAGGCAGGGATTGCACACTTTCATTCTACCCTGCGCCGGGGAGAAAAGACAAGTTGGCGCGAGGCAATTGACGGATTATTTAAGTGAAACTCAGCGCCGGTTGGAAAGTTCCGCTGCCGGGCCGGTTTTTTCCAGGCGCAGCGTCACGAGTACCGGGAAGTGGTCGCTGTAGCCGCGTTCGTTTTTTTCGTTCTCCGAGCCAAAGCGCCACGGGCGTTTGTTCTTGTCGCCGGCCTTGTGCAAGCCGTTGAATACCTGCGTGCTGTTGGGATCGCAGGTCCAGCCCCGCTCGTCAAGCAATCCCGGCGAGACGGCGATCTGGTCGAAGGCGTGCCACTGCTTGTAATAGTGCGTGCCGAATTGATTCAGATCTTTGCCTGCGAAGAGGTTGAAGAGCCGCAGCGGATTGCCCGTGCGGACGCTCTGTGCGTCGCCGGTCGCGTGCAGACGCTGGGCGACGCTCTCGTCCGTGGGGTCATCGTTGAAGTCGCCGCTGACGAGGAAGTCGACCGCCGGATTACTGTGGTGCATGGCGTTGCACAGGCCGTAGATTTTGTCGGCGTAGTCGGCGCGGCGATTGGCGCCGTCCTTCAAACGCGAGGTCCAGTGCGAAGCGATGACGACCAGCTCCTGGTCGTTGACCAGGATGTGCCCGACGAGGATGCGATGCTGCTTATCGAGCGTGCGCGTCCGATCCTTGACGATCGGCAAGCGCGTCAAGATCGCGGGAGCGATGTGCCGGCCAACGGAGATTTCCTTCATCAGCAGGTTCTGGTAGTGCAGCGACGGATCGGCTAATTTTTCGTTGAGCGCTTGTTGAAGCAACTTCGCGGCACGCTCACTTTCGACTTCGACGATCGCGAGGATATCGGGGCCTTTGCCGCCATTCATTTTCAGAATCGCCTCGGTCATCTTGGCGAGCTTCTGCTTGAGCAGACCGGCGTTGTTGGCGTAGAGCACATCGTATTCGCGATCACCGGGGCCTGTGCGGCCATCGTTCTTGTCGTCGAAGAAATTCTCCACGTTCCAGTGGCAGAACACAAACTCGCTCTGCTTGGCCCCTCCTGCCGGCCCGATGATCTGGGTATTCGGCGGAAGCTTGGTAGTTGAGTTGAAGAAGTAGTTCTGGACAACGATCAGAAGCAGGGCAATGAAAGAAAAGATGAGCGAAGTGAATCCGTAGCGTCTCATGTCGATTCCTTTCGTATGCGAAATCCGTGGCAAATCATAAACGCCGGCGCGATGCGTTACAATCCGGATTGTTTTGTTGTCGCCGCGTGCTATAGTCCGGGCCGCTTGCGGCTTAACGTCCGTGCGTGCGTGTCCCAACGCTAGGCCGAAAGCGGCGGGAGAATTGCGCGATGAAGGACCTCGGACGCCTGCTCTGGCTATTCGCCGGCTTGATGCTGGGCATCGCCACGACGATGCCGTTGACGCCTGCCGCGCGGCCAGCGCTGGCGGGCAACGATCGGCACGAAGATTACGTCCTCGCGACGGGGCCGGTCACGCTGGGCGTCAATCAGGTCGGGGATGGTGTCTGGGTGCTCGACTATCGCGCGGGCAAGCTGCTCGGCGCGGTCGTCGAACGCAATCTCGGCAAGATCAGCCCGTGGGCGGAGGTCGATCTCGTCAAAGAGTTCGGCATCGCGCCCAAGCAGAACGTTCATTTCCTGATGACGACCGGCGCGCAGCTCGGGGGGCAGACCACCCTATACCTGGCGGAGATCAACACGGGCCGCTTCGGCGTCTACACGATGGCGCCGCGCCTGGACGGTCGCGGGATGCTCATACGCAAGCACGACGCGTCAGTGTTTCGGCCGCAGGCGGGGAATCCGTGACCCGCCGCGTGCAGCTTGGCGTTTGGAGTCAAACGCGCGAGCGCGAAGCCGCCAGCGGCGAAAGACAAAAATTCACGAGCCGGGACTTTTCACCCGCTGGGAGAATATGGTAGAAATAGATAGGGACTTTGGTTGACTATCACGGGGTCAGCACTGCGATGGGGATTCAGGATCGCGACTACTACCGGAACGAAGGCCCGAGCGTCCTTGAAACGCTCATGCCGAGCGGCATCGTATGCCGATGGCTGATCGCGCTCAACGTGACCGCCTTTTTTTTGCAGATGGTCGCTTTGAGTACCGTGCCGCTCGACGCTCACACGCGCAGCTACGGTTGGGTGACCGACTGGTTCATTTTGGACACCGGTAAGGTCCTCGAGGGCGAGGTCTGGCGGCTGCTGACCTACGCCTTCTTACATGAACCTACCATCATCTCGTTTCATCTCCTCTTCAACATGCTCTTCCTGTGGTGGTTCGGCAGCGACATTGAGCAGCTGTACGGCCGCAAAGAATTTCTCGCCATCTATCTGATTTCCGCACTGCTGGGCGGAAGCGCATTCGAGATTTGGGGAATCGTTTACGGTGAGGCGCGCTGCCTCGGCGCGTCGGGAGCGGTGACGACGATGCTGGTTCTCTGCGCGTTGCACTATCCGCGCCGCATCGTCTTCATGTGGTTCCTACCGATGCCGATCTGGTTGTTCGCGATCTTGAACGTCGCTCAGGATGCCTACCTTTTCGCCGGCAACCTCAACGGAATCAAGACGAGCACCGCGGTCGTCGTGCACCTAGCCGGCGCGGCGTTCGCCGTCGGGTATTACAAATGGCAGCACCGCATTGTCGAAAGCGTGCGCGACTTGATGTGGTGGCGCCGCGCGGGCGCGCCTACACGACTCAAACTCTTCAGGCCCGACCCCGAAAAGGAAGAGGAACCCGTCGCGGTGTCGGCGGCGTCTAAACCGCAGTCGCTCGTCGTCGATGAGCATCTTGAAGCCAAGCTCGACGCCGTCCTCGAGAAAATCGCCAAGACCGGCAGGGAAAGCCTGACCACGCAAGAACAAGACATCTTGCGCCAAGCCGCGGAAATGTACAAACGCCGGCGGAACTGACCCACATCTTGTGTAGCGCTCGCGCGGCGCCGCACGTTCACCTTCACGACGTCCCCACGGAGATCCGGATGCCTCTTTATCGCTTCGTCTGTGAGAAATGCGATCACCCGTTCGAGGAACTCGTCTTCGGCAACGAGGTGGTCGTGTGCCCCGAATGCAAGAGTAAGAAGCTGGAACGGCAGACCTCGATGCCGGGCATGCCGCTGGTGAAGGACGGCGCGTCCGGCTGCGGCGATCTGAGCCTGCCTCCCTGTGGCGCTGTGGGCTGCCGACGCATGGGCACGGGCTAAGCCGCCTGCGGCAATAGGCGAAACGGACTACGCGGATCATCTTCGTGGCGGACCTCATCGACGGGGTCATTCCGTCCTTCGCCGCGATAGAGCCGGTTGGGGAAGTTGAGCACGAGCCCAGGGACCGCACTGATATTACGATACGCATGCACGACGCCGGGCGGAATCAACACCGTCGCGGGTCGATTCTCCCCTACCGTCACGACCGCGCGGCACAGATACGTCGGCGATTCCACCCGATTGTCCCACAAATAGAGATGGAAGGCTGCCGCCCCGAAGAAGCAAAAAAAATCCGTTTGTTGAAGATGCTCGTGCGGCCCGCGCGTGGCGCCGGGCAACGTCTCCGAAAGATATGACATCGCCGGAAAAACGTCTGCGGGCATGGCGTCTTGCCGAAACAACTCGCACAACCAACCTCTCTCATCTCGGTGCGCCTTCAGCGGCGTGACGACGACGCCATCAATCTTGCCGAACCGGAATGGCAGCAAATCCAAGATGGGATCGGGGATCTCGTGACAATCGTTAGCCGTGCAAGGAGGCGACAACACTAAAGAATCGGCTGGCATGGCGCGACCTCCTTGTCGTGTTTGAGCTGTGCGCAATCGGTGGCAAGGTTGAGTAAGTGTCCCCAAAACGGCGATATTTTTCAAGAGAAGAAAGAGCCTGGACACTGGTGCGCTTACGAACCGCGACCGTAAGCGATTCGACCGCTTGCGTTTCATGGGATCGAGCGCCCGTTTGAAGTCGCCTTAAGAATCCCGGGAATCTTGGAGTTGGTCGATGCCTCCCATTTTGTACTACTGTTCCTTTGATTTCTTCGTTTGTTGCGAAGGTTGATGCGGCCAGTAGCTTTTCAGGGTCGGCGTCGTGGGCAGCTAGCAAGACCAGGATCGTCGTTCACCGCCCGCCGCTTCATGTGCCGAGGTGTGTTCGTTGGACGGATACCGTTTGACGGCGGCAGGGCCGCGTTGTGTTTTCGCCTTTTTGTGCTTTCGTGGTGGACATTGTTGAACTTGCCCAGGTCGTAAACCATTTCGTTATTGGGTGATCGCCGTGTGGAACTGTACGCCCGGGCACAGGAACAACACGGCTCGCCGCCTGCAATAGCGTTTTTGGAAATTCGCTAATTTTCCTGACGGATTTTCGCTCAATCTTCCCGGCATGCGCGAGACACGAGTTTAAGCAAAAACACGCATTTCGCAATTCTTGGCGTTCATGCCTTGGAAAACGCCGCTTACCTCTTCTAATCCGCATAATCGCCAATGAGTTCATTGGCCGGCACGAAAATCGTGGGGAATGATTCAAGTAATTCGCGGAGCTCTTCTCAAGCGGTTGAGGAGAGGTAAATTCGAACGTTCCACACAAGAGAGGGATTCGCATGAAGAAGATTCTCGCAATCGGAGTGTTGACGATCTGCTCGATCGCCTTCACTCAGCAGCAGGCGTCGGCCTGGATCAACTCCCGTTTCGGCATCGGCATGAACTGGGATTACCAGAGCGGTGGCAACAATTTCCTCTGGGGCGCCTGGCGCAACGGCCAACCCAACGGCATGGATCCAGTCGGCGGGCCACTCAAGACTTATTGCTCGCAGACCTATGGCATGCCCGCGCAGCCTATCCCGCAACCGCACGCCCCCCACGCGCCGCATCACACGCCGGCGCCGGGATACGGCCCAGGCGCCTTCACCCCGTCGGGCGCTGCGTCGACTCCGACTGCGGCCTATCCTGGCTACAACTACGGGATGCCCTACCAGTTCGCGACCTATCCGCGGCCAACCTACTTCTACCCCACCCCGTACTCCCGCTAACGTCACGGGAGCCACGCTTTCGGCGGCAACGCGCTCATGCAATTCCTGAGGCGAGCGCGTGGCCGCGGACAGCGGATTGCAGCGGCGAACGCGTTCGTTTCGTTTTTGCGCGTTGTGCACATCCTACCGAGGGCGCGGACGGCCGTGCCTCTCTTTTCTATTCTCCCTTTCGATTCTGTCGCGCGGGGCAGCGATTCGTAAGGCATGCTTGCGACGAGGCTTCCTGAGTGAAGCCGCGCCTGCAACCATGCCTCGCACCGTGAAAGGATTCCCATGACAGGATCGGTTTCCCGCTGGTGGCTTGGATTGCTTGGGTTGGTCAGCTTGGGAGGCATTGCCCAGGGTCAGGTGATGGGGCCGCTTCCACCGGTCAAAATAAACACGGTGTTCAAGTTCCAGGTTGAATTCAAGGTGGGACCGGACATCAAGCGCCCCACCGCACCGTGGTACGCCTATTTTCCGCACGACCCGCGCATGATACCCGCGCCGCAGACCAGCCCCTATCCGACCTGGCCTCAGCAGTTCCCACCGCAGAGGCCGCCGCTGGACTCGAGGGACGTTTTCAAAAAGCTCAGTGCTGAAAACGTCGCGTCTGGACCGATGACGCATTGGCCAACGTCCTACGTCCGCGGATCCGCCCTGGAGCCCGTGAGATACGTGCCCGCTTTGGCGCCAAATTATTGGTACCAGAATCGATAGACGAATGGGGGGCAAAGAGCCTGCGGGGTGACCCGCGGGCTTTTTTTATCCCAAGCCCAGGGGTGAGATCCCCCGAATCCCTGGGGTGAATGAGTAATCAGCTAGTATCAATTCCTCTTCAACCAAACGCATCGCAAACGAAGCGCCGAAAATAGTCCCCATCTTGCGCCCTCCGGTCGCCAGCCATGTGCGTGCGCCGATCTTGACGAACAGCGGCCCACCCGGCGTGTAGGGACGTCGGCCCCACCAACGCACAAGCGGAGTTCCCGTCAAACCCAGAGAATGCGCGTGTTCGAGTGTCGCGCGCTCGTGCCGGTCGGCGTAGTCGAGCTCGGCGGTGCCATCGCTGAAGTGGGTCGCGCCGGCATCGCGCACGAACGCCACCGCCTGCCGACCGTAAACCAGTTCGCGGATGTGTCCCGCGCGTTCTCCTGCAAAAGCGAAGGCCGCGCCCGCCTTGCCGATGATACGTAGTCCTGCCAAGAATTGCTCGCACCAGACGCCGGCGGCCACGTAGACCCAGCCTTCATGGCGTTGCCCGTCCGCCTCGAGCCAGCCGTCGCCGATGGCCGTCACCGTTTGCCGCATCGGTGCCCGTTCGAGAATCGCGGTCGGCGGCACGCACAGAAACGACTCAACCCGGCCGTCGTCATGCGTCAACGGCACGCTGCGAATGCCATAGAGCCGTTCGAGCACCGGCAACGCCCGTTGAAAATGTTGGGCGAACCTGGCGCCGGCCCATGCTTCCTTGAATAGCCCCGCCGCTGCGGGGGAAGCGGCGCCGTCAAGCCCCGGATCGAAGACGATCGCCTCGATCCCTTTGAGCCGCGCGTACGCCGCCGCCTGCGAACCAAACAAGCCGCCGCCAACGATCAGAAGTGTCGGCATGACAAGCAATCCCTACCGCTTGCGGTTAGCGCTCGCCACGCCGCCAACGGCGACATCAACGTACCCGAAGTTCACACGTTTCGCAAGCGGCTCGTCTGGACAGGACTTTTTTCGCGAGATAAGATATCACCGAGCTTTCATCGTTACTTCATACATCCGACGGAGTGGCCATGGATTACCCCATCAACGGCGAGCTCGTCCCGCAAGGCGGCGGCGACGCGATTCCTCTTACGCGCTCCCCGCTTGTTCTCGGTCGACGCGAGACGTGTGATATTTGCCTGCAATTTCCCAACATCTCCGGCAAGCACTGCGAGTTGACCTTCAAGGAAGGCTTCTGGGTAATCCGCGATCTCGACAGCACGAATGGCATCAAGATCAACGGCGAGCACGCCATGAAGAAGGTCCTACACACTGGCGACGTCATCAGCATCGCCAAGCGAACCTACGCGATACAATATCAGGAATCGGGGCGGGCCAGCGCATTGCAGGAATTTGAGGACGAATTGGCCGAGACGATGAACGTGCCCTTGCTCGAAAAAGCGGGCCTGACGCACGCGCGCCGCCACGCCGACATGCCGCCCGACGAAGCGCCGCAACCCGCAGTCGGTGAACAGACTTCCTAGGCGTCTTCGTTTAGCGCTCGCGCACAACTTCGTTTTTCACGCCCAGTAACGCTCCAGCATCACATATCCCAGGCCAAAAATCGCCGCGTCGATCAGCGTATGACTCGCCCATGGCGCGTACAGCGTCCCACTACGTGCGTAGATCCACGCCCACACGCCGCCGCCGAACGCCACGCAGAAGGACAACGGCAGCGCCAGCGTCCAGAAATTGCTCGGAAAATAGACGCCGACCACAACGACATGGTGCAGCATGAAGCCCAGGCCGGACAGTACGATCGCCAGCGCGACCGGCATGTGCCGGCGCATCCAGCCGAACACGAACCAGCGCCAGTAGTATTCCTCCGCCAGCGAATGGATGCCGGAGAGGAAGACGCCCATCGCGAGATACCCCAATGGGGAATCGAGCCTGAACCGCTTGACCACGCCATGGATCTTCTCCGGCGTCTCGTTCTGGACGGCCGGAATGTGCCGCACGACGCCGAAGTACAACGCGAACATCGCAATAGCAACGATGACGCTGAACCCGATGGCGAGCGGCATGCCATGCCAGGTCGGCCGCGTCAGGCGAATCTGTTCGCGCTCGAACCACCAGACGAAGGCGATCGGAAAGCTGAACTGGATCACCTTGCCGACGCCGTAGGTGAGGCGGGTCGCTGGGCTTTCGGGATCGTCGAATACGAGGAAGTAGAAACACCCGATGACGAGCGGAAAGATCGACGCAAAGGTCAAAGCGAGCGCGTCGCGCAGGCGAGAGTTGCCGTGATCCATTGCATATTCCCCGTTTAGCGTTCGCAGTATCTCGCGCCTTCGCGTGTGATTCAGCAAGCGCTAAACGAATTCAAATCTCGGCCACCACGCGCCGCACCAGCACGCGCAGCTTCTTCTCCGCGGCGTTCGCCGTCGCGATGATGTCAGGCAAATGCGCGGGCTCCAGCGCATCAGGCAAACACATATCGGTGATCACGCTCAACCCCATGACGCGCATGCTCGCGTGTACGCCGACGATCGCCTCCGGAACCGTGGACATGCCGACGACGTCCGCGCCGATTTGCCTCAAGAAGCGATACTCCGCCCGCGTCTCCAGATTCGGCCCCGGCACGGCGACGAAGACGCCCTTGTGGACGACGATCTTCTCTTCCAGTGCGACGCGCTGCGCCAGTTTGATGAGCGCCAGATCGTACGGATGGCACATGTCGGGAAAACGTGTGCCGAGGCGATCATCATTCTTGCCGATGAGTGGATTGTCGCCGAGGAGGTTGATGTGGTCCTCGATGAGCATGATGTCGCCCTTGTCCATTTGCGGATTCATGCCGCCGCAAGCGTTGGAGACGATGAGCACGTCGCAGCCCATGGCCTTCATGACGCGCACGGGAAAAGTGATCTGTTTGAGCGTATAGCCTTCGTAGAAGTGGAAACGTCCTTCCATGGCCATGACCGCCTTGCCGCCCAAGAGGCCGCACACGAGCCGGCCCGCGTGCGATTCGACGGTGGAGACGGGGAAGTGCGGGATTTCCTGGTAAGGGATCTTGACGGCGTTCTGGATCTCCTCCGCGAGACCGCCAAGCCCGGTGCCGAGGATGATGCCGACGCGCGGCTGGTCGGTCCAGCGTGCGCGGACGACTTTGGTCGCTTCCTGGATTTGCTCGAAGAGTTCCATGTTGGTTCGTGGTCCGTGTCCGTCGAAGCTCGCTTGCGGTTTCGCGCACCGCTGCCCATGCCGGAAGTATACAATGACCGCACATCGTCAGACAGGGAGGATCAACTCAACGAGCCGCGAGCGGAGGACTCTCTCATGACAAAATGCATCGCAATGGCAGTTGTGCTCTTGTGCGTCCTCGTGAATTCCCTCGACGCCCATGGCCTGCTGCGTCGCCTTCTGTGTCCGCCGCGCGTACGCTGCGCGCCGTTGCCGCTTGCAATCGCCGATGTAGGTCTGCGGGACACGCTTGAAGGTCGTGTCAGTTTTGTAGGCGAGTTGCCGAAGTTGCGGAACCTTGAGGAGGTAATGTACGCGCACCAAGATAACAAACATATCTTGAAGGGGCCGAAAGCAGACCGGCTTGATCCGACCTGGAAAATCGATCCGCACACGAAAGGCGTCGCGAATGTCTGTGTATATCTGAAACGGCCCGCCGACGGACGATTACCGATCCACGCGGATGACAAGATTCGCAAAGCCCCGGTCGTGCTGGATGCACCCTTCTGCGTATTCGTTCCGCACATGGTTGCATTTTATCCTGTATGGAACGATGGCAAAGATATCGGACTAACCGGACAGAAACTCATTTTGAGGAACTCTGCGCCTGTGCCTCAGAGCGTCCGAATCATTGTCAATCCACGTTTCAATCGGGTTGATCCAGCGATCAGCGACTTCGTTCACGGCCGAACCGAGTTCGAATTCACACCGAACGTACAGAGGCTGCCCGTGGTGATCCAGAGTAACTTCCACGTGTGGATGCAATCCTATGTCTGGGTCTTCGACCACCCCTACTTCGCGATCACTAAGACTGACGGCACTTTCTTCATTCCGCGCGTCCCCGCTGGCATGGAGGTGCAGGTGATGGCGTGGCACGAAAGTCAAGGCTGGCTGTTCACCAGCGCCGGCAAGACTATGACGCTCAAGCAAGGCAAGAACGTGCTCGATTTCGAGATTAGCGTACCGAAGTAGGACTCTCGCCATTCGCTGCGCTCCTGGCGGGGCTTGGAAGAATTATTATCATGGCAACAAACCTCACCCCTCAATACCACGAAGCGGAAGAAGAATACAAGAAGGCCAAAACGCCGGACGAGAAGCTGGCGTGCCTCAAGAAAATGTTTCAGCTCGTGCCCAAGCACAAGGCGAGTGAAAAACTTCAAGCCGATCTCAAGACCAAGATGAGCGAGCTCAAGGACGAAATCGAGCACGCGAAGAAGCATCCGAAAAAGGTCGGCGTCAGCTACAATTTCCCCAGGCAAGGGGCCGGGCAGTACCTCATCCTCGGCGCGCCAAACGCCGGCAAGAGCCGACTCCTGACCCGGCTGACGCGCGCCGCTCCCGAAGTTGCCGCGTATCCCTTCACGACACGCGAACCCTATGCGGGCATGATGGATTGGCAGGACGTGAAGGTGCAACTCATCGACACACCGCCGATCACCGTCGACTACATGGAAGCGTACGTGTCGAATCTGGTGCGCGCCGCCGACGCCGCCCTCTTGATGCTCGACCTCGGCGACGACGATGGGCCGTTCTTGGTCGAGACGGTGATCGATCGGCTCGCGCAAGTCAAAACGATGCTCGTCGGCGCGAAGCCGGCGACGCAGGACGATTACTCAATCCAGTACGTCCGTACGCTGCTCGTGGCGAACAAAATCGATCTCGATGGCGCCCAGGATCGGCTTGACATCGTCAAGGAAATGTATGCGGCAAAGTTCCCTGTTCACGTCATCGCGGCCGAGCATGGCACCGGCCTGGAGGATTTTCGCGACGCCATCTATCAGTTCCTCAACGTAATCCGCGTCTACACGAAGCAGCCGGGCAAACCTGCGGACATGACGGCGCCATTCACGTGCCCGATCGGCAGCACGGTCGTCGAGATGGCAGCTCACGTGCATCGCGATTTTACCGACAATCTCAAGAGCGCCCGTATCTGGGGCTCGAGTGTTCACGACGGGCAAACTGTCGGCCGAGAGCATGTCTTGCACGACCGCGATGTGGTTGAGCTGCACGTCTGACGCTGCTTGCGGCTTTGCGCTCGCATGGCGCACGCGAGCCCCCCGGGCGGCTTCGCGCAGGCACGGCGTTCCGACGCGGGTGGCTTTCCGCGGCCTGAGCCGTTACAATTCCTTGGGCGCGCCAACGCGCCGGCGAAACGACATTATGAGGTGAATCATGAAGCGATCGGTTGCCTTTAGCCTTGGTGCGTTGATGTGGTTATGCCTATCGCCTGGGGGCGAGAGCGGCGACAAGGGCAAGAAACCTGCCGTGGACATGCGCGTCCCCTTCACGCAACTCTGGCCGGGCGCGGCCCCCAACGCCAAAGGCGGCGAACCCGCTGACAATCCGGGCATCTACATCTATCCCGCCAAGAAGCCGAACGGCGCCGCCGTCGTCATCTGTCCCGGCGGCGGCTACCAGAATCTGGCGATGGATCACGAAGGCGTGCAAGTCGCCGACTGGCTCAACGGGCATGGCGTCACCGCGGTTGTCCTCCAATATCGCCTCGCCCCGAAGTACAACCATCCAATCCCGCTCACGGATGCTCAGCGCGCCCTCCGTTACGTGCGCGCCAACGCGGAAAAGCTGCACGTCGATGTCAAGCGCGTCGGCATCCTCGGCTTCTCCGCGGGGGGCCATCTCGCTTCCACGGCCGGCACGCACTACGATCTCGGCAGTAAAGACGCGAGCGATCCCGTCGATCGCGAGAGCTGCCGGCCCGATTTCATGGTGCTGATGTATCCCGTCATCACGCTGACGGGCCCCTTCGCTCATAACGGTTCGCGCAACAATCTGCTCGGCAAAAATCCGGACGCCAAGCTCGTCGATTCGCTGTGCAACGATAAACAGGTCACGAAGGACACGCCGCCGACGTTCCTCGTCCATACTACGGCGGACTCGGGAGTTCCTCCCGAGAACAGCGTACTATTCTACATGGCACTGACAAAGAACAAGGTTCCCGCTGAAATGCACATCTACGAGAAAGGACGCCATGGTCTGGGTCTGGCGCTGAAGGACGGCGAACGCGATTTGCCGTTCGCGAGCTGGCCCGACCGCTGCATCGCCTGGATGAAGGGACGCGGGATCCTCGACGAAAAGAAATAACCCTTCCTGGCCGCGAGCGGCCAAAAGATACCCACTCATGGATCCGCAGAAAGATCTGACGCTTGTTGAAGTCGTCCTGAAGCTGCATCGGGATTACCCAGTTGGATTCGCGAGCTTCTATGGCGCGATCGCGTTCTGCGTGCTCCTGGCGCTCTTCTTGCTCTGGCTGCTCATCGGCCGAGGCCCCCGGCGGCGGCGCGGAATGCGGCATGCGCGCAAGCTCCTGGCCGCCGGCGACTGGCAGGCCGCCCTCGTACAGCTAAAACACACGCGCGCGATCGGTTCGCCGTCCACCTCTTGGCAGAAGACGTTCGACACGTTTGAGGCCGATTGCATCAAGGGCGCCGTCAAGGCGGCTTTGAAGGAAAAGAAGTTCGAGGAAGCACTCGATCATGGCTTGCGCGCCGCTCACATCAACGACGACTCGGAAACCGACGTTCGCATCGGCATCCAAAACGCGATGCTCCAAGAGCTTCGGCGTCTATTCTCCAAACACGGCGAAGACGACGCGATCATGGACCTGATCGTCCGCATCCTCCGCGTGCAGTCGCCGTGCCGCGAGGCGACTTTCTGGCAAGCGATGTGCGAGATTCGCATCGGCGCGCTCGACGCGGCCCTGATGCACCTGCAAACCGCACACACGGGAATCACGAAGCCGCTGAGTATATACGACGGCATCATTGATTCGCCCTCCTCTCCCTCAGGGAGTGGGGCCGGGGGTGAGGGCGAAGCGCCCGGTTCCCCGCCATCGCCGTACATCGATCCGCCGCTCTACATCGGCGCCATTCTCTTGCGGACAGGCCGGGCCAAGGAAGCGCTGCAATTCCTCACCGAAGCCAATCGCATGGACGCGAATTGCCCGTTCATCACGCTGCAGCTCGGCGCCGCCATCGTCACCGCTGGCGGCGACACCAACATGGCCGTCCGCGCCTTACAGCGCGCTCTCGGTCCGAAGGGGTTGGGGCAATGGCTCGATAATCCCGACCGCGCCTGGGTCGAGGGCTTTCCCGACAAGCGCTCCTACGTTCGCAAGCTCGCCGCCGAGTTCTCATTTGTCTGTCCGCTCTTCGGCGACGACATGAAGTACATCATTCGCCAGGGAAACCTCGCGCTCGCCCAGGGACACTTCAAGCTCAGCAATTATCAGGAAGCGGCAGTTCTCTTCGAACAGGTCCTCAAAGAAGGCGCACCGTCGTTGTTGGTCCTTCGCGGTCTGGGTCTTTCGCTGGCGAAGCTGGGACGCTATGACGAGGCGTTCGTCCATCTGCGCACCGCCCATGAAATGGAAGAAGTGAAGGACCGCATCACGGCCGGCTATCTCGCCCTGTGCGGCGCGGGCGGCAAGCCGCCGCGCCCCGAAGACAAGCTGCAAAACATCGCCTGGGCTATTCGTCTCGTCACCCAGTTCAACGCGCCCAAGGATCCCGAATGGCTCGGCCTGCTCAATCGCATCTTCGCCGAGGCGCGCCAGCACGCCATCCCGCTCACGAGCGACGATCAGCTCTATCTGTGCGAACACCTCGTCAGCGGCAACGCGCACGATGCCGTCTCCGCGCAGGCGTATCACTATCTGATGGCGACCGATCCGGTCCTGATGCATCCCGAATACGCCTGGCTTTATTGCCGTGCCGACGAGCAGCATCAGGTTGGCGGCGACAAGCTGCTGGCGATGTACATCCGCACGTTCGCCCATCAAGACGAGGCCCGGGCATTTTTCGCCGAGCATGGCTGGAACTTCGACGATGTCGAACTGATGTTCTTGCGCCGCGCCGCGGAGAGAGCGCCCGGCCGATTCCCTGACGTGCTCGGTCCCGACTATCTGCCGCGCGGCGAGCTATTGCTTCTCACCAAGGCACAGCAACTCGAAGACGCGGGAGAGCGCGAACCGGCGCTGCAAATGATCGAGGTCCTCGTCAAACTTTCGCCCAATAACACGAGCGCGATGGATCGGGCCGCCATGTTTCACTATCGCGCGGGCCGCCTCGATCCTGCAACCGAGTTGCTCCAGCAATGGCATCAGGCGAAGCCCGACGATCCTTTGCCGCTTGTGCGCCAGGCGCTGCTTTTGCACCAACAAGGCCATTCGTCCGGCGCATTCGCAAGGGTCCAGGATGCGCTGGCACGGGTGGAAGGCCGCCGCCGCGCCAATATCGCGTTTCTCGGCGCTCGTCTGGCGCTGCAAAGCTACCTGGCGCCGAACGCTGACGCGCTGCCGGCCGCGCGGGGATTCTTGCACGAATGCCTGGCGAGCGACTCCGGACACCCGCAGGCGCAATGGTGCCTGGCCGCGTTGCGGTGGCTCGAAGGTGATAGGCAGGCGCTGGCGGCGCAAGCTGACGACATGAAGAACGCGGACATTAATGACCCGCGCTATCATTACCTGTCGGCGTTGTGCCATCTCCTGGCTGGTCAGCTTGATGCTGTTGCCGGAACGTGCGAGCGCGTCGCGCAGCAGGTCAATCGCATCGGCACACCGGCGCAGCGTGTTCTCGCCATCGAGGCGGGCTATCTGGCGGCGTTGGCGCACATCACGCTCGACCGTCCGCGCGCCGCCGTCGATGCGCTCAAACCGCTCACCTATGCCACGAACAGCCCGACCCTGAGCCATGCACAAGCGCTGCTGGGCGAGGTCTTGTTTCGCGAGAAGCGCCACGACGAAGCCATCGCCGTCTGGCAAGCGCTCGACGCACAAAAACGTCAAGCCTGGGCCTTGGTGGAGCCGTTGGCCCAAACAACATTCATCAGCGCGCTCGAATCGCTCGCCAAGGCCGAGTACGAGCAAGCCGCCGAAAAACTGCGTCAGTCGGGCCGGCTGGGCCATCGCGACCGCCGCCTGGGCGCCTTGCTCTTGCTCGCCCTGTTCAAGGCCGGCCAGCAAGCGATCTATGCGGACGAAACGGCGCCAGTCGTCGCAAGTGAAACGGCGCCGAGCCCGGCGACGCTAGTGAACGCGGGCGAACCAGTAAGCAGTACGCCTTGAAGTGGCTTGCGC
Source organism: Planctomycetia bacterium (assembly GCA_005799265.1). Classification (GTDB taxonomy): domain Bacteria; phylum Planctomycetota; class Planctomycetia; order Gemmatales; family Gemmataceae; genus SIAQ01. Next base: position 605 of record SYHD01000245.1, on the reverse strand, counting down.
CTTTTGAAGTTGCCCGTTTTCGAGCACCAAAGGTGCGTACATGTTATAGCCCTGGGAGAGCGAGATTTCAGTCGCCCGAAGCCCCAACGGGGCGCAACCGACGCGAGTCCGTGCGTTGCGCCCCGTTGGGGTTTTGGAATCATGTCTCGCACGATCCCCAGGGCGTTGCCCTGGGCTATAACATGTGCGCACCTTTGGTACTTAAAAATGGCGCCATCAATCCTTGTGCGCCCAATGTCAACAATGGAGGCAACATCGTGGCAACGGAAACCATGCAGTTCAAGACCGAGCTCAAGCAGCTTCTACATTTGATTGTTCACTCGCTCTACTCGCACAAGGACATTTTCCTGCGCGAACTCATCAGCAACGCGTCCGACGCCATCGATCGCGTTCGCTTTAATAGTTTGACCAACGCGGACCTGCTCGAAGGTGACAGCGACTGGAAGATCAAGCTGATTCCCGACGCCGCCAACAACACGCTTACCATCAGCGACAATGGCCTGGGCATGTCGCGCGACACGATCGTCGAGCACCTCGGCACCATCGCCCGCTCCGGCACGCGCGAGTTTCTCGACAGCCTGAAGGCCGCCAACGCCGAGGAGCGC
>SYHD01000244.1 GCA_005799265.1 Planctomycetia bacterium | reverse complement strand
GCACGGTGATGCCGTCGGCGCCGCCCAGGAGTGCGAGCGTCGCCGCATGCACCGGATCGGGTTCCAGGGCGCGGCGAGCTTGCCGCAGCGTGGCGACGTGATCGATGTTGACGCCCAGACGAATCATGGCACCTTCCCTGTTTAGGCGCGGCTCGCAGAGCCGCGTGGCTCTGCGAGCCGCGGCTAAACGAAATCAGCGGCCCTTGCGCCATTTCTTGTAGCGGCGCGTCTCGAAATTCAAGACTATGAACAGCACCAACCCGAGCGCCAGGTCGAAGACCTTGCTCCAGAACGGCGCCCACCAGTGCGACGTCAAGATAAGTATCACGAGCGCGATGGTGATGATGCGCGTTCCCCAGGCCATGTGGTAGCGGCGATCGAACAGCGTCCAAAAGATCGCCTGCAATTCGCCCAGCACTTCGAAAGTCGTCCACGTCGTTTTCGCGGCGGCAATGACGTTTTGCACGCTGGGAATGGGAATTTCGATGTCTTTGAAGGACGGCGGGACAATTGGATTGGCAGGGGGCGGCAGACTCGCCTTGACGCGCTCTTCGATTTGCTTGGCGTCCGGCAACGACGCGACTTTGCCTTCGAGCGCGAGCACGCGGCTCTCCAACTCGGCCCATTTGGCGTCGGCGCTGGATTCGATGGCGATGTCGTTCATGATGGGATTATACGCGTCGCAACCACAAGCGGCTTACGGGCGCATTTCCTGCACGACGATTTTTTGATGCCCGACGTGATAGAGCGTCGTCCAGTCTTCGCTGAAAACGCTGTCGTGGACGTGCATCGGCAGGTTCATCTGGTGGATGGTGGTGCGGTCGCGCATATTCGTGAAGAGGATGAAGCCGTTGCCGCCGCCGCCGATGGCGCAGAGCCAATGGTTGTCGGGATGCCAGACGAGCTTGTTGAAGAGGCCTTGCTGGTTGCCCTGGAATTCGTGAACGCGCTGGCGGCGAGTCCAGTCGTGGACTTCGACACGCGACGGTCCGCTCAGGCCATCGACGTTGCCGATTTGCCCGACGCCGCCGACGGCGATCTGTGTGCCGTCCGGGGAGAACGCAAGAGAACGGATGCCGCCGATCGAGCGGATGCGTTGCGTGCCGTCCCATGTGTAGAGCGACGGGACCTCGACGGTCGAAAGCCGTTCGCCGTTCGCGACGTTCCAGATGCAGACGCGGCCGACGCGATCGCCGGTCGCCAGTTTCGTGCCGTCGTTGGAGAAGGCGCAGCAGTAAAGCATCGAGCCGAAGTTGGTCGGCGTACGTTCCTCGTGGCCGCGCAATTCGCGGATGCGTTCCCCGTTGGCGATGTTCCAGAGCCGGCACACCATGTCGTCGGCGACCGAGGCGAGCTTTGTGCCATCGGGGGAGACCGCGAGCTGGCGGAGCTGGCGGGTGTGGGCGTCGATGGTGCGGATCACGCGGTTGTTTTGCAGGTCCCACCAGATTAGGCGATTGTCGTATCCGCCGGAGACGACGGTGTTGCCGGCGAGCCGAACACAGGTGGCGTATCGGCCATGATCGACGAATTCGCGCGCGGTTGGGTTGGCCTGGCTGGCGTCGAGTTCGACGACCTTGTTTTCGGAATTGGCCACCAGCAAGCGCGCCGTGTTGGGCACGCGCGCAACGGAAAAGTGGATGCCAGCGCGATTGATCTCGCGAACGTTGCGTAGGTTGCGCGGATTGGGATCAGGCATGATGGGGATCTCGTCAAAAGTGGTTTTCGTTTAGCGTTCGCGTGGCGCTGCGCGAACGCTAAACGAATTCAGACATTACGCCAGCACTTCGCGAATCGGTTCGGTGCCGGGGTCGGTCAGCGGGATGGGGCGAGCGCCCAGATAGTAGTTCTTGTGCGGATTGATGCCGAGGGCCCGATAGATCGTCGCGAACAACCGCGCCGCGCCGATTTCGCCGTCGGCCACCGTATTGCCCAGCCGATCGCTGCGGCCATAGACCGAGCCGCCGCGGATGCCGGCGCCCGACAGCGTCGTCGACCACGCCGAGGCGAAGTGATCACGTCCCACCGTGGCGTTGATGTTCGGCGTACGGCCGAATTCCGCGATCGTGACGACCAGCGTGTTGCGCAAGAGTCCGCGTTCCTCGAGATCATCAAGCAGGGTCGCCATGACCGAATCGAGTTCGGGGACCAGCTCTTGATGCGATTCGAAATTCTGCGCGTGCGTGTCCCACCACGCCCGGCCCACGCGGACGAACGGCACGCCCGCCTCGCACAGCCGACGTGCCGCCAGGCACTGCCGGCCGAACAGCGTCGAGCCGTAACGATCGCGCATCCGTTGCGGCTCTTGTTCGATGTCGAAGAGCCGTTCGTTCGCCATGATGCCCGACACGCGGCGGTAAGCCTGGTTATGGCTCTCCATCGACGCGGAAGTGCGGCCACGCTCGAACATGTCGCTGAGCTGATTGCGCAACTCGGCCCGTTCGCGATGATCCTGCTCGTTGGCGCCGGCTCGGCGAATGTTTTCCGGGACCATCGACGTGGTCAGATCCATCGACCCGAAGCGAGCGCCCAAGAAGCCGGGGCTGCCGGGGGACATATTGCGGCCTTCGGTCGCCGTGTAGAACGAGACGTAATCGGGAACCTGGCTGCCTTCGAGCCCCATCTCGCGGGCCATGACCGCGCCGAGATCGGGATAATCGACCGACGGCTCGCCCATGCGGCCGCGCATCATAATGCGGGCGGCGCTGCCGTGATCGGCGTTGCGCGTGTTAAGCGAGCGGATGATGCAGGTGTCCTTGAAACGAGCGGCCATGCGCGGCATCAACTCACTGATGCGAATGCCGGGCGTCGACGTCTGGATCGACTGGAACGGCCCGCCTGTCGGCACGCCGGGCTTCGGGTCGAACGTTTCGAGCTGGCTGGCCCCGCCCGCTAGCCAGAGCATAATGACGCGTTTTTGATTGGCACGCAGATCGTTGGCGACCGCAGGCGAACCGAGCACCTGCAGCGCGGTCATGTCGGCGCACGCTGCCGTGCCCGCCATTGCCGCGAGCGAGCTGAGAAAGCCGCGCCGGCTGACGGCGTGCACGGGCGAACCGCAGAAGTTCTTGAGTGACATTGGAAAATTCCCCCCTAGGTAGGTACTGACAGTCTATAGCTTACATGATTTGGCGGTGGAATGCGAGCACAAAAATCACTTATCCAGGCCCAAATCGCGCAACGACTGCGATTGTCGAAGGGCCGTTCGTAATGCCTTCATTTCCTGGAGCGTCATGGCCTGCAACCGTTCTTCCGCGTTGGGCGAAAGCGGGCCGAATCGCTCCACCAGGTCCTCGCGGAGAATCTCACGGCGTGCAATCTCGATACCTTTTTCGATGCCTTGTTCGTACAGAGTCTTGTTCATGGCTCTTACCGCTGCGTATTTCTCATTCTCCAAATAGCTTCGCCATCTCGGCTTTTTGGGCCTCATCGAGCGGCAAAGTGGCCTGCACGAATTCAAACAGCATACGACGCTTTCGTTCCGTCAATGGTGGCATAGATTCACTCACGTGCATCCTCCTTTGAGTCCCTGCTACGGGTTGTGTTCCTGGCATGTGTTCACGGTCTTTGCCAGTCGTCGATGATCAAACCAGGAACGATCGCATAATCCGCGACGTTGTGAGTCACCATCGTCATGTTGTGAACAAGGGCGATGGACGCGTTGAGCAAGTCCATCGGCCCACGATCTTGTCCTTGATCGAGCAACGCCGCGCGAATTTCGCCGTACCTTTCCGCCACGACCCTGTCCACGTCGATGACATGGACTGGGGCGAGAAAATCCTGAACCATCTGCAACCGACTCGCCGGAGCTTTGGCGCGCAGAGCCCAGACCAAGAGTTCGCCGGCCGTAACGACGGACACAGACAATCCGCCATAATGGAGCATCATCTTGCCGACGACCAGCCGATCGTTCTTCAAGTAAGCCGAACAGATATCCGTGTCGATCAGGAAGCTCATTCGGGAATCTCGCGGGGACGCACTTTTCGTTGTCGGCGCGTTTGTTCGAGGTATTGCTCCAAACCTTCTGGATTGTCATTCGCCCAACCGCCGGCTGCGCGCTTGAATGCTTCGAACGCTGCTTGGCTTTTTTCCGCCGCGATCACCTCTACCGTGACCGAAACCGGCTGGCCATCGGGAAGCCCCGGCTCGTTTTCCAGCTCGATGGTGCGACCGTGAACGACGCCTTTCATCACCGCTTTCGTCATGGCACTCTCCTTTCCAACTTCATTTTACCGCAAGAAGTGCGGCTATGGCGGCAATGTTCGTCCGCATATCCGGCAAAGACAAATCAGAATGGCGATTACAAGCACCTCAAAAGCAATCAGAACCCAACACCAAGTCAGGCGTTCCAGAATGCTCTCAACAGGCACGACGAGCATACCCATCGTTGCGACGACTGCTCCAACGACCGGCAAGCCCGATCCAGTTTTTCCGTGAATACAAATCTAAAAGCGACGCCTATCGTTGTGTACAAACACAGCCCGCAGAAAAGGAAAGCCATCACGGAAACGATCCAACAGAAAATCGTAATAGCAAGTTCCATGAATGTTGCCTCGACGACGCTCAATGATTAAACCGAAACTCCGCACTCGTCAAAAGCGCCCACACCACCTGCTGGCACGCCGCGTCTGGCCGATCCTGGCGGCGTTGCATGTAGCCGATCAGCGCGGCCAGCTCGTTATCGCGGGCCGCGCGGTTCAGAACCGTGCGGACCGCCAAATCGGCGCGTTTCGTCAGGTCCGGCTCCTGCTTCATGCGCTCGGCCAACGTCCCCGCGCCTTCCACCAGTGACTTCTGCAATGCCTCATTGTTCGCGAACAGCATTGCCTCGGCGACGCCAACTTGGAAGTTGTCGGTCGGCTGCGCGAACAGATTGGCCAGGCCCGCGCCGCTCTTTTCGAGCGTCTCTAACCGTTCCTCCAGATTCTTGCGCTCGACCGGCAGCGATAGCGGGTCCGTCGTCGCGACCTTCAGCGAGGTCGCCATCTGCATCGGCGCCAGCGGCCGTACCGACGCGACCGCGAACAGGCGCTCGTCCGGCAGCTTGTCGCCGTCCCAGCGGCTCGAACGCGCATACGCCTTGGTCAGCACCAGGCCGCGCACCATTCGCTTTAGATCGTAGCCGTGCTCGGCCATGTCGCGGGCCAGCCAGTCGAGCAGCTCCGAGTGGCTCGGCATATTTTCGCTGTGAACCTGATCGAGCGGCATCACCAGCCCGCGGCCAAAGAAGCGATGCACCATGCGGTTGGCGATATTGCGGGCGAAGAACTCGCGCGACTCAGGGGCAAGAGCGGTCTCCACCAGCTTGGCGCGCAGGCTATAGTTCGGCGGCGCCGGCGGGGCCTTCGCCTTCTTGCCGACGTCGAGCCGTTGCTGCTCCTTTTTCTTCTCTTCGCCGGTCGGGTCCTTCATGCCGGGGGCGTCGATCTTTGCGCCGGTCAAGAAAAGTATCGGCGAGACCTTCTCGACGCCTTTATTCGGGATGTACTTGACCACGCCGAAATCGCGTTCGCCGAGGAAGCCGCCACTGTCAATGGTGCGGGCGAAGAACGATTTCATACCGTAGAACTGGTCTTGTGTCCACTGCTGGACGTGCGGATGATCGTGGCACTGCGCGCAGCTGACATTAACGCCGAAGAAGGTGCTCGATGCGTCGATGGTGAGCCGATTGAGGTCCTTGACGCGCGTCTTGAGAAAGTCGGCGGCGCCGGCAAGCTTGGCATTCTTCTCGTCGGGCAGCATCATCTCCTTGAACATGCGATCCCAGCCACGGTTCTCGCCGAAGCTAGTAAGCAAATAATCGTATAGCGGATTCCCTTTATCCCCCTTGCGTGGCCGGCCATCGGAGTACTGCATGAACGCATAGAAGGTCTGCGCCCCGTGCCGATTGAAAGCGCCTGACGCGAGCAGCCGATCGACGACTTGCGCCTTTTTCGCGGGATCGCTGCTCTTGAGGTAATCGTCCAGCTCGCTCACGGTCGGGACGCGGCCATTGAGATCGAGCGTCAAGCGGCGCAGGATCGCGGCGTCATCCGCATGCGGTGAGGGAGTCACACCCTCGGCCTTGAGCTTGGCGTCGATGTAATGATCGACGGCGTGCTCGATCGACTTGTCGGCCGGTAACAGTTTGTCGCCGGATTGCGCGAACGCCAACGTCGAACCGAGGAGCAGACACACGCACGTAAAGATATTTCGCATCATGGCAAGAACGCCTCCAGCGGGAGGAAAGGTGGGGAGTCAGGCGGGTTAAATTAAAGGATACAGCAATCCAGCGCGGGAAGCAATCGAAAACGCGCTCTTCGTTTAGGACGAGGCGAGGTTTCCTCAGGAGAACAAGTTGAGACAAATCTGGATGAAGACTGCGTTGGCGAAGTCGATGAAGAAGGCGCCGACCATGGGCACGATCAGGAAGGCGCGCGGCGCCGGGCCGTAGCGCCGCGTCAGGGCATCCATGTTCGCCATGGCGTTGGCCGTCGTGCCTAGCATGAAGCCGCAAAAGCCGCTCGCCGTCACCGCGGCGTCGTAATCGCCCCCCATGCGCGGGAAGATCGGCCAGAGGCAATACGCCGCCACCAGCGCCGTCTGCACCAGCAAGACCACGACCAGCGGCACCGCCACCGCGGCCAGAAGCCAGAGCTCCAGCGTCATCATCGCCATCACCAGGAAAAACGACAGGGCCACGTTGCCGACGTCGTCGATGACACGCTGCGAGAGGCCCAGCCAGCCCGTGGCGTCGTCGAAGTTGCGAATGACCGCCGCCACGAGCATGGCGCCGATGTATGCAGGCAGAGTCACGCCCAGAGCGGTAATTCCGGCGCCGACCCAGGACCCGGCCCACATCGCGACCAGAATTACGCTGACGCTCTTGAGCAGCACGTAAGACTCCGCGTCCTCGCCGGACGGCGTCGCCGCCGGCAGGTCAGGCAACAGGTCTTCGACGATTTGCGCGGCGGTTGACGTCGCGTGGCTCGGATTGGCGGCTTGCTTGCGGCGGAGCCGTTCGATCAACAGCGTGCCGAGCGGCGCGCCCATGAGCCCGCCTGCGACGATGCCCAACATGGCGGCGGCAACCGCGACTGCCTCGGCGCCGGTGACGCCGGCCGCCTCGAACTGCGCCGCGAAGGCCAACCCGGTTGCCGGGCCGCCCGTTAGCGTCACCGAGCCGCACAGCACGCCGAACAAGGCCGACTGACCCATCAGGAGCGCGGTCCCTGCCCCGACGACGTTCTGCAAAATGGCCGCCACGCTGCTCAAGAGGAAGAAGAGTAGCACCTGCGGGCCGCCCTTCTTCAAGAGGCTGAGGCTCGCCCCGAAGCCGATGGTCGTGAAAAAGGCGATCATCAACGGGGTCCGCAGCGTCGTGTCGAATCGGAAGGGCGTGTAGTCCCACTGCCGGGCCGTGAGCATCAACAAAGAGATGACCATGCCGCCGATTACCGGGGCCGGCAGATTGTAGCGTGCGAGGATGGGCACCCCACGCCGGATCGCGTAGCCCAGGAACAGGACGACGCCGCCAAACGCCAGGGTGTGTACGAGATCCAAGGTAAGCACGGGAACTCTCCACAGTGAATGTCAGACGTAACCATCTAACGCCGGCAGCTGATACCAGGCCTTCTGGCGAGGACTCCAGACTTCTGTGTGATGCTCTTGTTGCATCATCACACCGAAAGCCTTGAAAACATATCACAAACGAATCGCATGACAAGGAATGAAAAATGCGTGCGTTCTCGCCCGTTCGGCTGTAGAATCACAACATCCGAAATTTGGGGGGCATCGCATGTTTCGCGTCATCAACGATCGCGGCCTTACGCGCCGCAGCTTCGTGCAGGGCGGCATTCTCGGCGTCGGCGGCCTCACACTTGCGGAGTTGCTGCAAGCGAAGGCGCAGGCCCTCACCCCCAACCCCTCTCCCAACGGGAGAGGGGAGCAAGAGACTAGCGTCATTCTCTTCTGGCTCTCCGGCGGGCCGGGGCACATGGAGACGTGGGACCCGAAGCCCGATGCGCCGGACATCTATCGCGGGCCGTTCGGCTCGATTGCAACCAGCGTTCCCGGCGTGCGATTCGGCGAGTTGCTCCCCGAACAAGCGCGGCTCGCACAGCATCTTTCGGTCGTGCGTACCGTGCGGCATGGGTCGGGCGATCATACTAAATCGAACCACTGGATGCTCACCGGCTTTGAAGGGCCCGCGTTCAACGCTCCCGATTTTCGCAATCAAAAACGCCCCTCGCTCGGCTCCGTCACGTCGCGCCTGCGCGGCGCCAATCGCTCCGGCATGCCGCCGTACGTCGCGGTGCCGCACCTGCGCGGCGGGACCGACAACTTCTTCCACTACGCGGCGTATCTCGGCGGCGGGGCGAATCCGTTCGTCGTCGAATCGGATCCGAACGCGCTGGAGTATCGCGTGCGCAATCTGCACTTTGCGCCGGAGTTGACGTTCGAGCGTCTTGAAGATCGCCGCGGCCTCTTGCAAGCGGTCGGCGAAGTGCAGCGCTTTCACGATCGCCGTACGTCGGACCTCGGCGAGCACTACAACCGGGCGTTCGAGCTGATGACGAGCCGGGAGGTCGCCGGCGCGTTCGACATCACGCGCGAGCCGGCGGCGATGCGCGATCGCTATGGCCGGCACACGTTCGGACAGAGCGCCCTGGTCGCGCGTCGGCTCGTCGAAGCGGGCGTGACGTTCGTGACGTGCAACTGCGTCCCGTGGGACCATCACGGCACGCCGCCGCAGCTTGAGACCGAGATCGGCGCCCGCATGCTGATTCCGCCGCTGGATCGGGCCATCGGCGCCTTGATCGAAGACCTGATGCAGCGCGGCCTTTACGAGAAAACGCTGGTGGTCGCGATGGGCGAGTTCGGCCGCACGCCGAGAATGAACGCCAACGCTGGCCGCGACCACTGGGGGCACACGTTCAGCGTCCTGTTCGGCAACGCGCGGCTGCGCATGGGCCAGGCGATCGGCCGCTCGAACGTGCGCGGCGAGTATGTCGTCGATCGGCCGTTCACGCCGCAGGACGTGGCGGCGACGGTGTATCACCACCTCGGCATCGATTGGGCGAGCGCGTCGTTCACGGACGGGCTTGCGCGGCCGCTGCCGGTGATCGAGCATGGGGAAGCGATTCGGGAGTTGGTGCGCTGATGAGACCGACTTTCCTTGTCTTTTTCGTGCGATCAATTGTACGATGACAGCAGATCACCTATTCCATTCGATGAAATCGAAGGCTCTCATGAAAATCACCACTCTGTCCGGCATTGTCGAGAACGGCCAGATCCGCTTGACGGACGATGTGCGTTTGCCGGAGAAAACGACTGTCTACGTCATCATCCCCGGCGTCGAGATTCCGTCAGTTGTGCACATCTACAGTCCGAGGTTGGCACATCCGGAACAAGCAGCCGACTTTGAGATGAAGGTCACCAAGGAGCTTTGACATGCCTGCGTATGACGCTGAGCTGTTTTCGCCGCCCGCGCCGCTGGCCCATGTGACCCTTCGCCATTTGAAGACCGGCGTCGCTGTGCACGATGTACCCATGCTGATCGACTGCGGCGCCGACGCAACGTTGATTCCCAAGACCTGCGCAACGCAACTTGGCGTCTCCCTCGATGCGGATAGAATCTACGAGTTGACGGGCTTTGACGGGACCAGCAGCGTTGCTCGATCCGTACAGCTTGATCTGCTTTTTCCGAATGGCACTTTTGAAGGTCGATTCATGCTTATCGACCAGGCTTGGGGCGTTCTTGGACGAAATATCCTGAATCACGTCGCCCTCTTGCTTGACGGGCCCAAGCGAACCTGGATCGAATTCTCGCACTGAAACTGAGCGTACTACGCGCCTGGCGTGCGAAGAACCGTGTTTGAAACTCTTGCCTTGAAGTCACCTGGGGGGACGTCATCATGAAGAAAGTCTGTTTGCTTCTTCTGACCCTGGTCATTCTGGCCGGCGCGACCGCGCTGACCGGCGAGAAGACGCCGCCGCTGGAGTATCGCCTCGTCGCCGATTGGCCGACGCTGCCGGCTGATGTCAAGCTCGGCGGCATCTCCGCCATCGCCACCGATTCCAAGGACAACGTCTATCTCCTCAATCGCATCAAGCCCTACGTGGTCGTCTTCGATTCGGCCGGCAAGTTTCTCAAGAGCTGGAACGGCGACTTCAAGACGCCGCACGGGCTGCGCATCGACCAGGCCGACAACGTCTGGATCGCCGACATGGCCAACCATCTCGTCCAGAAATTCACGCCCGACGGCAAGCTGCTCATGAAGCTCGGCCAGAAGGACATGCCCGGCCTCGCCGAGGACAAGTTCAACAAGCCCGCCGACGTCGAGATCGGACCGGACGGCGATATCTACGTCGCCGACGGGTACGGCAACTCGCGCGTCGCCAAGTTCTCCAAGGACGGCAAGTTCATCAAAGAGTGGGGCATGAAGGGCAAGGGGCAGGGCGAATTCAACATCGTACACGTCGTCAGGCTCGACGCCGGGCAACGCATCGTCGTCGGCGATCGCGAGAACCTGCGCGTGCAGCTCTTCGATCAGGCGGGCAAGTTCCTCGAACAATGGAAGGACACCGGCGCCCCGTACGGCCTGTACATCCACAAGGACCGCGTCTATCTGGCTGATGGCCGCAAGGGGACGATACGCGTGCTCGACAAGAACGGCAAACTGCTGGCGCGCTGGGAGCCGGGCGTGGGGCCGAAAGAGACGCCGCACTGGATCAGCGTCGATAGCAAGGGGGCGGTGTACGTGGGGTGGGTGTCGGGGCAGAAAGTGCAGAAGTGGGTGACGAAGTGAGAATTTGTTTAGCGTTCGCATGGCACCATGCGAACGCTAAACAAATTCGCCAATAGTCTTCACGGCCTCGCCGGATCTGTGCTCGATGGCGGAGGCGCCGGCGGACGGTCCACGGCGGGCCGCGGCGGCGCCGGCGTGCTGCCCGGCCGAATCTCGATGACCTGCTTCTTGATCGGCGGCGCGTCCGGCGCTCCCTTCGCGGGCGGCAACTCGATGCCCGGCGGCGGCACCACTACGGGATCAATCGGAAGCGCAGGCAAGCCAGGCGCGACCCCGCCCGGGCCAATGCCGATTCCGCCAAATCCGCCGGCACGCATGATTCCAGGCATGATGCCGCCAGGGAAGTTCGGATTGAGTGGATTGTCGAACTGATGCGGCTCTTCCTCACGGATTGCCTTCGCTTTGCCAACTGTCGTGATGTACATCACGTTACCCATACGTACGGCCTTCAACTCCGCTTGCTCCGCCAAAAGACGCAGCGCTGTCTCGATGCCGGTATCGTCCACCTGCAGGCTGACTTTGGTATCGACGAACTTCGATTCGATGCGCTGGTCGATCACCAGGTTGATCCCGTGTTTCTTCGCGAGTTCTCGCACAGCTTTCCGGAGCGGCACGTCCTCCAGGTCGACGCTGACGCGTTGCCGCATCTGGCGAAAGACGGCGATTTCTTCCGAGGTCACGAGGATCGAGTCCTCCAGGATGATGAAGCAGAGCCGATAGACGCCGAGCGTCCGGCGCAGCGCCTGTCCGGCCTTCTCGTTGGTCGCCTTGACCTGGAACTGGCCGACGTTGTCGTCGGGGTTCATTCCTGTTTGCAGGATGGCCATCTGATCGATGACGATGTTCAGGCCGGTGCGATCACGGAAGTGGTTGATGACGTCGGTAAGCGATTGGCCGGTGTAGTCGATGGTGACGGTCTTGTCGAGTCCGGCGCGCAGTTTTTCGGGAGACATTGGCGTGGACTTGATGCCGCCGACCGGCGGCCGAACGATTTCGGGTTGAACGATGCCGGGTTGCACGGCGACCTGGGCAAAGACGGACGCGTGCGTCAGAGACCAGCCGAGCAAGAGTCCAAACAGAAACCAGCGTGAGATGGCGGATCGCATGTGAAAACTCCTCATGTGGATGGAGGCGATCATCCTCAATAATTGGATTGAGTGTACGCGGAACCGTGGACGGATGCAAGGGAGAGACGCCGTGAAACGCTCGCGCACAACCAATGGTCCTCGCGAGCGCTAAACGAGGTACTATTTCAACTGTTCGGGCGCGAATCGGATCAGCGTGAGTGGCGCCAGTGTGATGATGTTGACGTGCCCATCGGCCGACGCCGCGATGCCGAGCGGCTGCCACGGCGCCATGGTGCCGTCCTTCTCCTTGCGTAGCGTGTGATGCCACGGCTTGGGCTTGCCCTTGTCGTCAGTCAGCTTGATATAGTCGGGATTGGCAATGCCGACCGCGCCGTGATGGCGCGGCGTCTTGGCGCCGGGCGTGAAGCTGACGAGATTGCAGCGTGCTCCGACCCCCTTGACTTGCTCGGTGACGCCCATCCACACCTTCCCCTTGTTATCGACGCACAGGGCCCGGCAATCGGTCCGCTCGGTGTGCGCCAGGATCGGGCCGTGGGTCTTGCCGGGAAGCGTCTTGGCCGTGGAAGTCATGTCGAACGAGTAGAGCTGATTGGTGGACATCTCGACGCACCAGAGCGTCTTGTGGTCCGGCGACCAGTCCCAGTTAAGGATGGCTCCGTCCTTGGTGATCGCTTTCGGCGGCGCTGCGCCGTCGACGGTGACGTCGAGCGTCTCGGCCTTGTCCGACTTCGGATCGTAACGCAGGATCTTGCCGCCGCGCAGGGGATGATACGCCCGGCCCTGATCGTCGACGACGATGAAGGCGTAGGAGTGCCCGCTGTCGCCGAAGTCCTTGTACTTCTTCGTCTTGAGATCGAGCACCATGAAGTGCGATTTCTCGATGGGCCGGCCGTCGTCGCAGGTCGAGATGTAGCAGAGGCCGCGTTCCTCGTCGGGCGTGACGCTGATGATGCCGAAGTGTTTCTGCGGCAGCCCGAAGTTCTCGGTTTCGCCGGTCTTCGGGTCGTAGGCCAGCACGTAGCCGCCGGGATAGTCGGTGAGCTTTTCGCCTTTGTCGGGATAGCCTTGCTTGGAGCCGACGTAGATCTTGCCGGTGAGCTGGCCGACGTTGTTGCGCGTGTGGATCTTGGCCTGAGCGCCGAAGCCGCGCAACATCGTCATGATGACGCGATGCACATCGGTGACCATCTGCATGGCGCTGTTGAGCGGATTGAACTCGACTAAGTAGGCGTTGACGCCGTACTTGGCGGTGCCGATGTAGAGTCGGCCGTTCTTGCCTTCGATGATGGAGAAGTAACCGCTCTCCTGATTGGTATACTCGGAGGGGACGTGAAACGCTTTGCCGAGAAGCCAGCGCGGCGGCTCTTGATTCTGCGCCTCGACGGGCCAGCCAACGGCCGCGGCGATGACGATGACGAGCAGCCACCAGCGGTGTTTCTGTAACAGGGAATGAACGGTGTTCATATCGCCCCCTAAAAAAGTGTCGATTTCTCAATCCATCCTGGCGAGCACGGCGATCCCGCGCATGATAGATCCCAATGCGATTGGGACGATCAAGCCGGTCCCAACGGCATGTACAAGACAGTATATGAGAGGTTCTCGCGCTTCCCATCCTGACGCGACAGCTCCGGTCGCCCAAAGGACGAGGGCCCCTACAAGAACATTCTGAACCCACGCGCGATGACGCGGCTTCATCGCATACACGAAGGAGGCAATGAGCAGACCGTGGGCCGATGCAAGCAAACCCAGAGCGACTGGCGCCCAGAAAACCGCGCAAAGATCCGGGGCGCCGTTGGGGAACATCGTTGCGATCCCCGCAACGCAGCCGATCCCGAATCCAATCTTCGCCGCGGACTTGCACTTGGCCGTACGATACTCGTCGTCAGTCTCGCCGGAGTATCGGTCGCTGAGCTCTTGTGCGTAGCGCGCTCGTTCCGCCAAGACTTCAACATCGTGATATTCTTCAATTAGAGGCTGGGTGGTTGGGCCTGCCTCAGTAATGTGCTCTGCCACAGCCGTCAGCATGGGCGAACTGGGAGCCCGGCCGGAGTCGCCCGGCGTGAAGATCATCTTGCACACGGGGCATTGGCACTTCCGTTGAACCGACTCCTCCGGCAAAAGCAGTTCGCGCGCACACGTTGGGCATCGAATGTCGAGCATGGGAAAGCTCTCCACCGATAAATCTGGGCTGGAAGCGAGCTGATCATGTAGTCCCTCTCACTTCGCGCCCACCGCAACCGCCGGCTGCAATCCCTCCGTGTAGTAGCGATAGCCGCGCCGCTGCAGCATGCGGCCAATGCGGCGGTGAGGCCAGGACCAGTAGCGCGCGGCCGTGAGCACCAGTCCGCCCGCACGGACCGCCGTGCGTCGCCACCAGCCCCACGCGCCCGGGGCGTAGACGACCGGAGATTTGCTCAGTACCAGCGGATCGTGGAATGGTCGACCGTCGACCAGTTGCAGTCCGAATCGCCCATAGAGCTTTGACAGGCTGCCGCTGTGATGCATGTTTGATGCCAGGTGGGTGGGAAACTCGGTCCCCACGGCGAAGAAAGGGGCACTGACGATCAGGATGCCGCCCGGCTTCAGGCAACGTGCGAGCTGTTCGACCAGGCTCGCCGGATCGGGCACGTGCTCCAGCACATCGAGGCAGACGATCGCGTTATACGCTCCCGCCGGCAGCGCTCCTAGATCACGGTGAGACTCGAACGGCAGCCCGGCCGCGGCGAAAAGCGCTTGCGCGAAGCGCTCGCTCAGTTCGCCCAGATCGCAGTACGTCACGCGATGCCCTGCTTGCGTCAGGTAGAGACTGTCGCAGCCGATACCGTCGCCGTAGGTGAGAACGTTCTGCGAAAATCCGGGCAGCCGCGCCAGGACTTCATTCAGCCACTGCCGAATCGCGACCTTGTTGGCGTTGCGATTCCAGGCGATTAGCTCGTAGATAAAGGCGTCCGTCTGTTCGTAGAAGCGCACCAGCTCAGCGCTCCAGTGATGCGGCGTGATGCCCATTCGCTGCATGGCGACGTTGACGTTGCTGCCGATCTGATGCTCTTCGGCGTGGAGTCGCTGGCACACTTCTTCAACAGGTCGAGCGGTCAAACTTGCGATGAGCTCGACCAGCCAGGCATTGTTGGTCATCAAGGGATGAAGGGAGTGCGGCTGAAGCATGTGTTGGGGAGGAGGTATGTTCATGGGACCGGACGGCGGCACAACCATGTGAGTCCCTGAAGGGGTTTGGGGCAAAGTCCAAATTGACGCTGCGTCAACTCCCGACTCGCTTCGCCGTGCGATTGACTTGGACATAGGATATGGAATCTCGCGCGAATGACGTGTGATTCATGGAGCCCGACGTTCCGGTCGTGAATTGCGACACAGGATCGTCGCACCACATTTTGATCCTCCAACGCCTTGATTTGGACGAGCAAGTACGCTAGATTGAAGCGCATTGGAATCTTGCCATCCCGCCAAAATAACCTAGCCTCAAGCAGTCTTTGTTGACCGTCTGATCACAACACGCACGCAGGCCATCCGGAGTGCGCCAATGACCCTTGTCAGTAGGCACGTCCTCTCCATCGCGGCGCTCCTGTTTGTCGGTTCGGCAGCCTTCGCTCAGGAGAAAAGTCTGCGCGACCGTATCGACCAGCACATCGCCAAGGGCTGGGTGGAGCAGAAAATCACGCCCGCCAAGGCGAGCGACGACGCCAATTTTCTGCGCCGCGTTTACCTCGACTTGATCGGGACCATTCCCAGCTACGAGGAAACCAAGGCGTTCCTGGCCGATGCGAGCGCCGACAAGCGGACCAAGCTAATCGATCGCTTGCTTGACGATCCACGTTACGCCGACCAGCAGGCGAACATCTGGGAGAATGTGCTGATTAGCCGCTCGCCGCTTAACCCGGAGGCGTCGCGTTCGCGGAGTGGGTTTCAGAAATGGTTGCGTGGGAAGTTCGCGAGCAATGAGCCGTTGGATCGCTGGGTGAAAGAAGTGTTGCTGGCCGAGGGAAACAGTCAGGATCAGGGGCCGCCGCTCTTCTACGCGCAATTTCGAGCCCAGCCCGAAGAGACCGCGGTTGCCGTCACGCGCATCTTTCTGGGGACGCAGCTCGCCTGCGCTCAGTGTCACGATCATCCCTCCGATAGCTGGACGCAGCGTGATTTCTACGGCATGGCCGCGTTCTTCGCGCGCCTCGTAATGATCGACGCCGGCGGCGGCATGAACAACAAGAAGTTCGTTATCGGCGAGCGCCGCACCGGCGAGGTCCTGTTCACCGGCCCGGCCATCGAGCAGAAGCCCGGCATGAAAGGCGAACCGATCTACGCGAAGTTCCTTGGCGGTAAAGCGCTGATCGAGCCGCCATTGCCGAAAGGCTTCCAAGAAGACAAAAAGGGAGCGGTCAAGGCGTTGCCGAAACCCGATTTTTCGCGCAAGGAAAAACTCGCCGAGTGGCTGGCCGCTTCGGACAACCCGTACTTCGCCAAAGCGATGGCCAATCGTCTGTGGGGCCAATTCCTGCGTCGCGGCATTGTCCATCCTGTCGACAACCTGAGCGAGAAAAACCAGGCCAGCCATAAGGAGTTGCTTGATCTGCTCGCAAGAGAATTCGTCCAGCACAAGTTCGACATCAAGTGGCTCGTGCGCGAGTTGATGAACAGCAAGACGTATCAGCTCTCCGCCAGCGGTGGCGAAAGCCAGCCGCGTGCGTTCGAGCAGATGCCATTGCGGCCCCTGCGCGAGACGGAGATGATTAACGCCTTGCACACGGCCGTGGGCTTCGGAAGCGACGGCTTGCCCGCCTCGTTGGAAAGTCAATTGCGTCGCGTCTTTGGCGACGCTGTCGATGGCCGCGGCGAATTCCAGGCGAGTCTGACGGAACGCCTGTTCGTGAACAACAGCCAACTCTTTCGCTCGGCGATCACCAAGAAGCAAGGCGGCCTTTGGCAGCGCATTCACTTCGCGAAGGGGCCCGAACGCGTGGATGAGTTGTTCTTGTCGGTGTTGAACCGAGTGCCCGATGCTGATGAACGTACGCGCTTTGCGGCTCATCTGTCCAAGGGGACCAGCGCGGCCAGCGATACGACGGTCGAGGAAGCGATCTGGGCGCTGTTGGCGAGTGCGGAGTTTCGCTTTTGTCGTTGACGAAAGTTGGCAGGTTGGCAAGTTTCAGGTTACAAGGGGGGGGATAACTAGGGATACCCTGTCCTGGAGCTGTCCATGAGCACGTTCAAGCGATTTGAGGAAATCGAGAGTTGGAAGAAGGCGCGGGAATTGTCAAGGCGAGTGTATGCTGTTTCGAAGGCAGGCGCGTTTCAAAAGGACTTTGGACTCAAGGACCAAATTCGGCGTGCGTGCGTCTCGGTAATGTCGAATATCGCCGAAGGATACGAGCGAGATAGTTGCAACGAGTTTTTTCGATTTCTGGCGATCGCCAAAGGCTCAGCCGGCGAGGTGCGCTCACAGTTGTATGTGGCGATGGATCAAGGATATCTTTCGCAGAGTGAATTTGAGGAAATGCACCGTATCGCCACTGAGACGAGTCGCCTGATTGCAGGATTGATGAACTATTTGGAAACCAAACGAACATAAGTTGTAACGTAGGCAAGTTTCAACGTGACAAGTTAGGCAGACCGTACCAACACACCGACGGGGAGACTATCGATGCAACAAACCACAAACCTGCAACCTGGTACTTGCAACTTGCAACAACACGTGGGCCGGCGATCCTTCCTGAAGAGTGCCCTGGTCGGCGCCGGCGGAATGATGCTCCCCAACTGGGGCGGCCTGTTCCATTCACAATCGATCGCGGCTCAGGCACAGCGCCAGGGCAAGCGCTGCATCTTGCTGTGGATGGCGGGGGGCGCCAGCCATCTGGAAACCTTCGACATGAAATCGGGCCATCCCAACAACGGCGTCTTTCGTTCGATTGCGAGCCGGGTGCCCGGAACGCAGGTGTGCGAATACCTTCCGAACATCGCCCAGCTCACCGACAAGCTGGCGATCATCCGCAGCATGTCCACGAACGACCCCGGCCATTCGACCGGCACCTACCGCATGCACACGGGTTATCGACAAGAAGCCTTTGTGCGCCATCCCGAAATCGGCGCCATGGTCGCCAGGTACAACGGCAGCGACGACTTGAATTTGCCGAGCTTTATCCAGCTCGGCATCGGCGGCGGCGAGTCGAGCCCGTTCGCGGGCAGCGGCTTTCTTGGCCCCGCGTATCAACCGTTTCGGCTGGGCCGATCCGGCGGTACGCCCGAGAACACGACGCCTTACGCCAGTGCCGAGAGCGATCAGCGGCGCAACGATCTTCTCGGCAGCCTGGACCAACGCTTTGGCGAACAGACCTCGTCGCCGTCGGTGGCCGCCTTGCGTGCCGCTCACGACCGATCGCGCCGCCTGCTAACGTCGCGTGGCGTTTTCGATGTGTCTGCAGAATGGAATCGCCAGCGTGAACGCTACGGCGATACCGATTTTGGCCGCAACTGCCTGGTCGCGCGCCGCCTCGTCGAGCAAGGAGTGCCGTTCGTCGAGGTCGAGCAGCAAAATTATGACAGCCATTCCGATAACTTCGAATGGCACAAGGCGCTGTTGCCGACGCTCGACAAGGGCTGGTCGGGGTTGCTGCGTGATCTGGATGAGCGCGGCCTGTTGCAGAACACGCTGGTCGTCTGGATGGGCGAATTCGGCCGGACGCCGGGCATCAACAATCGCGCTGGCCGCGATCACTATGCCCGTGCCTGGAGCGTGGTGCTGGCGGGCGGCGGCGTGCGCGGCGGCGTCACCTATGGCTCGACCGATCGGGATGGCGCTATCGTCCAGGCGAATCCCGTCAACGAAGGAGACCTGTTCGCGACGATCTACACCGCGCTGGGCATCAATCCGCGCGTGCGCCATTTCGTCGGCACGCGCCCGATCTGGGCCACGCCCGAAGGAGCACGCGTGGTACGCGATATTTTGGTGTAACAATGTGGTGCGACGCTCTGCGTCGTAAATCCACGACGCGGAGCGTCGTGCCACATTGTGGTGCGACGCTCCGCGTCGCAGGGGTTTCGCCATGAGCGAGATTGGCTATTTCGATCCTGACGCAGGTCTCGAGCAATCCCAGCGCTCGCTGCCACACTGGTTTCAGCCAAATGTCGCAACGTTTATTACGTTCCGAACGGCAGACTCCATGCCGAAAGAGGTTGTTAGAAGGTGGACCGAGGAATCGATCGCCTGGCTTCAAGCCAGAGGCATTTCTCCGATCCTTGGCGGGCAACTTCCTGAGCCGGACAAATTGCCGTCAGCGATTAGAACTGATTATCTCAAACAGCGCAGCCATCGATGGCACTGGCATTTGGACTCTTGTCAGGGGAAATGCGAACTGCGGAACCGAGAGCTGGCCGAGGTAGTACTCCAATGCTTGCGTCATTTTGATTCGCAACGGTACGATCTGGACTGCGCGATCGTCATGCCGAATCATGTTCATCTGCTGGTTCAGTTTCGACCAGGCACCACCTGTCGGCAACAGTGTGAGAGTTGGCTTCATTATTCCGCCTGGCGAATCAACAAGCGGCTAGGCCGAAGAGGAGCATTCTGGCAGAGTGAACCGTTTGACCACCTGATTCGAAGTGCGGAGCAATTTCAGTATTTGCGGCAGTACATTGCAGAAAACGGTGTTCACGCGTTTCTACCGGAATCAGATTATCTCTATTGGAAAAGTGCTGCGTAATCACGACGCGGAGCGTCGTGCCACAGTGTGGTGCGACGCTCCGCGTCGCATTCATGGGGTCCATAGTTCATGCGATGCTTGACCGTTCCGGTGTTGCTACTGGTTGTGTTCCCCGTGTCAGCGTCGGCACAGGAAAAAGGCGCCGCCGCTGCCTGGTCGATTACGTGGGACGAGGACTGGGTGACCGCAGTCACGTTCGTCGGCAAGAGTCAGCGCATCATCGCGGGCAACAAGCAGGGACGCATCGTCGCCTGGGACGTGCCCGAAAAATCCGGCGCACCCCTGCCTGCTCCCATTCGCCGTTTCGACGGGCATACCAATCAAATCACCGCGCTGACCGTCACGGCCGATGGGCGTTGGCTGGTCAGCACCAGCTACGATCATACGGTTCGTCTTTGGGACTTGCAGGCGCCGGCCAAGAGCAAGGGAACCGTGTTGCTTCGGACCGGAAGCAAGAAGAAGGAAAAAGGCGACGAAATGCCCGTCGACGTTCAGGAAGCGGACAAGGTCCTGACCGCCCATGCCGAATGGGTGCGCAGCCTGTCGCTGTCCCCGGACGGTAAACTCTTGCTCACGGGCGACGACAAGGGCATCGTTATTCTCTGGCAGCTTCCCGATGGGCGTGAGCTGAAACGCATTGCATCGCAGGGCTGGCTGAAGGCGGTGGCTCTCGCGCCCGACGCCAAGCAAGCCTTGACGTGTGCGTCTTCCGTGCGCTACGCCAATTTCCCGAACTCACTCCACATCTGGGATCTCGCGACCGGCAAGCTCGCGCTCAATCTCGGCGAAACGCTGACGAAGAAAAAGGGCAGCGAGGCCATGGGCGCCGCCGCCGCCTGTTATTCTCCCGACGGCAAGACGATTGCTCTGGCTCAGGGCGCGGGCGAAATCGAAGGGGGCATCGGCAAGGTGTTCCTCGTCGACGCGGCGAGCGGCAGGAAACTCCAGGAGATCTCTGCCCATCAAGGCGGCGTTGTTGCCCTCGCGTTTTCTCCGGATGGCCGGCACGTCGCCTCAGCAGGACGGGACACGCTCGTCAAACTCTGGAACGTTGCTGACGGGAAGTCGGTCGCGGTCCTCGGCAAATCGCGCGGCGGCCAGTTTCGCGACTGGATCCACGCCGTCGCCTTCAGTGCCGACGGCGCCTGGCTTGCCGCCGGCGATATGGCCGGCTTCGTACATGTTTTTCCGCTCGGGAAGTGACCGAGACGCTCGCACCGACGAATGTGGGCCGTTCTACTAACGATTAGGATCTGCGCTTGCCGCGCAAATTTCTGAGCCACGGAAGAAACACGGAATGACACGGAAAAATGCAACACCAGTATTGGCACTTTGCCTTGTCATTTTCCGTGTCATTCCGTGTTTCTTCCGTGGCCAATTCTTGTGTTGTACCAAGGAGAGACCATGGCCGTGCTTCGATCGCTACTCGCGTTGCTATTTCTGAGCACCCCTTGTTACGCGGGTGGAAAAATCTTCAAGGAAGTGCCGCGCGCCGGAGGCATGGGCGAAAAAACGATCTTGAGCTTCAGCGTCAAGGAAGCCATCGATGTCGAAATCGCCGTGCTGGATGGCAAAGGCCAAATCGTCCGTCACTTGGCGGCCGGAGTCCTGGGAGGCAAGAATCCGCCGCCCGCGCCGCTGCAACCTGGGCTGGCGCAGAAAATCTCTTGGGACGGCAAGGACGATCTGGGCAAGCCCGCCCAGGGTGGTCCCTTTCAATTCCGTCTGCGCGCGGGAACCTCCGTGCAGTTCGGTCGACTGATCGGCGATAGTCCCTACACCGGCAGCGTCGTCTCCATGCCGTACCGCGCGCCGGTCAACGGCCTGGTCACGGACGCGGCTGGAAATCTCTACGTCCTGATGATGTCCGCGGTCGGCAGCCACGGCAACTCCGGCATGTGGCCCTGGCACCTGCGCAAATTCGATCGCGACGGCAACTACCTCACAACCGTCCTGCCATACCCGCCTTCCACGCGCCCCGACAAGGCCAGCGGCTTTCGCCTTTTGGGCGTGCCCGATCAGTTTGTGCCGTCGCTGTATACGAGCCTTTATCCGGTCTTCGCGGTCCTGGGCAATGAGATCGTGCCGCGCTTGCACAACGGGAAGATCGCTTTCGTCCACAGTGAAACCCGCCAGATGAATTTCCTGACGCTCGACGGCAACAATCAACTCAAGACGACGACGATGTGGCCGGCCGCGTCCAAGCTGAAGTGTCCCAACTGGCTCGACATCCAGACGGCATTCTCCCCGGATGGCCGATTCGCCTATCATGCCAACGTCGCTGGCACTGCCTATGACGGTAAGCAGCCAGGCGATATCGACAGCAATTGGCCGCAGGGGCGCATTTATCGGCAAGATCTGACGCAGGAGAACTCGGCCCCGGAAAAGTTCTTCGATCTGACGCTACCCGACTGGGGAACGTCGAAGTACTGGATGCCCAGCGCCTGGGATAAAAAGACCGCGTCGGCCGGGATCGATGTTGACGCCAAGGGCAACGTGCTGGTGTGTGATCTGGTCAACCATCAGGTCGTCGAGATCAGTCCGCAAGGCAAGCAGTTGAGTGCCACGCCAGTGCCCTGGCCCGATCGCGTGCTTGTGTCGCGCAAGACCGGAGACCTGTATGTGATCTCGCGCAAGGTCTCGCGCGGCGCCATCCCATCGGCCACGTTGACCAAGATCACCGGTCGCGGCAAAGACGCCAAGATTAGCGCGGAAATGGCGCTGGCGGGAACCGTCGGCGGCGCCTACACGCTCGATGAGACCGGCAAATCGCCCGTCCTCTGGCTTGCCGGCCATGTCCCGCTCGACAAGAAGGCCGCGGAGGTGACGACCAGCCAACTCGTGCGCATCGAGGACCGCGGCGCGCAACTCGTCGTCACCGGAGACCAATTCCTCAACCGCGACGCCAACGCCATCGGCTTTGTCGGCTACATGACGGTGGATCGGGACGCCGAGCTGGTCTACGTCACCCGTAGCGGCACGGTCGTCTGGCGCTATCACGGCGAAACCGGCAAGGGAGAGACGCTGCCGATCAAGGCCGTGGACGTCGCCATCGGTCCCGGCGGCGACATCTACGCCTGGGGCACCGGGAGCTGGCAGGGACCCATCGCACGCTATGGTCGCGATGGGCAGCCCAAGCCACTGGAGGCGACAGGCAAACACCTCTTCGGTTTCCTTTCGGGCCGCGCCGGGCGCGGGCAGAGCGTGTGCGGACTCGACGTTGACTTCAAGGGCCGCGTCTTCGCGACCTTCGGCAGCAACGATTGCCACGTGCGTGTTTACGACGCGAAGGGGGAGCTGGTTGATTACCCGCGCAAACAGAAAATCGGCGACATGCTCAAGGAAGACGTGCCCGCCGCGGTCACGGGCGTCGTCGGCTACGGCGGCAGCCTCCGCGTCGATCACGCCGGCAACATCTACCTCCTCCAACAAGGAGTTCCGAAAGACTTCCCGGTGCCGGCCGGTTTCGAAAAAGACGAAGCCTATCGCAATTCGCTGGGCACCATCTACAAGTTCCCGCCCACGGGCGGCGAGGTCAAGGCAGTCAACCACACCGTCAAGGAAGTCATCGGCTCCGTGGCCCAGTACGCGGGCTGCGGGCCGATTAGCCGCTGGAACGCGGTGGGCTCCTGCGCCTGCACTCGGCCGCGCTTCGACGTCGATGGTTTCGGCCGGCTCTACATCCCCAACGCCATCACGTTCTCGGTCTCCATGCGCGACAACGCCGACAACGAGATCGTGTCGTTCGGCGCCTACGGCAACTACGATTGCCAGGGCCCCAAGAGCAAGGAACCGACGCCGGCGATCCCGCTCGGCTGGCCCGTGACCGCCGGCGTGAGCGATCGTTATATTTACGTCGGCGACGCGCTGAACCATCGCGTGGTGCGGGTCGACAAGAAATATGCGGCGGAGGTCATGGTCAATGTCACGCCCTGAGGGTTGGTAATCGTTCACCCCTCTCCCCTGTACTCGGGGGCGAGGGATCGTACTCCGGGTAAGGCGTGCCAGATTCGCTCCCCTCTCCCCTGTACTCGGGGGCGAGGAATCGTACTCCGGGTAAGGCGGGCCAGATTCGCTCCCCTCTCCCCTGTACTCGGGGGAGAGGGGCTGGGGGTGAGGGGGTGAGGCGTCGCGCAACTGTCTATTCCTCCCCCTCCCCCCCCGGCCCCG